>JAYTAM010000236.1:0-7639 GCA_043737505.1 Thermoanaerobaculia bacterium
GTTCCAGGTGACGACGAACTCCGCTCCCGTCAGCCCTGCTACCCCAACGCCACGCAGGTCCGGTCCGGTGTTTGAGGGCCTGACGAGAAGGGTGTCGCCGAGCGGAAGTGACGCACCGAACTGGCGCCCATAGATCGCCGTCGTCGACGGGCCGGTACCACTCTCGCGCCAAACCGCGAAGAACGACCCGGAAACGATTGCAAGCCCGAGGTCGAGTGGGAGCAAGTTATCGGAGTCGCGAAGTGTCAATTGAGGTCCCAGCGGGCCACCGCCATCCGCGAAAACGCGCGCCAGAACTGATGCGCCGGAGCTGCCCTCCAAGCCCGCGCGCCAGATCACCGCGATGTCGCCGGAGGGCGCGACGATCGCCTCGGCGAAGTCGATCCACAGGCTGTTACCAGCCACCACGAATGCCGGCGCGAGCGCGCTCCCTTGGGGGTCGAAGATCTGCGCGACCAGCCTAGGAGCCGCCGAGCCCGGGCCCTCGAGCCAGAAAAGTATGAAGCCGCCTCCCTGGCGTCTCGCTACTTGGGGCGCTCGGCGTCCGACTGATCCGACGCCTCCGAGCGATTGAACATTTCCGAGCGCTCGGCACTCGGCATCGAAGCGACGGAAGAAGACACTCGGCTGCACACCGGCCACCTGTGGATCTTCTTGCCAGGCCACGACGAAAGTGCCGTCCGTATCGACAGCCAAGTCTGGCCAGCTAGGCTGCCGGGTACCGGGAGAGATGTGTCCGCTGTCGACGCGAACGTCGCCGCGCGGCCTGCCCGTCGAGTCCACGCAAGAGGCTCCGAGTTCGTAACCGCCAAGTTCGGAGCGCCAGTTCAGGCCGACCACCACGCTATTGCCCGCTCCGTCGAGTCCAATGCCGGGATACCTCCACTCGAACCTGCGCAGGGTCCCGGAGACGAAGTCGCCATTTCGATCGAGGAGGCGAATGCGACCCTCGCCCTCGCGCGCGTCCTCGGGGTCTCGGTAGTCCCAAGCGACGCCCCAGGCACCCCTTCTGTCCGAGGAGACGTCGTAAAGCTGCTCCTCTCCTGGCGGTCCGATCGCAAGTTCGCCTCCGAGGGCAACGACCTGAGCGCCGAGCTGCTGAGGAATAGCGGGCAGGCAGAGTCCTGCGTTGAAGAGGGCGACGCTTAGGATCATCGACCGCTCGCGAGACCAGAATTGCGAAGCACGTGTTCTCATCGCTTTCTCCCAGGAATAAACGATCTTCCTCTGATCCGCTACGCGAGATCTTCCGCTAGTGGGGGCCAACCTCCCTCGCCCCGATCTGCTTGCCATAGGATCGCAGCGATGATTCTCCCCGCCGAGTGCTGCGCTCACCCGAGCATCGAACGAATCTACCGGTGAGGATCTGTGTCCTCGGCGCGGCCGGCGCCATGGCGGAGGTGGTGCTCAAGGATCTCGAGGTGTTCGCGCCGGAGGCGGAGGTGACGGCGGCGGACTTCCGCGAGTTCGCCCCGAAGACCGCCAACGCGCGTTTCGCCCAGGTCGACGTGCGCGACGAGGCGGCGACGGCGCGGCTCCTCGCCGGGCACGACGCGGTGCTCAACTGCGTCACCTACTACTGGAACCTGCCGGTGATGCGCGCGACGCTCGCGGCCCGCGTGCCGTACAGCGACCTCGGCGGCCTCTACCACGGCAGCCAGAAGCAGTTCGAGCTGCACGACGCCTTCGTCGCTGCGGGGGTCCCCGCGCTCCTCGGCATGGGTTCGACGCCGGGGATCACCAACGCCATGGTCGGTTACCTCGCCCGTGACCTCGACCGGGTGCACGAAGCGCACGTGCGGGTCGGCTGTCTCGACCGCGGGGCGACCGCCGCCGGGGGCCCGCTGCCGATCCCTTATGCGCTCGATACCGTGCTCGACGAGTTCGCCCTCGAGCCGTACGTCGTCGAGGCGGGGGTGGCGCACCCGGTGCCGCCGCGCAGCGGCGAGGAGGAGATCGACTTTCCGCCGCCGGTCGGCAGGTTGCGGGCGATCTACACCCTGCACTCCGAGGTCGCGATGTTCGCCCGCTCCTTCCCGGGGCTGCAGGCCGCGAGCTTCAAGGTGGCGTTCGAACCGACGTTCATGGAGAAGGTCCGCTTTCTGGTCGAGCTCGGTTTCGCCAGCCGCGATCCGATCCTGGGCGGCGTCACGCCGCGACAGATGCTGCTCGCCCTCGGCGCCGCGCAGGCATCTCCAGGCGGAGAACCAGACGACTGCGACGTGTTGCGCGTCGATGTCACTGGCGAAGCCGGCGGGCGTTCGGTCCGCCGCCGCGGAGAGTCGATCATCGCGGCGCATCGCGAGTGGGGCTTCGGCGCCGGAGCCCTCGACACCGGAGTACCGCTCGCCATCGCCGGCCTGCTGCTCGCGCGACGCGAAGTGGCGACTCCGGGCGTCCTCTGCCCCGAGCTGTCGCTGCCATTCGAGCGCTTCTTCGCCGAGCTCGCGAAGCGCGGTATCCAAGTGACCTTTACCGAGCTTTCCTGACCGTCGGCCAGGAAACGGACCCAGCCAGAGAAGAGGAGCCCACCTTGGCCATCGCCTCCGTCAATCCCGCCACCGGCGTGACGCTGCAGACTTTTCCCGAAGCCGACGCCGGCCAGATCGAGCAGGCGCTGGCGCTCGCCAGCGACACCTTCCGTAGCTGGCGCCAGGTCGACTTCGCAACCCGCGCCGCGAAGATGCGCCGAGCTGCCGAGATTCTCGACCAGGACAAGCGCCGCTTCGGCGAGATCATGACCCTGGAGATGGGGAAGCCGATCGGCGCCGCCGTCGCCGAGGTCGAGAAGTGCGCTTCGGTCTGTCGCTACTACGCCGAGCATGCGGAAGCCTTCCTCGCGCCGGAGGCGATCGCGACCGACGCCGCAAGAAGCTACGTGCGCTACGACCCGCTCGGCTGTGTCCTCGCGGTGATGCCGTGGAACTTCCCCTTCTGGCAGGTTCTGCGTTTCGCCGCGCCGACGTTGATGGCGGGCAATGTCGGCCTCCTCAAGCACGCTTCGAACGTACCGCAATCGGCGCTGGCGATTGCGGAGGTCTTTACCCGCGCCGGCTTTCCGGAAGGATGCTTCCAGACGCTCCTCGTCGGCAGTGCGGCGGTGGCGAAGATGATCGACGATCGGCGCATCGCTGCGGTCACGCTCACCGGCAGCGAAGGGGCGGGCGTCGCCGTCGGCCGCGCGGCGGGAGCGCAGCTCAAGAAGGCCGTCCTCGAGCTCGGCGGGAGCGACCCGTTCGTCGTTCTGCCGTCGGCCGACCTGGTGAAGGCGGCGGCGACGGCGGTCAAAGCGCGGACGATCAACAACGGGCAGTCGTGTATCGCGGCGAAGCGCTTCATCGTTCACGAGGAGGTCTATGACCGGTTCGTGGTGCTCTTCGTCGCCGGCATGGCGGCGCTCAAGGTAGGGGATCCGATGGATCCCTCGACCGAGATCGGCCCGCTCGCTACGGCGCCGATTCGCGACGAGCTGGCGGAGCAGGTCGAGCGCTCGGTCGCGGCCGGAGCGAAAGTGTTGCTCGGTGGCCGGACTCTCCCCGGACCTGGGTACTTCTACACCCCGACGGTTCTCGCCGATCCCGCGCCGGGCTCGCCGGCGTGGGACCACGAGCTCTTCGGGCCGGTGGCCACGCTCTTCAAGGTGCGCGACCTGGACTCCGCGCTGGCGCTCGCGAACCATCCGTCCTTCGGGTTGGGTGCATCGGCGTGGACAGAGGACGCCGGGGAGCAGGAGCGCCTCGCAGCCGAGCTCGAGGCCGGCTCGGTCTTCCTGAACGGCATGGTGAAGAGCGACCCGCGCCTGCCGTTCGGCGGCATCAAGCGCTCCGGATTCGGCCGCGAGCTCTCGCTCGCCGGCATCCGCGAGTTCGTCAACGTCAAGACCGTCTGGATCGCGTAACTCCAACAGGGGAGTCGGGCTTCGAAGCGGGAAGGTCTGCCGAAGATGGCATCCTCTTCGCAGGGCCTGTCGAGACTGCGCTCGAACAGGGTGCGCAGGTACGTAAAATTGGATGTCTGCACGCTTTCGGGCGCTGTCAGCGGACAGTCTGACCTGTCTTTCGTTCACTTTTGGTAAAACCGGCTGTAGAAAGAGGAGATTTCAAATGCGCAAGGAATGGATGAAGAGAGCTTTCATGGGTGCGTTGATGGTCTGCACCCTCGCGGTTCCGGCCGCAGCGGCGGACATCTCGATCGAGGGTCAGTTCGGCTACTACGATCCCGATGCGGTCGAAGACAACGGCCAGATCTATGGCGGCGCTTTCGGCTGGAAGCCGACGGACGAGTTCGGCTTGCTGCTGGCGGCGGGAGTCATCGACCTCGAGGACGACCTTCTCGACATCGAGAACTCCAACCTGCGGTATCAGCTCTTCCTGGTGGACCTCTCCTTTCAGTGGTTCCCCGGCGGCAAGAGCTTTTACGTCTTCGCCGGCCCCGGCTTCGCCACCGTCGACGTCGAGTTCGACGTCCCGGGTGACAACAACGATGGCGAGGACAGCGACAGCAACTACACGATCAACGGCGGCCTCGGCTTCATGGCCAAGGTAGGGGAGAACTTCTTCATTCGCCCCGAGGTGAAGGCACGCTATTACGAGGACCAGGAGTTCGAGGGCGACCAGATCGAGTCCTACGACGGTCTCGACCTGCAGTACACGGTCGGCCTGGGCTGGACCTTCTAAACAGGTCGCGGAGCCCCCGGTTCGCCGGGAGGCGCAAGACGAGGGGGGACAGGCACCGGATTTCTTCGGGGATCCGGGCCAGTCCTCCCTTTTTTTGGATTTTCCTGCAGCAGCGCCTTTGTGTCGAAGTCAGCCGAGCTTGGCCATCACATGCTTGACGACGGTGTAGTCCTCGAGGGCGTACATCGACATGTCTTTGCCGTAGCCGGACTGCTTGAAGCCGCCGTGCGGCATCTCGGAGACCAGCGGCATGTGGTCGTTGATCCAGACCGTGCCGAAGCGCAAGCGCCGCGCGGCGGAAAGCGCCCGCCCGACGTCGCGCGTCCAGACCGAAGCCGCCAGGCCGTAATCGACGTCGTTGGCGAAGCGGATCGCCTCGTCGTCGCTGGAAAACGGCGTCACCGTGACGACAGGCCCGAAAACTTCTCGCTGTACGATCTCGTCCTTCTGACGGGCGTCGGCAATGAGCGTCGGCTGGAAGTAGAAGCCTTTGCCTGAAACGCGTTCGCCGCCGGTGATGACTCGCGAATGGCCGGTGGCCACGGCGCGCTCGACGAACCCGGCGACGCGGTCTTGCTGCTCCTTCGAAACCACCGGCCCGATGAACGAGTCGTCGTCTTCGAGCGGCCCCCAGGTGACCGACTCGACGACTCCGGCGAGCGTCTCGAGGAGCCGGTCGTAGATCTTCGGTCCGCCGTAGATGCGCGTCGCGGCGGTGCAGTCCTGGCCGCTGTTGGCGAAACTCGCGAGCTTGAGAACCGCGGCGACCTGTTCGAGGTCGGCGTCGTCGAAGACCACCACGGGAGCCTTGCCGCCCAATTCGAGGTGCACCCGCTTCAGGCTGTCGGCGGCGGCCTTGGCAACCAGCCTCCCCGTGCCGACGTCGCCGGTGATCGAGACCATCCCGACCTTGGGATGCCGCACCAGCCCGGCGCCCACCGGCTCGCCGTAGCCGGTGATGACGTTGAAGACCCCGGCCGGGAAGATGTCGGCCGCGAGCTCGGCAAGCCGCAGCGAGGTCAGCGGCGTCTGCTCCGACGGCTTGAGGACGACGGTGTTGCCGGCGGCGAGTGCCGGACCGATCTTCCAGATCGCCATCATCAACGGATAGTTCCAGGGTGCGATCGACGCCACCACGCCGACCGGCTCGCGACGGGTGAACGAGGTATAGCCGGCGAGGTACTCGCCGGCGGCCTTGCCCTCCTGACATCGCGCCGCGCCGGCGAAGAATCGCAGGTTGTCGGCGACGAACGGGATCTCGCTCTTCGCCAGCCAGTGGGGCTTGCCGACGTTGGCGGCCTCGAGCAGGGCGAGCTCGTCGGCGTGGGCCTCGATCCGGTCGGCGAGCTTCAGGAGCATTCCGGCGCGCTCGCCCGGAGTGCGATCGAACCAGCTCTCGAAGGCGTCGTGCGCGGCGGAAACCGCGCGCTCGACATCCTCGGCGCCGCCCATCGGCACCTCGGCGAGAACCTCTTCGGTCGCCGGGCTCGAGATCCGCTCGGTCTGGCCGTCCGCGGCTTCCGTCGCCTCGCCGCCGATGAACAGCTGGAACTTTTTCATGGCGCTCCCACTCTGGATCGTTGGGGCCGCTCGGGCCCGGGGTCCACTTCCGTTGGCTGCTGGTGCATTCTGCCGGAAAGGCTCGGCAGAAAAAAAGCTCGAACAGGGAAAAGCTCAGATAGAAGAGAGCTCAAACAGAAAGGGCTCGAACAAGGAAAAGCCCGAACCGGGCTTCGGCTGGCCCGGACGGCTCTGGTACCCTTCGCCCGCCGTGGCGAAGAAATCTTCCAGAACGAAGGGCCGGCCGGCCGCCGCCGCGGTCGCTCCCGCCGCTACTTTCGGCCGCCCCGCGTGGAGCGACGCCAGGTGGGCGCTCGTCCTGGGGCTTCTTGCCGCCCTGCTGCGGGTGCTCTTCGTCTTCTCCGGCACCGACCGGTCGTGGCCGTACACGGTCTTCTACGAGGGGGATTCGGAGACCTTCTTCCGCTTCGCCCGGGCGCTCCTCGCCGGCGAGCTCTACGACGGCGGCATTCCGTTCCATCCGCCGGGCTTCGCCTTCTTCCTCGCCGGGCTGCAGGTGCTGGTGGGCGCAAGCGCGGCGACGGCGACCGTTCCGCACCTCGCGATCAAGCTGATCCTCGCCGTAGTCGTCGGCGGCGGCTCGGTGGCGCTGCTCTATCTCGCCGCTGCCGCGGCGCTCGGGAGGGCGGTGGCAATCGTCACCGCCCTCCTTGCGGCCTTCCACTTCGGCCTCTATGTACTTGCGGTCGCCCCCGTCGGCGACGGCCTCTTCCAGCTGCTGCTCCTTGCCGCGATCACGCTAGTCGTCCGCCGCCCGGAGGGTGAGCTCAGGACCGGCCGCATCGTCTCTCTCGGTCTCGTTTGGGGCGCGATGGCGCTGACCCGCGCCGAGGGCATTCTCCTGGGCGGCCTCATCGTCGGTTTCGCCGCCTTCCTTTACTGGAAGGAGGCTCCGGCCGACAAAGATGCAAGGAGATGGAGAAGGCTCCTCCCGTGGGGCGTCGTCGCACTCCTCGCCGCCGCGGTCGTCCTTCCGTGGACGGTGCGGAACGCCATCCGCCTCGGCGAAGCCGAGCGCCGCCTCGCCGGCGGCCTTGCGGAACCGCTGCCGCGCTTCGTGCCGGTGACGATGTACGGGCCGCTGGTGCTCGCGCTGGCGAATCACGACGGTGCGGAAGGAACTTTTTCGAGGGAGGCCCTCCCTGCCCGGCCGGGCGAAGCGACGTTCAGCCTGACCGACCGGGAGCACCTTCGCTTCCTGCTGCATGGCGATCGAATCGCGGCCGGCTGGATCGCAGGTCATCCGGCGGCCTTTCTGAGGCTGGTGGGGAAAAAGTGGAGCCACTACGCAGGTGCTCTCCAACTCGGCTGGACGCAGTGGAATCTGCCCGCCGGACTCGCCGGCATACGTCAGCCCGTGGATGTTTTCGTCCCCTCGAGCC
>JAYTAM010000237.1:0-17530 GCA_043737505.1 Thermoanaerobaculia bacterium
CCGGCGGCCGGATCGGCAGCGGCAACACGCCTACCTTCTCCGACGCAAGTCCCGGCCAGGCAGTGCGCCTGCGCCCCTCGCTCGGCGGCTGTCAGCCGACCTTCTCGAACGACGGCCGCCTCGCGGTCTGGTCGGCGGGAGCGGGCGGCCCGATCGATGCCTTCGATCTCGCGACCCGCCGCACCTGGACCGTGATCGAGAAGGGCGACCCGCATCTTCCGGCCGGCCGGGGCTACGTCTACTTCCCGGCGCTTTCGAACGACAACTCGCTGCTCGCCGTCGGCGCCTCGCCCGGCGAGCACGACCATTTCCGCGCCGACTACGACATCTTCGTGCTCGACCTCGATCCGGAGACGCTCCTGCCGACCGGTGCGGGGAGGCCGATCTCTCCGAACCCGGCCGTCGACCGCTTTCCCGATCTCTACCGCTCGCCCTTGCCCGGACGCAGCGGGCGGCGCCCCGTTGGCTCCACTACCGCCGCGACCGCCGCGACCGCTCCGGCGGCGCGAGGAGAGATCGCAGGGCGCGGCCTGGTCTTCCTCTGGCAGCGCGCGGACGCCGAGAATCGTCTGTCCGCGAAAGGTGCAAGCGAGGTCCTCGAGCCGCAGGGGCTTGCCTGGATCGATCGGCATCGCGGCTTGGCCCTGGGCGGCGGGAGCTTCGCCGCCAAGCCCGAGAGCGGGCAGCGGCTGGCGGAAGGCCTGATGGCGAAGCACCAGATGAGCCTTTCGCTCCTTGTCACCCCGGCCTCGCTCCAGGAGCGCGGTCCGATCGTCGCCTTCTCGGATGGGCCACGGGCGGGCAACTTCACACTTCGCCAGGCCGGCGACAGGATTCTCCTCGACCTTCGCACTTCGGACAGTCCCAAAGAGGGAATCTCCGCCGAAGTGGCGCGCCTTCGCTCGACCAGCCCGACGCACCTGCTCGTCACCTTCTCTCCGGGCCGGCTCGAATCGTTTCTCGACGGCGCCAGGCAGGGAGCCTCGGCGGCACCGACTCCGCTCGCCGGAGACTTCTTTCCCTGGCGCCCGCGCGCCCTCGCCTTCGGCGGCGCGGCAAAGCAGCCGGAGCGCTGGCGTGGAACCCTGGCGGAAATCGCGATCTGGAACCGGCCCCTCGCCGGCGCGGAGATCGCGGCGGAAGCGGCGCGGCTTCGCCAACTGCTTCAGGCGAGCCCGTCGGCCGCAAGAATCGCGGTCGAGGTACGGCTGCGCGGCAGCTCTCCGGCGCCCACTCTGCAGGAGATCTCGCCGTACCGTGAGGCGCTCGTGGTCGACGAGGTGGAGGTCGTGCGCCAGCTTTCCGGACCGCCGATCGCAGCCTCCCGACTCCGCGTCGCGCGCTGGGGAATCCTGGACGGCCAGACTCTCGTCCCGCCGCAAGCCGGCGGAACGTATCGCCTCGTGCTCGAGCCGTTCGCCTCTCAGCCGCAGCTCACGCCGCACTACCTCGCGGACAAGCTGCCGCCGGGCTCCGACCTGACGAAGTATTTCGATCTCGGGGCGAGCGCAGCGCCCTGACTGGCGGCCTTCGTATACTCCACCGTTCGATGTCCCGATCGGTGCCCGGAACGACCCGCGAACAGGAAGCGCTCGCCGAGATCGGTCAGACCGACATCCGGCCGGGTTCGGCGTGCACTCTCGTCGCGGCCTTCCTGCTGCTGCTCCTCGCCGGCTCCGTCCTGGAGTTCGCGGCGACCGCCGGCGGCCATCCCAACCTTCTCCAGGGGAAAGCCGCGCTCGACTTTCCCCGTTTCTCCGAGCTCCGGGCCGTCTGGCGGCGAGAGGGCGCCCTCGAGGCCGCGAACCGAATGCGGGATGCCGGCGTCGCCGCCCAGGATCGCCTCGACCGCGATTCGCAACTCGCTGCAGCGATCCGCCCAAATCTCCAGGGGCTCCTCAGCCGTGCACTCCGATTCGGCAACTCGCAGGTGCTCTTTGGGGAAGGGGACTGGCTCTTCTTTCGCGATGACTTCGACGCCGTGGCCGGCCCGCCCTTCCTCTCCGGCGAAGCGCTCGCGCGGCGTGTGGCGGGAACGGGGCGACATCCCTCCCGCGCTCCCGATCCGCTCCCGGCCGTCCTCGGCCTCGCCGCGGATCTCCGCGCTCGCGGCGTCGGCTTCGTGGTCGTACCGGTGCCGACCAAGCTCGGCATCGCCTGGGAGCGCTTCCTTGGTCGGGCGGAGCGCAGCGGTCCGGCGCTCGCCAACGCGTCGCACGGCGAGTTTCTCTCCCGCCTCCGCGCCGCCGGCATCGAGGTCTTCGATCCGACGCCGACTCTGCGCGCGATGGAGCTCGGCGGCGAGAATCCCTACATGAAGCTGGACAGCCACTGGAGCCCGGCCGGCTTCGATCGCGTCGCGGCAGGCCTCGCGGCTTTTCTCGAGGAGCGTTTCGACCTCGGCGAGCGCGTGGCTTTTCGCCGCAATGCCATGGCGTTCGAGCGCCGCGCCGATCTCGGCGACCTTCTTGGCCTCGACCCCGAAAGCAACCCCTACCTTTTCGAGCCGCTGCAAATCCAGGCGGTCGACGGCCCGTCCGGCCGACCGTACAACTCCCGCAAAAGCTGGGGCACGGTTCTCCTGATCGGCGACAGCTTCAGCCGCCTGCTGATCCGCCACAAGCGCAGCGGCGGCGACGCCAACTTTGGCGCCCAGCTCGCCTTTCACCTCGGCAGGCCGGTGGAGATGCTGGCCGAGAACGACGCGGGCGCCGACTTTGCCCGGCGAGTCACCTGGCTTCGGCATCCCGAAGCGCTCGACAATCGCCGCGTCGTCGTGTTCGAGGTCGCAGAGCGGGCGCTCGCACAGGGCGACTGGACACCGGAGAGGCTCGCGCCAGCGCAATGAGAGAGGCGGCGTAACGAATGGTCTTCAGCTCTCAGCTCTTCCTGTTCTGGTTTCTGCCCGCGGTGCTGGCTGCGTACTACCTCACCCCCAGGCGCGGCAAGCACCTCACCCTGACGGTCTTCTCGTATGTCTTCTACGGCTGGGTCAATCCGGCCTGCATCGTGCTCCTTCTCTTCTCGACCCTCGTCGACTGGGTCGCCGGTCTGGTGATGGCCGGGACCACACCCTGGTCGAAGGAGCCGGTTGCGGAGCTTCCGCCGGGTGGGCCGCGCAGCACCCGGCAGCGTCTCGCGCTGGTGCTCTCGGTCGGCACCAACCTCGCGATGCTGGGCTTCTTCAAGTACTTCAACTTCGGCATCGACAGCTGGAACGCGATCGTCGCGGCTGCGGGATGGGAAGGGGCGACGCTGGTTCCGGTGGTCCACGTTCTGCTGCCGGTGGGTTTGAGCTTCTACACCTTTCATTCGATCAGCTACGCCGTGGACGTCTACCGCGGCGAGGCGCGGGCGCTGCGGAGCTTCATCGACTATTCCTGCTTCGTGTCGCTCTTCTCGCAGCTCGTCGCCGGCCCGATCATCCGCTTCTCCGAGATCGACGACCAGTTGCGCAATCGCACCCACACGTTGGCGAAGTTCGCCCGCGGCGTTGCTTTCTTCTCGGTCGGGATGGCGAAGAAGGTTCTGCTTGCGAACCCGTGCGGCCGCATCGCCGACACCGTATTCGACGCCGGCGCCCCCACCGTCCTCCAGGTCTGGCACGGGATCGTCGGCTATGCCTTTCAGATCTATTTCGACTTCTCCGGCTACTCCGACATGGCGATCGGCCTGGGGCTGATGCTGGGCTTTGTCTTCGCGCGCAACTTCGACTCGCCCTACCAGTCGGAGTCGATCACCGAGTTCTGGCGGCGCTGGCACATTTCGCTCTCCACCTGGCTGCGCGACTACCTCTACGTTCCCCTGGGCGGCAACCGGAAAGGGGCGCGCCGCACCTACATCAACCTCGGGCTGACGATGCTCCTGGGCGGCCTCTGGCACGGCGCCTCGTGGAATTTCGTTCTCTGGGGGGCCTTCCACGGAGCGTTTCTGGCTCTCGAGCGCGCGGTAGGCATCGACCGCCTCTACGGCTGGATGCCTCGGGCCATGAGAGTGGCGACGACCTTCACGCTGGTGCTCGTGAGCTGGGTCTTCTTCCGGGCGGCGGATCTTCCGGCGGCGCTCGCTTACCTCGGCAGGATGTTCGGTCTCGGAACGGCTGCACCTTCGGCACCCCTCCTCTCGGGCCTGCTCCTCAGTCCTTATCTGCTGCTGAGCTTTGCGCTCGCGGCTTTAGTGGTCTGGGGCGGCCAGCAGAGCTGGACTTGGACGCGCGAGTTGACACCGGCGAAGATCGCACTCGCGCTCGGACTGCTCGTGATCGCCATCGCGGCCCTCTCGACGCAGGACTACAACCCGTTCATCTACTACATTTTCTGATGACGACTTCGACAGTTCAGCCGACGCGCGAAGCCCAGGCGCTTACCGAGATCGCTGCCACCCGGGTCTCGACGACCGGCGGCTGGGCGCTCGCGCTTCTGCTGCTCGCGATTCTCGCCGTCGGTTCGGTGATGGAAGGCGCGCGCCATCTTCGCGGCGAGCCGACCGCCTTCACCGGTGGGGTCCCGATCCCGACTCCTTCGGAGATGCTCGCTCGCTGGCGGACTTCCGGACCGCTCGCCGCGCACGGCGAGCTCCGCGCGAGTCTCCTCGGCCTCGAAGACCGCCTCGGCCGCGAATCGGCGCTCTCGGCGACGCTTCGGCCCACGGCGCAGAGACTTCTCGCTCGCCAGTTCGGCTACGGCAACACGCAGGTCCTCGTCGGACGACAGGGCTGGCTCTACTTCCGGACCGAGTTCGACTATCTCGCCGGGCCGCCTTTCCTCGCGCCGCAGGAGCTAGCGCGCCGCCGCACCCCCGGCGCGCGCTACGGTGTGCCGGAACCTGACCCCGTGCCCGGACTCGTCCAGCTGCACGACGAGCTCGCCGCGCGCGGCATCGAGCTCGTCTTCTTTCCCGTCCCGGTCAAGGCCGAGGTCCACCCCGAAAAGCTTGTCCGCGCGGGCGGCTCCCCCGCTCCGGCGAACTCCTCCTTTCCAGAGCTCGTGGGACGGCTGGGGGCGGCCGGCGTCCCGGTCTACGATTCGCTGCCCGATCTGCGCGCCGCGGCAGCGGCTGGCGAAACTCTCTATCTCGCCACCGACACGCACTGGAATGCCGCCGGAATGAGGGTCGCCGCGGCCGGTCTCGCGCGCTTCCTGGGGCGCGAGACGGCTCTTTCTTCGCAACCACCCGCTGGCTTCCGGCGGCAGAGCTTCAGCCACAGCTTCGAAGGCGATCTGACGCGCATTCTCGACCCTGGCAGCGGGATCTTTCCCGACGAGGCGATCGAGCTCGACGAGATCGTGGGCCTCGGCGGAGTTCCCTACAGCGTCACCGGAGAGCTCCCAGAGAGCTCCGAAACAACGGCCACCGGAACCGCCGCGCCGGACCTCCTGCTCCTGGGCGACAGCTACTCCCTCGTCTACTCCGCCGCCGCCGGACGCAGCGCGAGCTTCGCCGAGCAGCTCGCGTTCGCTCTCGACCGTCCGATCCGTCGCAGTGCCAAAGTTGCGACGAACAATCTCGCCGACCGCGTGCGCTGGCTGCGTGAGGACCCGGCTCTGCTCGAGGGCGTACGCGTCGTGGTCTACGAAGTCACCGCCCGGGCGCTCTCGTCAGCAGACTGGTCGGCAGCGCGAATGGAACCACCCCACCCCTGAAAAGGAGAGACACCTTGAACGATCGGAGCGACCAAAACGAGCAGAACGACCTGAGCGACTTGAGGTATCCGATCGGCAAGTTCCGCCAAGCGGCCGCCTATACCGCAGACCTCCGCAGCGAGAACATCGCGACGATTGCCGCCTGCCCGGCCGCAATGCGTCGCGCCGTAGACGGACTCCAGGCGGCGCAGCTGGATACGCCCTATCGCGACGGCGGCTGGACGGTGCGTCAGGTCGTGCACCACGTCCCCGATAGCCACATGAACGCTTACGTTCGCCACAAGCTCGCGGTCACCGAGGAGCGGCCGACGATCCGGCCCTACCAGGAAGCCGCCTGGGCCGAGCTCGCCGACGGCAAGAGCGCCGACATCGCGCTTTCGCTCACCCTGCTCGCGGTGCTCCACGAACGCTGGGAGCGGTTCCTGCGCGCTCTCCCGTCGGAGATGTTCGACCGCGCTTTTATCCATCCGGCGATGCCCGAACCGGTGACGCTCGACAGGAGCATCGCCATGTACGCCTGGCACGGACGGCACCACGTGGCGCAGATCGACGCCCTGCGGCGCCGCAGCGGCTGGTAGCGGGCGCCCAACAGCCGTACAATCGCCCCATCGTGTTTCCATCTCCCGCGGAGCTCCGCGAAATCGCCGGTCAACCGACGGTGCGCTTCGCCGCGACGCCGTTCCCGCTGCTCCTGGTCGCACATCAGGCGGCCGAGTCGAGCGGACTGATGATCGCGCGGCGGGGTCCGATCGAGAAGCGCGTGGTGCTCGATCGCGGAGTGCCGGTCGAGTGCCGTTCGAACCTCGCGCACGAAACCCTCTCCCGGTTTCTCGCCGCGATCGGCAGACTGAGCGACGACGAAGCCAACGCTGCGCTATCGAAATCGCTGGCACGGGGGGTTCTCCTCGGCGAGATCCTCGTCGCCGAAGGCAAGATGGACTCGGCGGAGCTGCAGCGGCTTCTTCAACAGAGCCTGGCGCGCAAACTCTTCGACCTCTTCACTTGGCGCGACGGCGAGGTCACCTTCGAGAACGGCTCCTTCACCACCCCGGCCGCACTCAAGGTCAAAGTCGCCCGCCTGGTTCTCACCGGGATCGAGCGCTTCGTGCCGCAGGAAACGATCGACGGTGCGATCGCACCGCACGCCGGCGCTCTCTTCGCACTCCACCCAAATTTTCACACCCTCGCCGTTGAACTCCGGCCGAGCAAGCGGGAGCAGGTGCTGCTCTCCGCCCTCCAGACTCCCCGCCGGATCGAGGAGCTCCTCGCGACCACTACCCTGCCGCTCGACGAGCTCGCCCGCGGACTCTGGGGCTTCGCGCTCCTCGGCCTGGTGATTCCGGCCGACCGTCTCCCCGCCCTCACTCGCGGGCCCGACGCCGCGCCGGAGGCGTCCCTCCTCGTCCCGCCGGTCGAAGAGTGCCCTCCCGTCGCGGAGTCCGACCCGGTCGAATTCCCGTCGACTTTGCCGCCGGAACTGGAAGCGCCGCCCGGCATGTCGCCGGTAGAGGCGGGACGGATGCGCCAGGAGGTCGCCACCGCCTTCGGCAGAATGCGCGACCAGGATCCGCTCGAGCTCCTCGCGGCGGACGACGCCAAGTCGGTCGACGACCTGCGTGCGCGCTACTTCGAGTTCGCCCGCCGGTTCGCTCCCTGGAGGTTCGATGCGCCCGAGCTCAGGAGCGCGGCGTCCGCCGCCGAAGAGCTCTTCGCTGCCGGGGCGATCGCCTTCGCCCGCCTCAGCGACGCCAGGGAATGCGAGGCGATCCGCGCGGCGCGACTGAGGCGCACCGAGCCGGCCGTCCCCGCCACTTCCGCCGCGCCCGCGCCCCGCCCGAATCCGGCCTCGTTCCGTATCGAGACCGATCTGCTCGATCCGGAGCTGCAGTACAAGAAGGGACGGGCGCTCAAGGAGGCCGAGCGCTGGTCGCAGGCGTTGCAGCAGTTCGATTTCGCCGCCGACTGCGATCCGCAGAACGGCGCCTATCGCGCCGAAGCCGCTCACTGCCGCTTCCTCCTGGCGCCGAACAGCATGGCCGCGAAGGCGCTGGACGAACTCAAGGCGGCGCAGCGGATCGATCCGGAGTCGATCACGCCCTATCTCTACGCCGGCGAGATCGCCGCCTCGCTGGGACAGTTCGACGACGCAGAGGCTTTCCTGCGAGCGGCGGCGCGGAAGCTCGGGTCGCACGACCGCCGAGCGCTCGACGCGCTGCGCGACCTGGCGAAAAAGCGCAAGAAGTAGAGCTGACCTCGTCGCTCAACTCCTGCGCCGACCTCTACCCGGTCGGCGTCGGTGCGGCGACCGTCGGAGCTGTCGGAGCGAGCGGAGCGATCGGCGCGATCGGCGCCATCGGCGCCGCCGACGGCTTCAGATATTTGTCCCACCAGGCGAGATAACGCTGCAACCGGTCGCGCTGGTAGGAGGGGATCGTCAGGCCGTGGTACTGGCCGGGATAGATCACCAGCTGGGTGTCGAGCCGCAGGCTGCGCAGCGCCTGATACATCTGCTCGACGCCGACGATCGGCACGTTGAAGTCCTTCTCACCGCAGAGGAAGAGGGTCGGGGTGCGGATCTTGTCGGCGCGGAAGAACGGATAGGAGACGCGCGTCCAGAGATCCTTCGACTTCCACGGCAGCCCGATCTCGTTCTCGTACTGGACGATGTACTGATCGACGCCGTAGATCGACATCTGCAGCGAGCTGCTCGCGCCCGAGACCGCCGCCTTGAAGCGCTTGTCGCTCGCGATCACGTAGTTGGTCAGGATGCCGCCGTAGCTCCAGCCTCCCAGGCCCAGGCGTTCGGGATCGGCGACACCGATCTTCACCGCCTCGTCGACCGCGCCGAGGAGGTCCTGCACCTCCTTGTTGCCCCAGTCGGCGTAGATCGCCTTCTGGAACGCCGCCCCGCGCCCGGCGCTGCCGCGGTAGTTGATCTCCAGCACGGCGTAGCCCTGGGCGGCGAAGAGCTCGCGGTCGAAGTTGAACGAATAGTCGTCCTGGCCGTTCGGCCCGCCGTGGATGTAGAGCAGGGTCGGGAGCGCGGCGCCCTCGGCAGTACGCGCCGGTCGAGTCAGCAGCCCGTGGACGATCGTGCCGTCCTTGCTGCGCGAGGCGAAGTCGGTGACGGTGGCGAGCTCGAGCTCGTCGCGCAGCGCATCGTTCTGATGGGACAGGGGTCGGAGCGTCTTCTCTTCGAGAGCGTGGATCTCGGCGGGCTCGCCTGGCGTCGAGACGAGGACGGCGAGGGCGCCATCGGAACCCAGACTCGGTTCGGTGACGACCCGACGCCCGCTGGTCAGGATCTCGACCGCGCCGCCGGCAGCACTCACCCGCCCGATCCAGCTCGCGCGGTCATCCTCCACCGAGAAGACCAGAGCCTGGCCGTCGGCGGTCCAGGAAAGGTCGGCAACCGCGCGGTCGAGGGCCGGAGTAAGCATCACCGGCGCGCCGCCCGCCGCCGGAACGAGCGCGAGCTTCGCCATGTCGTAGGCGTAGAAGCGGTCTTCGTCGTCGACCAGGACCGCGATGCGCGTGCCGTCGGGGCTCCACTCCGGCTGCCCGACTTCGCCCTCCTTCGTCGTCGTGAGCTGAACGGGCGAGGCGCCGGCCCTGGCCTCGATCGAGAACAGGTTCTCGTTCTCGGTGCGATCCGGCTCGGGGTGGCCGCGCTTGCTCAGGAAGGCGAGGGTCTTGCCGTCGGGAGACCAGGCGGGATCGCTGTCGTCGACCGCACCGGAAGTGAGGAGCGTCAGGCTCTTCGCCGCCAGGTCGTAGAGCGCGAGGTGCGTGTAGAAGCCCTTGAGGTAACCCTCGCGGTCCTGCTTGTAGTGATAGCGGTCGAGCACGATCGGCGGCTCGGTCTTGCGCTTCCAGCCCTCGAGCTTCTCGGGCTCGTCCGCAGGATCGTGGTCGCTCACCACCAGGGCGAGGCGGGCGCTGTCGGGCGACCAGGCGAGATCCTCGACGCCGCCCTGGATGTCGGTGAGCTGCACCGCCTCGCCGCCGGCCCGGTTCAGCAGCCAGACCTGGTCCCCCTTTTTCTTCTCCTCCTCGTCCCCGCGCGAGGCGAGGAAGGCGAGGTACTTGCCGTCCGGGCTCCACCGGGGAGTCGACTCGTCCTCGGGCGACGAGGTCACCCGGACTTCAGCGCTCCCGTCCCAACGCGCCATCCAGATGTCGGTGTCGCGCTTGTCCTTCTCGGCGTCGATCGCGCGCACGGTGTAAGCCACCCAGGCGCCTTCTGGCGATCGCTGCGGATCCGCGACCTCGCGCAACCGGGACAGATCGTCGAGCACGATCGGTCGCTTCGCCGCCTCTGCCGGTTGCCCTGGGAGCGCAAGCGAAAGACCGGCCACGACGAACGCTGGGACGACGAACGAACTTCGACGCATGGGAAGCCTCCGGCCGGATCATACGACCGCCCGCGCCCACGGGCGAGGAACCCCAAGGTGCAAAAAGAAGGGGGTGGAGCTCGACTCTCCGGGCGCTCAGTCGCGATAGATCGGGTCGAGAACGCCCTGGTGGCGACGGAAAACGAGGCCCACCAGATGGGCACCGGTGAACAGCGCGTAGCCGGAGAGCGCGGCGCCGAGGGCGGTGCCCAGAATCGGCAAGGGCGCGAAGACCTGCCCCAGGATCGAGCTCACGATGACGAGCGTCGCGACCAGCGCCGCGATGAGCATCGCGTCGCGGGCCGCCGAGGTGAAAAGCGCGCGGAGGTGCAGATCGATGCGGAAGGCCAGCCAGCCGCTCGAATGGGCGCCGGTGGCGCCGAGCGCGAAGACGGCCAGAAGCGCCCCGATCGCGGCGCCGCCCAGGCGTGGCCCCCAGCAGTACGGGACGCCGTCCGCGGTGCCGGGGACGACGAGCGAAAGAAGATCGCAGTCTGAGAGATAGAACAGGGCGAGCGTCGGCAGGAGCACCGTCGCGGCGACCAGCAGGAACCAGAGGACCTCGCGGATGCGCTCGGAGCCCTCGGAGTAGTCCGGCCATTCGGGCAACTCGACTTCGCCCTCGGCGGTCGTGCGAACGATCTCGAACAGAAGTCCCGGCAGGAGACCGAGCGCGAGAAGGGTTGCGATCCCACCGGCCGGCACGATCGTGGCAACGGTCATGAAGAATACGAACGCCGGCAGCATTAGCCGGCCGCTGCCGCGAAACGGGTACGCGAGCGCTTCACGAAAAGAATAAGCGCGCTCGCGCTTCGCCACCCGCTGCCGCTCCTGGGGAGTCGCCGCCTGCCCAGGTGCGAGCGCCAGCGCCTGCTCGCCGCAATGCACGCAAAAGATCAGCCGGTGCCCCTGTCGCGCGCACTCTTCGCAGAGCCTTCGCTCGCACGCCTCGCAACGGTAGAGCGCAGGACGATCGGGATGGGTGCTGCAGAGGGAATTGGCCAATCGGCCAAAATACTACTCTGCCCCGGCTTCGTCCCCTTCAACTCCTCGAGGTGGAGGCGGAGCCGGCAAGAGATCCTGGCAGCGGTTGCCACTCGAATTCAGCGTCATAAAGAGGGTGTTCGGGTTCGACGAAGGAGCGCCGCGCCAGATAGACGGCAGTGCCTTTGAGCCGGGCGAGCACCGCGCCGTTCGGCGGCAGGACCTCCGCCAACGATGTCCACATCCCCGTGCGCTCGAACGCGCCCACCTCGAGACCGAGCGCGAGGGCTTCCGCCTCCGACAGAGCCGCGAGGATGCAGCGCTGAATAGAAAGTCAGACTCCCACGGTGATTGAGGGATCCTAAACACAACTCTCGGTCGCGCTCAAGGCCCCGGTCGCAGCGAAGATCGGGGGTCAAATTCCACCAAACCCCTGCCCTGGTGGAGTCGGAAGCTGGACTGGGGTGGGAGCGAGAGTTGGTACGCCCAACGGGATTCGAACCCGTGTTATCGCCTTGAAAGGGCGGTGTCCTGACCAGGCTAGACGATGGGCGCTGCGCTACTCTGCGACTGCGGCTTCGGCTTCAGGTACTGCGATGCTGCGGCGGGCGCCTGCGCGTCCGCGGGTTCGATTGGTAGGCCCTGAGGGAATCGAACCCCCGACCATCTGGTTAAAAGCCAGTTGCTCTACCGACTGAGCTAAGGGCCCTCCGGTCGTTCCGGTCGCTGCATTCTAGCGGACCGGGAGCGGGGTTGTCGAAAACGCCTCGCTTCCCGTCAGGCTCCTCGCTGCTCCAGCACCTGGGCGAGGCGTCCGCCGGTCCAGCTCTCGAGCAGCGCGCACGATTTCAGAATCGTCTCTTCGCGCCGTGGGCCGGTCGAGATGAGCGCCGCCTGGGCGCCGATCCCCTCTTCGAGGAAGGCGATGTAGTCGCGCGCCGCCTGGGGCAACTGCGCGTAATCGAGGATGCCGACGGTGTTCGTCTGCCAGCCCGGCAGCGTCTTGTAGACCGGTTCCGCGCGCTCGAGGTGATCCAGCCGCGACGGCAGCTCGCGCGTCACCACCCCCTGGATGCGATAGCCGACGCAGACCGGAATCTCCGCCAGATCGTCGAGCACGTCGAGCTTGGTCAGGGCGACAAGCTTGGCGCCGTTCAAGCGCTGGGCGTAGCGCACCGCCACCGTGTCGAACCAGCCG
This sequence comes from Thermoanaerobaculia bacterium, assembly GCA_043737505.1. GTDB lineage: Bacteria > Acidobacteriota > Thermoanaerobaculia > Multivoradales > JAGPDF01 > JAGPDF01. Next base: position 12,219 of record JAYTAM010000237.1, read on the forward strand.
CAGCGCCGGGGCCGGCCGGTGACCGTGCCGAACTCGTTGCCGCGCTTGCGCAGCGCCTCGCCCTGCGCCCCGAGCAGCTCTCCGGGGAACGGCCCGCCACCGACCCGGGTCGTGTAGGCCTTGACGATGCCAAGCACGCCGTCGAACGCCGTCGGTGGCACCCCCGTTCCGGTCGCGGCACCGCCCGCCGTCGGGCTCGAGCTGGTGACGAAAGGATAGGTTCCGTGATCGACGTCGAGGAGCGAGCCCTGCGCGCCCTCGAACAGCAGGCTTGAGCCCTCGTCGAGCCAGCGATGCAGGAGGTGCTCGGTGTCGCAGAGGAACGGTTCGAGCTTCCGCGCCCAGGCGCGGCAGTCGTCCTCGACCCGCTGCGGGTGCGGCAAAGCCGGCGAAGCTCCGGCGAGGGACCTGAGCTCGGGTTCGACGCGCGCGAGCTGCAGCCGCAGCCGGTCGGCGACGCCGTCGGCGGCGAGCTCGCCCAGACGAACGCCGGTGCGGGCGATCTTCATCTCGTAGGCCGGACCGATGCCGCGTCCCGTCGTGCCCACCTTGCCCTCGCCGAGCGCCTGCTCGCGGGCCTGATCGAGCAGCGCATGATGTGGCAGGAGCGCCTGGGCACGATTGGAGAGGAAAAGCCGGCCGCGGGTTTCGACTCCCGCAGCATGAAGCTGATCGAGCTCCTCGAAGAACGCCTCCGGCGAAACCACCATGCCGTTGCCCATCACGCAGCGCATCTCGGGGTGCAGGATTCCCGACGGGATCAGACGCAAGGCGAAGTGGCGATCGCCGAACTTCACCGTATGGCCGGCGTTGTGCCCGCCCTGGTAGCGCACGACCGCGTCGAAGGCAGGGCAGAGAAGATCGACGATCTTCCCCTTGCCTTCATCCCCCCACTGCATTCCGACGACGACGACGTTGGCCATACTCCTGCTTCTCCTTGGAACCCTGCCAGAGGCGCGGATGGCTCCGATGGCTCAGATGGCTCCGATGTCTGCCCTCGAAAGCCGTCGGATGCTAGCATGCAAGCCAGCGCAAGCCGGTTCTGGAAGTGTCGCTTTCGCCCATCCAAGGAGAGCCTCGTGAGCCCGACTCGCCGCCTTCTCATCGCCGGATCGGCCGTCCTCTGCCTTTCGCTTCCGCAGCCGGCCGCGGCCAAGAAACCGCCGGCCGATCTCGTCGTCAAGAACGCCCGGATCTGGACCGGCGTCACCACTCGATACGAGGGTCACACGGCGGTCGAGCCCAGGGCCCTCGCGGTGCGCGGCGATCGCCTGATCTCGGTCGGCGCCGAGGCGGTGGTCGAGCGGCTCATCGGGCCGAAGACCCGCGTCATCGACGCCGGGGGCCGGCGCGTCCTGCCCGGCTTCATCGACGCCCACACACATTTTCTCGCCGGCGGCGAGAGCCTCCTCGGCGCCGACCTCCGGATGGCCGGAAGCCGCGAGGAGTTCGTCAACCGCTTCGCCGAGTACGCGCGCAAGATCCCCGCCGGCCGCTGGATCACCAACGTGACCTGGGACCATGAACGATGGCCCGGCTCGCCGCTGCCCACCCGCGAATGGATCGATGAGGCCGCCGGCGACCACCCGGTGTTCATCGCCCGCCTCGACGGCCACATGGCGCTCGCCAATTCGAAGGCGCTGGCGGCGGCCGGCATCACCCGCGCGACCGTCGAGCCGGAAGGCGGCTCGATCGTGCGCGATCCGGCGACCGGCGAGCCGACCGGGATCCTCAAGGAAGACTCGGCGATGAATCTCGTCTTCAAGGTCATTCCGCCGCCCTCCCCCGCCGAGATCGCCGACGCGCTCGACGCCGCGCTGGCCGAGGCGGCCCGCCTCGGAATCACCTCCGTAGTCGACTTCGGCAACTGGCCCGAGTGGCCGCTGCTCACCGAATGGCCGGTCTACCAGCGGGCGCGCGCCGAAGGCAAACTCACCGTCCGGATCTCCTTTCGCACGCCGATCTCGCTCTGGGAGACTCAGCGGGATCTCGTCGCTGCCTCCCGACAGGGCGGACGGGACGGCCGTGGCGACGAATGGCTTTCGCTCGGCGGGTTCAAGGGCTACGCCGACGGCTCGCTCGGCTCCTCGACCGCCATCTTCTTCGAGCCCTATGCCGACGCACCGGAGACCTCCGGCCTCTTCGCCGGCGACATGTTCCCCGAGGGGGTCCTGGAACAGCGCATCTCGGCCGCCGACGCCGCCGGTTTCCAGACCTCCATTCATGCCATCGGCGAGCGCGGCAACGCCGCCATCCTGGATCTCTACGAGCGCGTCGCCAAGGCCAACGGCCCGCGCGATCGCCGCCTGCGCATCGAGCATGCGCAGCATCTGCGCGCCGTCGACGTCGCGCGCTTCGCGCGCCTCGGCGTCGTCGCGTCGATGCAGCCGTTCCACGCCGCCGACGACGGCCGTTGGGCCGACAAGCGTCTCGGCGCCGAGCGCTCCCGAGACTCGTATGTCTTCCGGTCGCTGCTCGACGCCAGAGTCCATCTCGCCTTCGGCACCGACTGGCCGATCGCTCCTCTCGACCCGATGCTCGGCATCGCGGCGGCGGTCACGCGGCGCACCCTCGACGGCAAGAACCCGGGCGGCTGGCATCCGGAACAGAAGATCTCCGTCGAAGAGGCCCTCTCGGCCTACACCTCGGGTTCTGCCTATTCGGCATTCGCCGAGGGCGACCGGGGCACACTGGAGAGCGGCAAGCTGGCAGACTTCGTCCTGATGTCGGACGACCCGTTCACCATCGCCCCGGAGAAGCTCGAAACGGTGCGAGCGGTGCTGACCGTCGTCGGCGGACAGGTCGTCTTCGACCTCGCGGCGCCACATCGAAGCCGCTAAGCTAGGTGCCAGCGCAAGAGAACCCGGAGGAGTCGGAATGTCGCTCAAGATCCCCTCGCTCATCCTGAAGCAGCTCTACACGTTCGGAAGCCTGGCGAACACGCCCGAAGGCGTGCGCCTGACCCTCAAGAATCGGCTGAGCGATGCCGCGGTGACAGGCATCTCGAGCGTCACGATCGACGGCGTCGAAGCCCCCCGCGCCGGCATCGAGATCGATCTCGGCGAGGCCGAGCGCCTGAACGTCTCGGCGATCTCGCCGTCGGCAGCGCTGGATTTCCCGCTCAAGAAGTCGGTGATCCTCCACCTCCTCGGCTTCGGCCCGCTGGCGACCGGCAATCACGAAATCGTCGTTCGATTCGAAGCCACGCCCTTTGGCGACCTGGATCTCAAGGTGACCGATGCCATCGCCGAGCAGGGCCCGAAGCGGGTGCAGATCCCCTACGACAAGGCAGACGATCACAACCAGCGCATGGCCGAGGTGCGTCAGGGCTTCGTCGCCGAGCAGACCGGGAAGAAGCTGGAGCACATCGATCGTTACTCCTTCGATCCCGCGACGACGCGCGGCAACGTCGAGAATTTTCTCGGCGTGGCGCAGATCCCGATCGGCCTGGCCGGGCCGCTGCTGGTCAACGGCGAGCATGCGCAGGGTGAATTCCTGATCCCGCTCGCGACCACCGAGGGGACTCTGGTCGCCTCCTACAGCCGCGGCATGAAGGTGCTCAACCAGTCCGGGGGCGTGACGTCGACCGTGGTGGCCGACGCCATGCAGCGCGCGCCGGTTTTCGTCTTCGACCACGCCCGCGATGCGCGCGACTTTTCGCACTGGATCGACCACAATCTGCCGGCCATCCGCGAGCAGGCCGAAGCGACCTCTTCGGTCGCCAAGCTCCTCTATGTCGAGAGCTTCCTGGCCTCGAAGTTCACCTACCTGCGCTTCAACTACTCGACCGGCGACGCCGCCGGCCAGAACATGGTCGGCCGCGCGACCTTTGCCGCCTGCTCCTGGATCCTGGAGCAGCCGTTCCTCAAGGAGCGCTGCCGCAAGTTCTATCTCGAATCGAACCTGGCGACCGACAAGAAAGCCTCGCACGTCAACGTCATGCGCACGCGCGGCAAGCGCGTCACGGCGGAGGCGACGATCCCGCGCGAGGTCCTGATCCAGAACATGAGGGTCGAACCCGAGCAGCTCCACTACCACGCCCAGATCGCCACCGTCGGCGCCTTCCTCTCCGGCGCCAACAACAACGGCGCCCATTCGCCGAACGGCATCACCGCCATGTTCATCGCCACCGGGCAGGACGTCGCGAACGTCTCGGAGTCCTCGGCCGGCATCGCCTATACCGAGATCACGCCGAACGGTTCGCTCTACATCTCGATCACGATCCCGTCCCTGATCGTCGCGACGCACGGTGGAGGTACCGGGCTCGCGACGCAGCGCGAGTCGCTCGAGATTCTCGGCTGCACCGGGCGTGGCAAAGTGAGGAAGTTCGCAGAGATCGTTGCCGGAGTCGTCCTCGCCGGCGAGATCTCGCTCGCTTCGGCGATCTCTTCGCTCGACTGGGTCTCCTCGCACGAGAAATACGGGCGCAATCGCTAGGATGGACACCAGTTCGTCCGACGACCGGGTCGGCGATTTTCCGCTGCTGGTCGAGACCGCCCCGCCGGGTCTCGTCGGCCGCTATTTCGGCACCCAGAAGCACGTCCTCGGCCTCATCTTCGGCGGCCTTTCAGCCTGGGTCCGGAGCCGCCACGCGCCTTACCCGCGGGGCTACGGCCTGGCGCGCTTCGCCGCCTTCTGCACCCGGCCCTTTCTCGACAAGGAGCTCCTGGCGCAGTCGTTCCCGGTCCAGTTGCGCAAGCGCCTCGAGATCCTCGGCCCGACTTACATCAAGCTCGGACAGGTGCTCTCCCTGCGCGAGGACATCCTGCCGCTCGAGATCACGACCGAGCTCAAGAATCTGCTCGACCGCCTCCCCGCCGTGCCTCTCGACCGGCTGAAGGAGATCATCGAGAAGGACCTCAAACGGCCGGTGATCGCGATGTTTTCCTGGATCGATCCCAGCCCTCTCGGCTCGGCTTCGATCGGCCAGGTACACAAAGCGAAGCTGCTCGATGGGCGGGTGGTCATCGTCAAGGTGGTGAAGCCCGGCAATCGCGAGCTCCTGAAGCGCGACACGATCCTGCTCAACCTCCTCGGCCGGTTCCTGCAGACTTTCCTCGAACGGCTGCAGCCGCGCAAGGTGTTCAAGGAGTTCTCCGAGTACACCCTGCGCGAGCTCGACCTCACGCGCGAAGCCGACAACGCCGAGACCTTCGCCGCCAACTTCCGCGACATGCCGGATGTCGTCTTTCCGAAGATCTTCCGCGAGTTCTCCGGCCGCGACGTCCTGTGCATGGAGTTCCTCGACGGCTACAAGCCGACCGCCGCCGCCACCCAGGAGCTCGATCAGGATCAACGCAGCCATCTGCTCG
>JAYTAM010000238.1:0-7602 GCA_043737505.1 Thermoanaerobaculia bacterium
CACTGGAGCCACCGGCGGCTCCAACGACGAGCTTCTGGTCGTGCTCTTCTTGCGCGGGGGGCAGGACGGCCTGAATCTCATCGTTCCGACCGGCGGAGCCTCCAACGATCGCCAGTTCTACGAGCAGGCGCGACCGAATCTCCGCGTGCCGCTCAGCGGGGCCGGGGCCGCAATGCCTCTCGGCACGCTCGGCTCGACGACTTTCGGCATGCACCCCGGCGCGGCGCCGCTCCACGAGCTCTTTCAGGACGGCAAGCTCTCCGTCGTCACTGCCTGCGGCATGGCGGCCAACGAGCGCAGCCACTTCGATTCGATGAACTGGATGGAGCTGGGAACGCCCGGCGTCAGCAACATCACCAACGGCTGGCTGACCCGCCACTTTCAGTCGGCGACGAATCTGCCCTCCGAGATCATCATGCCTTCGCTCGCGGTGGGCGGCACCCAGACCATTTCGCTTCTGGCGAGCTACGACACGATCAACCTCTCGAGCGTCGACTCGTTCTCGCTCTCGACTGGCCCGTGGGCCTGGCGCAGCCCGCAGCGAACGGCGCTGCGCCATCTCTACGCCGGCGGTTCGAGCTGGCTCCATCAGGCGGGCCTTCAGGCTCTCGACGCGGTCGACATCATCGAGCTCTACGCCAGCGGCGACTACACCCCCGCCAACGGCGCGGTCTACCCGGACGGCTGGTTCGGCGAAAACCTGCGAACGATCGCCCAGATGACCAAGCTCGAGCTGGGGCTCCGGGTCGCGACGCTGGACCTCGGCGGCTGGGATACCCACGAGAACCAGGGAAACGCCGGAGGCGGCATGTACGCCGGTCTCGTGGCGGAGCTCTCGCAGGGCCTCGCCGCCCTTTACACCGATCTCGACGGTGTCGGAGCGGCGAACTACACCCAGCGCCTGACCGTCGTGGTGATGAGCGAGTTCGGGCGCCGCTTCTCCGAGAACGCCGACGGTGGGACCGACCACGGCCACGGCAACAACATGCTCGTCCTCTCGGGAAACGCCACCGGCGGCCTGCACGGAAGCTGGCCCGGGCTCGCTGACGGGCAGCTCAACGAGGGCGATGTCGCCGTGACGACCGACTTCCGGCGGGTTCTGTCGGAGATCCTCATCCGCCGGCTCGGCAACCCCTACCTCGGCACGATTTTCCCCGGCTATCAGGCCTACAGCCCGCTCGGCATCGTCACCGGCGCCGATCTCCCGCCAATCGGCGCCGATCTCTTCACCGACGGCTTCGAGACCGGAGATCCCACTCGCTGGAGCGAGGCCGTCGGCTGACCACCACCGGCCAAGTCGCCGGATGACGCCGGGTGACGCCGGGGTGACGTCGGGGTGGCGCCGGCCCGGCCTGTGGACTTGTCCATTTGCGCTGGGGTAAGGGGAATCTAGCCTCGCGTTTCGCAGGCAACTCGACGTTTCACCGGGAGAGCCCTCATGGCGACCGCCACCTCAATTCCCCGCTATCGACCCTCGCGCCGGGAGATCCTCTCGCCGCTCTCCGAGCTGCGCGAGCCGGAGGTCCGGGAACGCGCCTCCCTCGGCTCTCCCGGCGTCGCGCTCATTGCCCTTAACCGGATGGCCTTCGGGCCGCGCCCGGGGGATGTCGCGGCGTTCAATGCGCTCGGCGCCGACGACGACGCGCGCCTCGCGGCCTACGTCCAGCAGCAGTTGAATCCCGACCCCATCCAGGCGAACGACGTCGAGTACCACCAGCGACGCTCGGGTCTCAACGGCTATCCGAACCCCGGTTACACCACCCTCGGGAAGTCGCTCGCCCAGCTCTGGGCGGACCATCAGACCGGCGGCAACCAGCGCAGCCGCCCGGTGGAGGAGACACGCCTCAACACCTACCTGCGCATGGTCTACAGCAAGTGGCAGCTGCGCGAGGTGATGGCCGACTTCTGGCTCAACCACTTCAACATCTACGGCTACGAGATGTACACCCAGGAGACCTTCGTCCACTACGACCGAGACGTCATCCGGCCCAACATCTTCGGCAACTTCCGCGACATGCTCGAGGCGGTGACGCGCAGCACCTCGATGCTCTACTACCTCGACAACTACACCAACACCCGGAACGGACCGAACGAGAACTGGGCGCGCGAGCTTTTCGAGCTCATGACCCTCGGCGCGGAGAACTACTACGGCGTGGGCGCGCAGTCGGTGGTGCCGGTGTGGGCTGCGGGCGTGAACTGGCCGGCCGGTACAGCGAGCGCCGGTCAGCCGATTCCCGCCGGCTACGTCGACAACGACGTCTACGAAACGGCTCGCGCCTTCACCGGCTGGGGCGTCTCCGGCACTCTCGGCACCTTCCTCTACAGTGCCGGCAATCACGACAACTTTCAGAAGGCCGTGCTCTCGCTCGGCGTGGTCAACATTCAGCCCAACCAGCCGGACGAGAAGGACGGCGAAGACGTCCTCACCATGCTCGCTGCCCACCCGGGCACCGGCCGGTACGTCGCGCGCAAGCTCTGCCGCCGGCTGATCTCCGACAATCCGCCGCAGGCGCTGGTCGAGACGGTCGGCGACCTGTTCACCGCCGAGTGGCAGTCCGCCGACCAGCTAAAGCAGGTTTACGAAGCGATTCTGCTTTCGGACGAGTTCAAGACCACCTGGGGAGAGAAGATCAAGCGCCCGGTCGAGTTCTCGGTCAGCGCGATGCGGGCCGTCAACGCCAACTGGAACTTCGGCTACACCAGCCAGAATCCGCTCACCGTCGAGTCCGACACCTCGAACTTCCTCTCGCGCCAGTCGAAGACCGGGCACAACCTGTTCGCGCGCATTCCGCCCGACGGTTTCGGCGATCGCGAGGACGTGTGGTCGGGATCCAACACGCGCCTGCAGTGCTGGCGGCTCGGCAGCTGGCTCATCGATCAGGATCTGGACGGCAACAGTGCGACCGACGATTTCCGCCTTGACGTCCTGGGCCAGACCTACGCCGCCTTTCCCGCCATTCCTCATCAGGCGACTTCGATACAGCTCGTCGACTTCTGGATCAGCCGGATCTTCGGCCGTCCGCTCGAGGCCGCAGAGCGCGACGAGCTCATCGATTTCATGGCCCAGGGCAACAGCCCGACGCTCGCCTTGAATCTCGACGCTTCGTCGAGCGTGCGCTCCCGCGTGCGTTCCCTCGTCGGCCTGATGTTCATGACGCCCGAATTCCTCTTGAAGTAGGAGAGCGCCTCCATGTACCAAGCTACCCGCAGGGGCTTCATGATGGGATGCTCGGCAGCGATCGCCAACATCGCCTCCGCCCGCTTCACGAGCATGGTTTTCGCCGATCCGCTGCTGCTGCCGGCACACGACACCCTGATCACGCTCTTCCTGCGCGGCGGGATGGATGGGCTGTCGTTCGTGTTGCCGACCGGCGGGGCCGACCGCGGTTTCTACGAAACCGCGCGACCGGTGCTGAAGATCCCGGCGAGCGGCGCCAACGCCGCCCTCCCGCTCGGAGCGATGGGCGGCACCCAACTCGGCCTGCATCCTGCGGCGACCGCTCTGCACGAGCTCTACCAGGACGGCAAGGTGGCCTTCGTGGTCGCCTCCGGCCTCGACACCTCGAGCCGCAGTCACTTCGACAACCAGGCGCAGATCGAGCTCGGGACGCCCGGCGACGGCGGCACCACCGACGGCTGGCTCACCCGCCACTTCCTGACCTGCCCGGGGCTGCCTTTGAACACGCCGATGGTGCAGCGGATCGCGGTCTCCTCGACGATCCAGACCTCCTGGCTCGCCGACACGAACGTCGTCGCCTTCGCCAACCGCGACGATTTCCTGTTCAACACCGGTCCTTCCACATGGCGCGACGCCCAGAAGCTCTCGCTGAGGAACATCCTCGACACGCAGAGCGCCGTCGACCCGCGCTACGCCCAGGGGCTGGTCTCGCTCGACGCTTCGGGTTTCATCGAACAGAACGTGCCGACGCTCTCGTCCTACATCCCGGCCAACGGAGCGGTCTACCCCTCCGGTTCGTTCGGCGACTCGCTCAAGCTCACCGCGCAGCTCATCAAGCTCGACATGGGCCTCCGTTCGGCGACCCTCGATCTCGGCGGATGGGACACGCACAACGGACAGGGAACCGCGGCTGCGGGGCAGTTCTTCTGGAACAAGATCCTCGAGCTCTCGCAGGCCTTGTCCGCCTTCTACATCGACCTCGACGGCGTCGGCGCCGCCGCCTACGCCGGACGGACGACGATCGCGGTGATGTCGGAGTTCGGACGCCGCTTCCGGGAAAACAACGACACGGGGACCGATCACGGCCACGGCGGCGTGATCACGGTGATGGGCGGGCCGGTCGTCGGCGGCCTCTACGGCAGCTGGCCCGGGCTCGACAACGGTCAGCTCTACGACGCCGCCGACCTCGACATCACCACCGACTTCCGCCGCGTGCTGTCGGAGATCATCACCGCACGCCTGGGGAATCCCAACTGGCAGCAGGTCTTCCCCGGCTACGTCGGCTACTCGCCGCTCGGCCTCGTTCGCCCGATTCTCTTCGCCGACGGCTTCGAAGGCGGCAATACTGCGAGCTGGAGCGCTTCTGTTCCCTGACCGCCGCCGGTTCCCGTTCTCTGGCTGGACGATAGCGTTCGCAACCATCGCCTGGCTCGCGCTTCCGGGGGTCGGCCTCGCCCAGGGCGCGACGCAGGGTGGGCCGCTGCCCGGCCCGTTGCCGCTCCTGCCTGCCGACAACTGGTGGAACGTCGATGTCTCGCAGGCGCCGCTCGATCCGGCGAGCGCTGCGTTCATCCAGTTTCTCGGCCCGAATCGCGGAATGCACCCCGATTTCGGCGGCGACGCGGAGGACGAGCCGGAGATCTACGGCATCCCCTACGCCACCGTGCCGGGCAATCAGCCGCTGGTCCCGGTCGACTTCTACTATCCCGACGAGAGCGACGCTGGGGCTCCGGGCAGACCTGTCGGCTATCCGATCCCGGAGCAGGCGAAGACGCAGGCGCGGTGGATCGAAGGCGGCTACCCCGGAAACGCCGAGCCGGGTGGCGATCGTCACCTGCTGCTGGTGGATCGCGACCATCGCCTGCTCTTCGAGCTCTACGATCTCCACTGGGACGGCGCACTCTGGCGCGCCGGTTCGGGCGCGGTCTGGCCGCTCGACACGAATCGCCGTCGGCCCGACGGCTGGACGAGTGCCGACGCCGCCGGCCTGGCGATCCTCCCCGGCCTCGTGCGCTACGACGAGGCCTACGGCACGGCGCCGATCCGCCACGCCCTCCGCGTCACCGTGCGGGCGACGAACGGCTACGTATTCCCAGCGTCGCACCGCGCCGGTTCGACTTCCGGCGCGCTGCCGATGGGCGCGCGTCTGCGCCTCAAGGCGTCGAAGGACATCTCGGGCTTCCCGCCGCCGCTGCGTCGGATCTTCCAGGCGATGAAGACCTACGGCCTCATCGTCGCCGACAACGGCAGCGACCTCTACGTCAGCGGCACCTACGACACTCGCTGGGACAACGACCTGCTGAATCCCGCTTTCGCCAGTCTGGAGGGCTCGGACTTCGAAGTCGTCCTCCTGGGGTGGGAACCGGACGATCCTCCTCCGCCGCCGCCGCCCCCCCCGCCCGCTCCGGAGCCATGCATCGAGAACGCCACGACGCTCTGCCTCAACGGCGAACGGTTCCGCGTCCGGGTCGAGTGGACCGACTACGCCGGCCATCATGGCTCGGGGCGCACCCACCCGCTGACTACCGACTCCGGCCTCTTCTGGTTCTTCGCCGAGTCGAACCTGGAGATGCTGGTGAAGGTAATCGACGGCTGCGGTTTCAACGGCCGCTACTGGGTGTACGCCGCCGCCACCACCGACATCGCCTACACGGTCACGATCGTCGACTCCGAAACCGGCGACAGCTGGTCGCGCAGCAACACCCTGGGCAACGCCTCGCGCGCCTTCACCGACACTTCGGCCTTCGCCCACTGCCCCTGAGAGACTGACCGGGAGAGCCGGCGCCGGGCGCAGGTCGACTATGATCCAGCCTCCAGGTTCCCGAATTCCCGGAGGCAAGGCATGACCCGACCCAGCTTGCGTGAGCGACTCGCCTACGCCTTCGACAACTCCCTCGCACGCGGCCCGGTGGTGATCATCGCCTACCTCGCGCTGCTGTCGCTCGCCCTCATCGTCGTTCTCGCGACGGTGGTCTGGGTGGCCGGAGTCGCCCCCCAGGCCGAAGGGGGAGACCGGCCCGGGTTCATCGCCATCGCCTGGATGGCACTGATGCGCACCCTCGACTCCGGCACCATGGGCGGCGACACCGGCAGCTGGTCGTTCCTCCTCGCGATGCTCGCGGTGACATTCGGCGGCATCTTCGTCATCAGCACGTTCATCGGCACGCTGACGACGGCGATCGAGGCCAAGCTCGACGACCTTCGCAAGGGCCGCTCGCGAGTGCTCGAGAGCGGGCACACGGTGATCCTCGGCTGGTCACCGCGGGTCTTCTCGATCGTCTCCGAGCTCGTCGCGGCGAACGAGAACCAGCGGCGGGCGGCGGTCGTGGTCCTCGGCGATCGCGACAAAGTCGAGATGGAGGACGAGCTCCGCGAGCGGGTCGGCGACACCAAGAGCACCCGGGTCATCTGCCGCTCGGGGAATCCGGCCGACATGGAGGACCTCGCCATCGTCAACCTGCCGGAATCGCGCAGCATCATCCTGCTGCCGCCCGTCGGGATCGATTCCGACACCCAGACCATCAAAGCGTTGCTGGCGATCACCAATAGTCCGAACCGGCGTCCCGAGCCGTACCACATCGTCGCCGAGATCCGGGAACCGCGAAACCTGCCGGTGGCGGCGCTCGCGGCGCCGGGCGAGGTCGAGCTGGTGCTGGTACCCGACCTCCTCGCCCGCGTCACCGTCCAGACCTCACGCCAGGCGGGCTTGTCGGTGGTCTACCAGGAGCTCCTCGACTTCGGCGGCGACGAAATCTATTTCAAGGCCGAACCGGCGCTCGCCGGTAAGCAGTTCGGAGAGGTGCTGGGGCTCTTCGAAACCTCGTCGATCCTCGGGCTGGAGAGAGCCGACGGCGCGATCCAGCTCAATCCTCCGATGGACAGTCTCGTCGCGGCCGGCGATCGGGTGATCGCCATCTCCCAGGACGACGACACGATCCGCCTGTCGCGCTCGGGCCCCGCGGCGATCGATGCCGCGGCGATCGTCTTCGGCGAGCCGCGCGCACCGCAGGCCGAGCACACGCTCATCCTCGGCTGGAATCCCATGGCACCGCTCCTCCTCAGGGAGCTCGAGAACTACGTCGCGCCAGGGTCGCAGGCGCGAGTCGTCGGGAGCTATCCGGAAGGCATCGAAGCCGCGCGCGCCGCCTGCCCGAAGACCGAGAAGCTCCGCATCAGCCTGTTCGAGGGCGATCCGACCGATCGCGCGACCCTCGATCGCCTGGAGATCCCGGCCTTCGATCACGTCGTCCTGGTCTCCGAGTTTCCCGACGACGACGAGCGCGCGGATGGCCGCACTCTGGTGACGCTCCTCCACCTGCGCGCCATCCGTGAGCTCAGCGGCAACCGTTTCTCGATCGTCTCCGAGATGCAGGACGTGCGCAATCGGGCGCTGGCCGAGATCACCCGCGCCGACGACTTCATCA
>JAYTAM010000239.1:0-7581 GCA_043737505.1 Thermoanaerobaculia bacterium
GCGAGCTCGGCGGCGGCAGCGCTTTCACCCTTGAGCTTCGCATCGAGAAAAACCCGCAGCGCCACGCGGATCTCGTGCTGGACGAGCGTCGCGCGCGCGAGCGGGGTCGGCGAAAGACCGGGCGCTGCGAGCGAGCGCAATCCCAGGGCAAGGTCGGAGTGGGTGATACCGGTGAAGTGCAGCTCATCGAGGTCGACGAACGGAGTGCGGCCGTAAAACGCATCGCGGGCGATGTCGACCGCCGGATGTGCGGCGTCGTCGAAGCGCAGGATCGGCAGAGCGACGAGCTCCGGCTCGAACCACGGCAGCTCCATCGCCCTTCCCTGCCAGGCTTTCCAGATCTCGACACCGTCGAAGCTCACCACGGCGGCGAGGTCGAGGTCCCGCATGGCGTACTGCAGCGCCACCAGCGCCGACCGGCTGAAACCGAGCGCCGCTGCCGGCCCGGAGGTGAGCCCGAGCTCCCGCATGGCTTCGCGGGCGGCAAAGCCCAGATCCTCGACGCTGTCCGACATGCCGAATCCCCAGCGCCGCGCCGAGGGCTGGACGACGACGTAGCCGAGGCTCGCGAGGTACTCGCACAGCAGCGGATCGACTCCGACGGCGAGGAGAAGCGGCCAGGAGCCGGAGGCGCGCGGTGCGCCGCGGCGGGCGGCTACCGGCAGTTCGTAGAGGCGACGCGCTGCGGCGAGAGGGATCGATTCGTCGACCGTTTCCTCGACCAGCTTCGCGAGCTGTGCTGTGCGAACAGAGAGGCCGGCTGGAGAAGCGGACTCGACCACGCCATGCTCGACGTCGATCTCGTAGTCGGCAAGGAGGAGCGCGCTGCCAGCAGCCCCGGCGTTGGCGGGATACCAGAGCTGAAGGCGCAGGCGTCGTCCCGGGTCGTCGCTACGGTGTCCGGAGCGCGCGGGATCCACCGTCTCGAGGAGCCGGTAGCCGACCGCATGGGTACCCCATCCGACGCCGGTGTGGAGCTCGACGGCGGACGAAGGCGCGACGACAACGGAGGTCGCGAGGGCGGCGAGGCTCAGGACGGTAGGTAGGTTCGAAGACACAGAAAATCTCCTCGGCAGCGCAGGGCACCGTCTTGTAGAACGGCGGGTCGTCGCCGAAGTTTCGCCGGCCGGCGTGCGAGGAGCTTCGGACCTACCTCGCGTCGCTGGCGCGAAGCTCGGCGACCCACGCGAGCAGCTGCTCGAGGTGATCGGCGTCGGCGGCGCGTTTGTCGGGGCGCGGTCGGGCGATGCGCGGGAAGCGCACGGCGACGCCGGACTTGTGCCGCTTCGAAAGCCGGATGTCCTCGAAGGCGAGCTCGAAGACGAGCTCCGGTTTCACCGATCGCACCGGACCGAAGCGCTCCAGAGTGTTTTTGCGGACCCAGTCGTCGACGCTGCGGATCTCGGCGTCCGACAGACCCGAGTAGGCCTTGGCGAACGGCACGAGCTCGTCGCCGCGCCAGACCGCGAAAGTGTAGTCGGTGTGCAGTGAGGCGCGGCGGCCGTGTCCGGTCTGGGCGTAGACCAGCACGGCGTCAACGGTGAACGGCGCGACTTTCCACTTCCACCATGGGCCGCGCCGCCGGCCGACGCCGTAGGGCGCATCCAACCGCTTGAGCATCAGCCCCTCGGCGCCGCGCTCGCGGGAGCGCGCGAAGGCGTCGCGGACGGCCTCCCATGACGCCGCAGCTCCAACCGGAGCGGCAGGTGGCGACAGCAGAAAGCGCTCCGGCGAGTCCTTCCCGGAGAGCAGCTCTTCGAGCGCTGCGCGCCGCGCCGAGAGCGGTGACTCGCGGAGGTCCGTGCCCGCGGACTCGAGCAGGTCGTAGGCGACGAGGTAGATCGGCACCTCGGCGAGGATCTTCGGCGACAACTTCTTGCGTCCGATCCGGCGCTGCATTTCACTGAAAGGCAGGGGCCGCCCTGACGCATCGCCGCGCCAGGGGAGGATCTCGCCGTCGAGCACCGTGCCGTCCGGGAGCCACTCGGCCGCGGCGACGAGCTCCGGGAAGCGCTCGGTCATGAGCTCCTCACCGCGCGACCAGAGGAAGGTCTCTCCGCGGCGGCGCAGGAGCTGGGCGCGGATGCCATCCCACTTCCACTCGGCCTGCCAGTCGGCGGCGTCGCCCAGTTCCTCGACCTCTCCGTCGAGCGGATACGCGAGAAAGAACGGGTAGGGACGCGAGATCGGCATGGCAGCCGCTTCCCCGCCGCTCTCATGCGATGGCGCAACCAGGTCGCGGAACGCCGCGGCCGTCGGTCGCCACGCGCCGGCCAGGCGATGGGCGACCACAGCCTCTTCGACCCCGGAGTGCCGCGCCAGGGCACGGACAACCAAGCTCTTGGCCACGCCGACACGCAGCTCGCCGGTGATCAGTTTGTTCCACAGGAAGCGAGAGGTGCCGCCGAGCCTCGTCCAGGCGTCTTCGACGACGGCGCGCTGGTCGGCTTCGGCCGCCCCGGCGAGCGGTAGCAGGGCGTCGCGGACCCACTCGTCGAGGGAGCGCGCGTCCGCCTCGCCAACGGGCGGAAGGAGAAGCGCGATCGTCTCGGCGAGATCCCCCACAGCGGCGTAGCTCTCTTCGAACAGCCAGTCCGGTGTGCCGGTGAGCTCGCCGGCCCACAGCGCGAGGCGCCGGGCCGGCAGCAGACGTTTCGGCCGCTCGCCGGAGAGGAAGCTCACCGCCCAGGCGGCATCGGCGGGCGGTGCCGACTGGAAGTAGCGCACCAGGGCGGCGACCTTCTCGTTCGTACGTGTCGTGCGGTCGATCGCCTCGTAGAGCTCGGCGAAGCGCTTCATGCCGGTCCTTCGGCCTGGCTGGCTGAGGGGGCGCCCTCTTCGGCGGCGGACTCCGCTGACGAGCCCTCGCCCTCCCAGGAGCTCGTCACCGCGACGGCGTCGAGACCCCGCTCGCGAAGGTACCGCACCACCGGCTCGCGATAGCCGTGGGTCACCTGCACGCGCTCCGCGCCGGTGGCCGCTACGGCCGCCAGCAGCTGCGGCCAGTCGACGTGATCCGACAGGGCGAAACCGCGATCGAGGGCGCGCCGGCGTCGCGCGCCGCGGAGCGTCATCCACCCCGACGCAAAAGCGAGCGAGCGCTGCGGAAACCGGCGCAGCCAGGGTGAGCCGGCGGCGGAGGGGGGCGCCAGGACGAGCGCGCCGGCGAAGCCAGCGGGATCGGAGCTCCCGGAGCTCCCGGAGCTCAACGCGACCGGTGTGGTCGCCGGCAGCGCGATGCCGCTCCGGCGGTAGGCCTCTGTCATGCGCTCGACGGCGCCGTGGGTACAGATGAGACCCGGTAGCTCTCCCAAAGCAGAAACCCCCGCGAGTACCCGCTGCGCCTTGCCCAGCGCATAGACGAAGAGGATCGAAGTTCGTCCGTCTCTCCGGTTGTCGAGCCACCAGTCGAGAATCTCGCCGAAGATCGCGCGCTGCGGCGCCCAGCGGTAGATCGGCAGGCCGAAGGTCGATTCGGTGACGAAGACATCGGCGCGCAGCGGCTCGAACGGCGAGCAGGTCGCATCCGGATCGGTTTTGTAGTCGCCGGAGAGAACCCACACCTCTCCCGCCTGTTCGAGGCGGATCTGGCTCGAGCCGAGGATGTGCCCGGCGGGATGGAAGGAGACCGAAACTCCGTTCACGTTCCGTGCTTCGCCCCAGTCGAGATACTCGAGGCTGGCGTCGTCGCCGAGCCGGGCGCGCAGCACGTGTTGCCCCTCTCTCGCAGCGAGGTATTGGCGCGAACCGGGACGCGCGTGGTCCGCATGGGCGTGCGTCACCAGCGCGCGCTCGACCGGCCCCCAGGGATCGATGTAGAAATCTCCGGCCTCGCAATAGAAGCCGCGCTCGGTCGAGCGGACGAGATCGCTGCGCGCGCTCATCGGGCGCGGCCTTACCGCCTTTTCGACTTGAGCAGCAGCGCGACGGTCGCCGCCAGAGCGCCGAGGAACGCCGCCGCCGCCGCGAGATCGAAAGCCGCCGTGAAGCCGGCGACTCTGTGCGCCCAGGCGCCGGCGATCGGGCCGAGGGCGAAGCCGAGGGAGCCGGCGACATTGAAGCCGGCGAGGGCGCTGGCCCGGGTTTCGGGGGCGGTCCACTCGGCGGTGAGAGCGAGGGTCGGCGGGAAGATGAGGGCCGCCAGGGCGCCGAGGGCGACGAGCAGCGGATAGAACGAGCCGTCGCCGACCCGGCCGAGCGCGGCGAAGGCGAGAGCGTAGCCGAAGCAGCCGATCGCCAGGAGCGCCCACGGGCCGAAGCGGCGGGCGAGGCGATAGGTGCCGAGCTGCAGGAAGGCGAACGGCAGCAGGAAGGCGGCCAGGGCCCGGCCGCGCGCCGCCGGCTCGGCGCCGTGCTGCGCCAGCAGCCAGAGCGGAAAGACGATGACAAAAAGGCCGACCGTGAAGCGCTCCATCGCGTAGAGAGCCCACGGCAGAAGGAGCCGCGGGCGCGAGGCGAGCGCGCGCGCGACCTCGCCGAGCCGCGGCCGCACGTGCACGAAGGGCGCCTCCGCGAGCCCGAGCGCCACCACGGCGAGGAGCAGGAAGAGCGCTCCCGCAAGGGCGAGCGGCGCTCGCCCGCCCAGATGCTGCGTGACCAGACCGCCGATCGGCGCGCCCAGGCCGACGCCGAGGATCAGCGAGGCGCCGGCCAGGCCGGCGAGTCGAGCTCGGCTGCCGGGATCCGTCGCATCGGCGCGATCGAAGAGCAGCGCCATCGTCGTCGACCAGCCGGCGATCGCGGCGCCACCCTGCAGGAAGCGCAGCGTCAGCAGGAGCGGAATGGAGTCGATCCGGAGATAGGCGAAATAGAGCAGGCCACTGGCCGCGAAGCCGAGCACGATGAACGGCTTGCGCCGCCCGAAGCGATCGGAAAGGGCCCCCCAGAGCGGCGCGAAGACGAGATAGGCGGCCATCTCGACGGTGAAGAAGAGCGCCGCGTCTGCGACCGTGCCGCCGAGATCGTCCACCACCAGCTCCTTCAAGCCGGCGACGACCAGCGTGAGATTCAGCATGGCGACGAAGAGGCAGGCGCAGGCGAGCGCTGCGGCGCGCCCTTGGCGAGCGGCCGGTGCTGCACCGTCGGGGGTGGGTAGGCCGGGGGTGCGGGAGGGGGTCATCTGGGGGGGGGGCGACCACCTTCAGGCGGCGGGAGATTCTGCCACGCGGCGGCGCGGGCTAGAATAGGAGAGAATTCAACCAACTGAAGGGCCAAGGAGCCAGGAACCGCGGTGACCGAGCGCAACAGCGGGACGATCCTCGACGGCAAGTACGAGATCCTCGACCGGCTCGCCGCAGGCGGGATGGGAGAGATCTGGCGTGCGCGCCACGTCCACCTGCAGGAGTTGCGGGTCATCAAGATCCTGCGCGCCGACCGCGCGACCGATCCGCACGCCCTGCAGCGCTTCGCCCAGGAAGCGCGCATCGCCACCCAGATCAAACATCCGAACGTCGCCATCCTCTACGACTTCTCGCGCCTGCCCGACGGCAGTTTCTACATGGTCTCCGAGCACATCGAGGGCGAGCATGTTCACGACTGGCTGAAGACCCACGGTGTCTTCCCGCTGCCGCTCGCCGTCGATCTCGGGATCCAGACCCTGCGCGGGCTCGAGGCGATCCACGCCGCTGGCGTCATTCACCGCGACATCTCGCCCGACAACATGATGATCACCCGCGACCGGCGCGGGCGATATCAGGTGAAGCTCATCGATCTCGGCCTGGCGAAGAACCTCGAGGCCGCTGCCGGTCTCGAGATCACCCAGGCCGGCATTTTCATGGGCAAGCTGATGTACTGCTCGCCCGAACAGGCCGGTGCGATCAAGGACGCGCCGCTCGACCACCGGAGCGATCTCTACTCGTTCGCCGCCGTGCTCTACGAGATGATCACCGGCAGGCCGCCCTTCGACTCCGAGAATCAGCACGGCTTCGTCTTCAAGCGCCTGACCGAGCCGCCGCAGCCGCTCATCGGCCGCAATCCCGCGGTGCGCGTCCCTCAGGAGCTGAACGCCATCGTCCTGCGCGGCCTGGAGAAGGACCGCGAGCTGCGCTTCCCCGATGCGCTGAGCTTCCTGCAGGCACTGGTGCACATGGCCGAGCAGCTGCGCCAGGTGGCGACGCAGGAGATCGAAGTGCCGCCCGCCGTGCGCAGTGCCGCCAAGGCTCAGGCGCAGGCCCACGCCCTGGCTCAGGGTCAACCGACGAGCTCGCCGCGCCCGACGACGCGGACCGGCTCGGCCTCCGAGCTCTCGCGCGAAGAGCGCATCGACCTCCTCGCCCAGATCGAGCGCGCCGCGAAGAAGGTCAGCGAGTCGTCGCGGCTGGCCGAGCTCGCGAGCCAGGCTTTCGCCGCCGGCCGCTACGACGATGCCGCCGGTCTGGTGACCCAGCTCGAAGCGGTGGCGCCGCGCAATCCCGCCGTGGCGCAGCTCAAGGAGCAGCTCGCCGAAGTCGGCAGGGGTCTCTCGCTGTCGCCGACGCGGTCCGCGCCGGCACCGTCCGCGGCGCCGATCGCTCCGACCCCGCCGCGGCCCAGCCGCACCGCCGACAGCGGAGTGCTGCCGCGCCCGCCGGCCGCGGCCCCCGATCCTTCGCCGGCACCGACCGCTCCGGCGCCAGTGCGCGCTGCGCCGGCACGCCCGATACCGGCCGAGCCGACGATCGAGCAGCGTGAGCACGCCGCCAAGGTCGCCGAGGCCGAGCGCCTGCTGGTCAAGTACCTGCAGGAGAACAAGCAGTCGCTGGCGGGCTTCGCCCTCGAGACCCTGGTCGAGCTCGACCCGCACCACCCGCGCCGCGAGCTGTTCGGCAGCGCGATCAAGATCATGGGGGAGGAGCGCGGCAAGATGGAGATCGCCGGCGCCATCCTCACCGAAGGGCGCGACGCGCTGCTTCACGGCGATCTCTCGGCGGCGCGGCGCAAGCTCGAGCAGCTGGAGAAGTCCGATCCGACGCTGCAGCTGTCCGACGCGCTCCGGGCCTCGATCGAGACCGCGGAGCAGCAGGCAGCGAGCGACGCCGCGGTCGACCGAAGGCGTGAGAACCTCGAATCGCTGCTGCAGAACCACCGCCTGGACGAGGCCGAACGCGAGCTCCAGCGTCTGTCGACTACCGGTCTCGCCAAGGTGTCGGTCGAGAACTACCGCCTGCGGATCGCCGATATCGCGGCGCTCGCCGAGCGCGAGGCCCGGTCGCACGACTTCGAGCGCCAGTACAGGGAGAAGGTCCAGGCCCGGGACTGGTACGCAGCTCGCGACGTCGTCCTCGACTTCGAGCGCGCCGTCCCCGACAGCCCGCGGCCGGCCCTGCTGTTCAACGAGATCAGCCGTCTGGAGGAGGTTCATCGCCGCCAGCAGGGGATCGAACAGGGCGTGATGCAGCTGGAGAATTTTCTCCGGCTGCGCAAGCGCGCCGATGCCGAGCTAGCGTTCAAGATCGTCCTGCAGATGGATCCCGAGTATCCGCGCCGGGCCGAGTTCGAGAGCCGGATCCACAGCCTGCCGCGCTGAGCCCGGGTCTTTCTTGCCCGGGCTCGGGGTCGCGCCGTAGACTTCCACGATCGTGAATAGTCCGAAGAACCGGCTCC
>JAYTAM010000240.1:0-3322 GCA_043737505.1 Thermoanaerobaculia bacterium
GTGTCGACATGGACGCCGACTGCCGAGGTCGCGTTGGTCGTGAACGTCGTCCCGCCGTCGATCGAACGCCCGGCGATGAGCGCGGGTGAGCCGCCGACATTCAGGATGTCGGCATTCGTGGGGTGCACATCGACAGCGATGTCGTAGAAACACTGCCCGCCGCAGAAGCCCACGGCGCCGAGGAACCCGCTCCAGGTGAGGCCGCCGTCGATCGAGCGCCGCAGCCGGCCGGTGCCGCCCTCGCCGTTCGCGAGGTAGAACGTCACCGTCGCGCCGACGCGGTTGCCGGCGAGCTCTCCGCGCGCGTTGGCGGTCGTCGTCACCAGCGTCTGGACGAAGGTTGGTGTCGGCGCGAGTGCGTCAGTCGAAAGGTAGAGCCCGCCATTGGCGGCGCCCACCGCCCCGTAGACCCAGGCGACCAGCCGGCTGGCGTCGGTCGGGTCGATCGCGATGTCGGTGATCGGGAGGTTTCCCGAGGTATCCGGCGGCACGCTGACACCGTTCGCGACGGTGAGCTTGGTGAAGCTCGGCGCCGCCGCGGTGGCGTCGGTCGAGCGGTAGAGCCCGAGCATGCCGAGCGGCGGCACGGTGAAGCCGATCGAGCCACCATGGGGATTCCCGCCGACACCGGCGGTGGTCGAAACGAAAATCGTCGCCGGATCGGTCGGATGCACGACGATCTCGCTGATCGCCCGGCCGGTGAATGCCGTCGTCCCGATGACTCCGGTGACGACCGGCGGATTGAAAGGCCCCGAAAGATCAGCCGTCGTCGCTGCGTTGTCGATGCGGTAGACGCCGACGCCGAAAAAGCTGTTGGCCGAGAGCGCGGACTCGCCGGTACCGACGTAGAGGATCGACGGATCGGAGGGAGCCAGGGCCAGGGCGCCGATGGCGAGCGACTCCGCCGCGTCGAAGATCTGCGTCCAGCTCGTCCCGCCGTTGATGGAGCGGTAGATTCCCCCCTGCGCTGCGCCGACGTAGACGACGTCAGCGTTGCCCGGGTCGACGGCGATGGCACTCACGCGACCACTGACGGGAAATACGCCGTCTCCTTCGACCTGGCCATTCGGGATCGGATTGGGGCCCAACTGGTTCCACGTCGGAATCGCCACTTCGGGGCGAAGGCTGCGCTGCATCGCCTCCATCTGCTGAATCGCGAGCGGGCGCGGTTCATACGGCAGAAAGTGCGGCAGACCGCGGCGGAGCGCCTCTTCCTCGCCGCGGGCCCGTAGGTAGGCCTCCTTGTCGAAGCCGCTGGCGAAAGGCGGCAGGTCGGCGTCGCCGTCATTGTCGGCGACCTGCGCGAACGCCGCAACGCCCATCTGGGCGAGCACGGCGACACCTGCGCAATACCTGGCGAGACGCAGCGGAGCGATTCGTCGGCGCTTTCGGAACTTCTCCATGGACCTTCTCCCCGGGTAGGGCGCGACACTAGCAGGATCGGTGCGGTGCGGGCGGCCCGCTGGTATCCTCTCGGCCGTCACCTCAGACAACCCTGAACCTCCGGAGTCCTTAGCCCCGATGATCGCAGCCTCATGATCGGACAGCGCCTCGGCCCCTACGAGATCACCGCCAAGCTCGGCGAAGGCGGGATGGGCGAGGTTTACCGCGCCACGGACTCGCGCCTGAAGCGGGACGTGGCGATCAAAGTGCTGCCCGCGGCGTTCACCGCCGACAAGGAGCGTCTCGCAAGGTTCGAGCGCGAAGCGCAGCTCCTTGCGCAGTTGAACCACACCAACATCGCCCAGATCTTTGGGCTCGAGAACAGCGGCGAGACCCACGCGCTCGTCATGGAGCTCGTCCCCGGACCGACTCTGGCGGAACGTCTCGAAGCTGGAGCTTTTTCAATTCCCGAAAGCCTCTCTTTCGCGCTGCAGATTGCACAGGCGCTCGAAGAGGCACACCAAAAGGGCATCGTCCACCGAGACCTCAAGCCCCAGAACATAAAAATTTCCAGTGAAGGAAAGGCCAAGGTCCTCGACTTCGGTTTGGCCAAGGCGATGGACGCCACTCCCGGTTCCGCTTCTGCGGCCGATCTCGCGCGCTCGCCGACGTTGATGAACTCGCCCACCCTGACTGCCGTGCACGGGACGCAGCTGGGCATGATCCTGGGCACCGCGGCCTACATGGCGCCCGAGCAGGCGAGGGGGGCTGCGGTCGACAAGCGAGCCGACATCTGGGCGTTCGGCGTGTTGCTCTACGAGATGCTCACCGGCGAGCGCCTGTTCGAGGGCGACAGCGTCGTCGACACGCTCGGGGCAGTGATGCGCAAGGAGATCGACCTGGGTCGCCTGCCCGCCGGCACGCCGGGCGCGATCCGCCAGCTCCTGCGCCGCTGCCTCGAACGGAGTCCCAGGAACCGCCTGCACGACATCGCCGACGCCCGGATCGTGCTCGACGACGTGCTCGCCGGCAGAGCGGACGAGTCGTCCGCTCCGCTCGCTCCGGCCCCCCCGGTCACTCGGAGCCGCAGCCGCGAAGCGGTCGCCTGGTCTCTAGCGGCGCTCGGACTGTTGGCGAGCGCGGCGTACTTCTGGACGCGAGCGAGCACGTCGCCGGTCGCGGCGAGGGTGATTCGGGCCGCACTGGCGCTGCCTCCCGGAGTGTCGATCGAGCTCGACGGCGAACGCGCGGGCATGCCGGCGCTTTCCCACGATGGCCGCCGCGTCGCCTTCGGCGCTCGGCAAGGTGCCGGTCCGATGCGGATCTGGGTCCAGGAGCTCGCCACCGGAGCCGCGCGTCCGCTTCCCGGGACCGAGGAG
Source organism: Thermoanaerobaculia bacterium (assembly GCA_043737505.1). Classification (GTDB taxonomy): domain Bacteria; phylum Acidobacteriota; class Thermoanaerobaculia; order Multivoradales; family JAGPDF01; genus JAGPDF01. The sequence goes on from JAYTAM010000240.1 coordinate 2,763, forward strand.
GGCTACCGCCCCTTCTGGTCGCCCGACGACCGGCGGATCGGCTTCTTCACCTGGAGCCACCTCTCGACGACACCGGCGGACGGGGGCGCCGTCGCCCGCCTCGCCCGGGCGCGCGACGCCCGCGGAGGATCCTGGAGCCGGAACGGCACAATCCTGTTCGCGCCCCATCAGGTCGGCACTTTGCTCACCATCCCCGACGGCGGCGGTGAGACCCGTGCGGCCACCGCTATGCCCGTCGCCGTGCAGGCCTCCGCTACCCACCGGTTTCCGCACTTCCTGCCTGATGGCGAGCATTTTCTCTATCTGGACCGCTCCGCCCGAGTCGGACCCGGGCGGCAAGCCGGAGTGACGGTCGGCCGGCTGGGTTCGCTTCAACCGCTGGCGCGGCTTCTCGAAACCGCGACCAACACTGCCTACTCCGAAGGGCACCTCCTCTACGTCCGCGACGGTGCCCTGCTGGCCCAGCCGTTCGACCCGAAGGCGCGCGCGCTTTCGGGCCAAGCGCAAACGCTCGTGAGCGACCTGCTGTTCAACGAGCGTTTCACCTTCGGCACCTTCTC
>JAYTAM010000241.1:0-17400 GCA_043737505.1 Thermoanaerobaculia bacterium
GTGACGATGGCGAGGCCGCTGGCGATCCAGAAGGGTGCGCCCGGCCCGAAGCGTTGAAACGTGTAACCCGCCCAGATCGGGCCGATCAGCCGCGCGACGCCACCGTAGGCCTGCTGCACCCCCATCGTCGCACCCAACTCGTGACGCAGCGCGAAACGGGAGACCAGCGAAGAGGAGGCCGGGAAAAGCAGCGCCGTGCCGATCGGAATCAGCAGGATCGCGGCGAAGAAGGTGATCAACGTCGGCGCCAGCGCCTGCAAGGCATAGCCGGCGGAGAGAGCGACCAACCCGGTTCTCATGACGCCGTTCTCGCCGAAGCGCCGCACGGCAGGCCCGAGAAGCAGACTGCGCATGACCAGGGAAATCCCGCCGACGAAGGTATAGATGAGGCCGAACGATTTTTCGGTGATTCCGAACCGCTTCTGCAGGAAGAGCGCCAGCACGGCGTTCATCGCCATGAACGCCATCATGCCGACGGCGTAGATCCAGATCAGCCGCGACACCGGGCGCCGGGGATGCTGAAAGACGGTGAGCATGCGCTTGCCGAGCGACGCGGGCTGCTCCTGCTTCGCCTCGGCCCGGGCCTCGGCGCTCGAAGACTCGGGCACCCAGCGATTGACGAAAAGGAGATTCAGCAGGCAGAGGCCGGTCGCCACCAGACCCGGCACGGCGGGTCCGCCGAACGCCGCGAGCGAACCGAGGGCCGGGCCGATCATCACTCCCGCGCTGGTCGCGGCGCTGATCCAGCCGAGCGCCTTGGCGCGTTCCTCCGGCACGATGGCGTCGCCGACATAGGCCTGCACCACTCCGGTGGTGGCGCCGCCGGCGCCGGCAACGAAGCGCGATATGAAGATGAGCGCGATGAGCCAGACGGGCGAGATGCGCGCGATCGCCCATTCGGAGCAGGCGAGGGCAAGGAGGAGAAACCCCCCTGCGGCGACGCTGATGCCGAACATCAGCGTCGGCCTGCGGCCCTTCCGGTCGGAGATCTTGCCCAGGTACGGCGCCATCAGCAGCTGGGCGAGGGCGAACACCGAAACCATCAGGCCGATGACCAGCGGCGACGCGCCGAGCCGATCGGCGTAGAACGGCAGCAGCGGCATGACCATCAAGAAGCCGAGCATGTCGACGAAAACCGTCGCCATGAGCGCCCAGAGGCGCGCCAGGGAGACCCGATCGGGGGCCATTCAGCGCACCTCTTTCTCGCGGCCCCAGAGCAGGAAGGCGGCGGCGGAGAGCGCCGTCAAGAGAACTCCGTAGACCGCGGCGACGCCGGTCTCCTGCAGGCGGAGGTTGGAGAGAATCTCGATCGAGATCGGGCGGGTTTCATAGGTGTAAAGGACGATCGAGACTACGAAGTCACCGACGGCAGCGAGGAAGGCGAGGCTCGCTCCGGCAGCCAGCGCCGGTCGTACTCTGGGGAGAGTTACGCGCACCAGCGTGCGAAGTTTACCCGCCCCGAGCGCCGCCGCAGCCTCCTCGAGCTGCGGATCCATCTGCTCGAAGGCGGCGATCGCCGCCTGGCCGGTGGCCGGAAGGGCGCGGGCGAGATAGGCGAGCGGCAGAATCGCCACCGTGCCGACGAGGAGAAAGCGGCCGGCGGCCGGCGCGTGAACGCTCATCGTGGTGGCGAGCGCGACGGCGAAGGCGGTCGCCGGCACCGCCCAGGGAACGGCGACCAGCAGGCTGATCGGGCGCGCCCAGAACGCCCCGCCCGGGCGGCGATCGACCGCCCGGCGCGCAGCCACGAAGCCGAGGAGCAGCGCCCCGGCGGTCGCCGCGAGCGCCATCCAGAGCGAGTTCGCGACCGGCCGGAGCGCCTCGGCGGTCTCGCCCAGCGCACGGTAGTTGGCGAGCGACAAGACCGGCGGGAAGAGCTCCGTCGTCCAGGTCGCGCGTGGCACGAACGAGATCAGAATGAGGGTGAGGTGCGGCAGCAGCAGGAGAAGCGCGAACAGCCAGCCGACGACGGTCAGGGCCAGCCGCATCGCCGGCGATCGCACGACGCGCCGCTCGGGCGGGGTCCCGCGCGACGCGGCGCGTCCGGATGGCCGGCGCTCGATCCGCCGGGCGACGAGTAGCCCGGCGATCGCCAGGGCGATGAGAAAGAAGGTCTCGACCTCGGCGATGTCGACATCGCCATTCTGGCGCGAGGCGAGAATCTGCGTCGTCATCACGCGGAACGAGCCGCCGAAGATGTACGGTGCGGAGAAGGAACCCATGGCGGTGAGGAAGGTGAGGACCGCGGCTGCGGCGAGCGCCGGCGCGAGCCCCGGCAGGACGACCCGGGTGAAGGTCCGCAGGCGTCCGGCTCCCAGGGATGCGGCCGCCTCGAGCTGGGCGCCGTCGAAGCGCGCCAGGGCGGCGCGAGTGAAGAGGTAGAAGTAGACGTACATCGAATAGGTGTGCACCAGCAGGATCGCGCCGGGGCCGGTGAGCCGCCAGGGCGAGCCCACCGTTCCGAGGACATTTCCGACCAGACGCGTCGCCATCCCGCTTTCGCCGTAGAGGTAGAGAAACGCGATCACGCCGACGAGCGGCGGGAGCGCCACCGGCAGAGCGAGGAGCTCGCCCAGCACCCGCCGCCCGGGGAACTCGGCGCGGGCGAAGAGAAAGCCGAGCGGCACGCCGACCGCGCCAGCAAGGCCCACCGAGGCGAGCGAGATCCACAGGCTGCGAAAGAGCGCCGTCCACTCGTCCGGCCGGTTCACGAACTCGCGGAACGGGGCGCCGGCGCCACTGCTCGTCGCGTTTCCGGCCTCGGAAACGAACGCGGCGAAGGTCGTCACCACGAGCGGATAACCGACCAGCCAGGCGAGCAGCAGGAAAACGCCCGCGCCGAGCCACCATCTCCGCAAAGCAGCACTCACGACGCACTCTGCGCAGCGGCGCCGGGAGGAAAGAGCCGCGGCTTTGCGTCGGGACGCAGCCGGAGCTGGTGAGTCGCGCCCAGCGGCGGCGCTTCGCCGGCAACCATAACCTCGATCTCGGCGCCGTCCGTCAGGCGAAACGTGAGATAGCTCACCGCCCCGCCGAAGCGAGCCGAAAGAAAGGATCCAGTAAAGGGGGTGCCTGGCGCAGCGCTGTCGCAAATCTCCAGCATCTCCGGACGCAGCCACAAATCTGCTTTATCCCCTTTGCCGAAACCGCGCGACGCCAGCAACAACGTCGCCTCCGGCGCGAGCGCCGGGCCACCGACGATCGTGGGAGAAAAGCCGTCTTCGTTTTCCGTTCCGACCTCAACGACCGTCACCGGCAAGAAGCTTCCGCGGCCGATGAAGCCGGCGACGAAAGGCGTCGCCGGCGCGCGGTAGAGCTCGTGCGGCGTGCCGAGCTGCTCGAGCCGCCCGTCGTGGAGCAGCGCCACGCGGTCGCCGAGATCGAACGCCTCCTCCTGTTCGTGGGTGACGAGCAGGGTCGTGATGCCGATCCGCCGCAGGGTCGCCGCGAGCTCGCGCCGGGTGCGCTCACGCAAAGTCGGGTCGAGGTTCGACAGCGGCTCGTCGAGGAGCAGCACTCTAGGCTCCGGGGCGAGGGCGCGCGCCAGCGCCACGCGCTGCTGCTGGCCGCCCGAGATCTCGGAGATCCGCCGACGCTCGAAGCCGGCGAGGTCGACGCTCGCCAGGGCCGCGGCGACGCGCTCGGCAACCTGCGGCTTCGGCAGCCTTCTCGCCTCGAGCCCGAAGGCGACGTTCTCGCCCACGGAGAGATGGGGAAAGAGCGCGTAGTGCTGAAACACCATGCCGAAGTCGCGTCGCGCCGGCGGCAGGCTCTCGATCCGCTGCTCGCCGACGCGGATCGTGCCGCGATCGGCAGTCTCGAAGCCGGCGACGATGCGCAGCAGCGTCGTCTTGCCGCTGCCCGACGGGCCGAGGAGGGCGAGCACCTCGCCGCGCGGGACGGCGAACGAAACGCCGTCGAGCACCCGCTTGTCTCCGAACTGCTTGCCGACATCTTCGAGGACGAGGTCGCTGGCGGCGGGCGGAGTTCCGGTCATGGCGCTGGCGCGGCTGTGGCGGCGGTGGCGGCGGTGAGGGCGGCGCCCTTGCCGCGCACCGTACGGTCCCAGGTCGCCATCCACTCCTGTCCGTGGGCCGCAGCGAGCGCCTCGTCGTAGGCCGCCGGCTGCATCGCCGCCAGCACCTCCTGCGCCCACGACGGGAGCTTCGCAGGCGGAATATCGGTGCGCGCCGGAATGCGGAAAGCCTTCTCGGCGGCGAGCGCCTGAGCTTCGACCGAGCCGGCAAACTCGAGGAACTCGAGCGCCGCGGCGCGATGCGGCGCGCGCGCGGCGAGGGCGATGGCGTCGTCGATGACCGGCGTTCCGCTGGCGGCGAAGCGATATCCGAACGGAACGCCTTTGGCGCGCTCGAGCAGGGTGTCGGTGAGCTCCCACATCGTCACTTCGCCTTCGCCACGCATCAGCTTCTGATGCAGAAGCGCCGGATTGGCGACGTACTCCTTGGTCTGCGCATCGAGCCGCGCCAGCCAGGCGAAGCCGTTGGCTGTCGAGCCCGAGTCGGCCGTCGATTTCGCCAGCACCATGCCGAAGATCGTCCGCATGACCCCCGACGCGATCGGATCGCGGATCAGCACCTTGTCGGCGAAGCGCGGGGAGAGCAGATCGTCCCAGTCTCGCGGAGCTTCGACTTCCGACACCAGCTTCGAGTTGTAGACGATCACCGGCAGGGTGCGGAAGGCGCCGAAGTAGAGATCGCCCGCGCCGCGCGAGCTCTCGGGAACGGCGTCGGCCCACGACGGCCGGTAGGGGGCGAGGAGGCCGTCGGCGGCGGCGCGGGCGAAAATAGCGTCCGGGCCGCCGAACCAGACATCGCACTGCGGGTTCGCCTTCTCCGAGCGAATGCGGTCGTAGACCTCCTGCGACCCCATGTCGAGCCAGCGCACATCGATTTCCGGATGGCCGGCCTCGAACGCCTGCTCGAAAAGGATCAGCAGGTCGCGTCCGTGCGGCGAATAGACCATCACCGGCGTGCGGCCGTCGGAGCAGGCCGTCACACCGCACAACCCCGCCGCCCATAGCCCGGCGAGCAGGAAAGAAGTTCGACGTTTCATCCTGCGAACTCTAGCCCAAGCGATCGGCCCCTCGGTCGGCAGCTCAGGGCGTCGAGGCGTCCCAGCGAGCGACCGAGCCGTCCTCGAAGCCGTCCAGGAAGAGCTCGTTGCACGCCTGCGAGGTCCCCGCCACCCAGGAAGGACAGAGTGCCCACAGCTCGGAGCCGCGCTCGTCGGTGGCGCGCAGGAAGACGCGATGCTGCGTCGCGGTCAACTCCTCGGGCCACGACGACATCGGTCCGGGCCGGATCTCGGGCAGCGGCCCGGTCAACTCCGACGTCCCGGCGGTGACCCAGAGCTCGCGACCAGCGGCGAGCGTCTCGGCCGCAAACACGACTGCCCCGCCGATCCGCTCGAAGCCGGCGGGCTGGGACGACATCGGTCCGGGCGCGAGATCGGCCACCATCGCGGTGCCGGCCGCCGTGCCATTCGAGAACCAAAGCTCCCGCCCGTGCACTCCGTCTACGGCGCTGAAGACCACACCGCCCTCGACTGCAGCGAACTCTTCGGGACTCGAGCTTCCCGACAGCGACAGGTTCGCCAGTCGGCTCGTGCCCGCCGCGGTCCCGTCGGTACGCCAAAGCTCGCGGTCGCCGACAGAGTCGGTGGCCGCGAAGAGACTCCATTCGCCGACACTGACGAAACCGTCCGGATCGCCGTCCGCCGAATCGTTCGCGCTATCGGCCAGGAGAATCGCCGCCTCACCCTCGCGGCAGAAATAGGCTTCTACACCTACCGCCGGCGAGCGCGCCTTGAACACGACTCCCCCCCCGAGCTCGCCGATCCATTGCCCGATTTCGTAACTCTGATACCCGGGCGCCGGGCAATAGGGCCGGGTTCCCAGCGAGCTTCCGTCCGTCGCCCAGAGATTCAGAGAATCTTCGGCAAGATGGTTGCGAAAGTAGACCTCTTGCGCCCCTGCGGCGAGAAAATCGGAAATACCGAAGCCCCCGCCGGTCTCTGCGAGCGCGGTCACCATCGGTGGGTTTCCGTCGAAGCGGAGCAGCTCGATTCCCGTGGTGATGAGAGTGCTGCCTCCAAAGGAGACCGAAATCCCCCGGTCTAGCGGGCGGTCGAGCGAGCCGAGATGTCCAGGCTCTCCGGTTGTGTAGAACAGGCTCCGAGGAGAGCCATTGCCGGCCGGATCCGCCAGTAGCGGCCAGACGCCGTCCGCCGAATGCAGGGGTTGGACGGCGTTCCCACCGATTCCCGGCACGAGGTCGACAACGAGCTCCGTGCCTGCCGACGTCCCGTCGCTGGCCCACGGTTCCACCCCATGACTGAGTTCCTGCGCGCTGAAGAGAACCCGCTCGCCGCTTGTCGCGAAATGCGAAGGCGTGGATTGATCGATGCTCGAGGAGAGGTTGATGAGTCTGTGCGTGCCGCTCGGAGTGCCATCGGTAACCCAGGGCTCGGCGCCCCATTCGAGATCCTTCGCTGAGAAGAGCAGGCGGCTTCCGGGGAGAGGGGCAGTACCTTCGAAGTTCGCTCGCGAAAGGTCGACGGCGCCCGGCGCGAGCAGCTCCAACGTACCGACCCCCGTGCCGTCGGTCACCCAAAGCGCTCTCTCGCCCGCCGAGGCCCTAGCCAGGAAGTACAGCTTCGATCCTGAAGCACCCATTGGAAGTGACTCGCACGCGGCCGGGCAGACGCCCGGCTCGACCTCTTGCGTGCCGGCAACCGTTCCATTCGTCCTCCAGAGCGAAGAAGCGACGCCGTTGGAGACGACGAGAAACACCTCTTCGCCGAGGCGCCCGAGCTCTCGTAAGGAGCATCGGCCGTTCGCGCTGCAGCCCACCGCAATCTCGACCGTGCCGATCGCAGTTCCGTCTGAGGCGATCAGGAGGTCGCGCGTTTCATGCGATCCGTTGGCAATAGTGGCTGCGAACAGCCCGCGACTGCCGACCGGTTCCGCGGAGAGGCGCCAGATCCTGTGCGCATCGACGAGTGCGGTCATGGCCAAGGGCCCGAGGTCCGCCGGGGCGACCGACCAGAGTTGGAGAGAGCCGCCCGCGTTTCCGGGAAAGACCAACCGATCGGCAAGGGCGACGAAGTCGAAGTCCGTCGCCTCGGTCCCCACCACCGGGAAGTGACTCTCGAAAACCCGCGTACCCGCAGCTGTGCCGTCGGTCACGGCGAGTGGAGCCGGATCGGAGTTATTGAATCCGACGAAGAAAGCCGAGTCGCCGACGCGCGCGAAGCCTCGTGCCATCAAGGCCTGCGTTCCCGCGATCTGCGACAGGAACACACCGGTTCCGGCCTCCGTTCCGTCCGTTCGCCAGAGCTCGAATCCATTGGGAATCGTCTGCAAGGAGAAAACGATCCTCTCGCCAAGGCGAACGATGTCCGGCACGCCCCCGAAGCCAGGATCCTCACCCAGCACCGCCACGCGGTGAGTACCGGCGAAGGTGCCGTCAAGACTCCACAGCTCGTAGATCGGCCCGCTGAGGCTCTGCAACTGAAGCGTCCAGAGCAGGACTCGGCCATCGACGCGACGCGCGTCGCAGGGATCCGGACGCCCGGGGTAGAGATCGGCCGGCCTGGAATTCGGCGACAGGGAGGCGATCATCGACATGCCCGCATTGGTCCCGTCTGTAGACCAAACGTGCGCGGCCTCAAAACTCTGCCTTACCGCCCAGAAGAGCCAACTATGGTCGTCGAGGCAAAGCTCGACCGTCGCCAGAGAGTTTTGGGAGTCGCTGCCAACCAGATCGGTAATCGGGAAGGTTCCAGCCTCCGTGCCGTCGGTGGACCAGAGTGCCCAGCGAGGTTCAGCCGAGAGACTGTCGGCCCTGGCCCAGAAAATGGCGCGGCCGTCGACAGACACGTCTATACGCAGAATCGAATCGGCCTGAGGGTCGGGCGCGGAGTCCGCGATGTCGCGCACGAGGTAAGGCACATCGATCGGTTGCGCGGCCGCTGGCGCGTTCATCGCGAGCGGATACGCAGCGACGAGCCCCGCGAACGCCAGGGCGGCGCGCTTCACCATTGAGCGTCTACGGGGCAGGACGACGGCCGTTTCGGGAGCACTCATCGGGTCGAGTCTACCTTGGAGGTGCTGGCCCTCCGCCGCGGTTTGCGACCGATGCTCAGGGCGTCCCGCCCAGCTCTTTCGCCACGCGCTCCGCCTCACGCCAGACGCGGAGGATGTTGCCGCTGGCGATCTTTTCGATGTCGGCTTCGCTGTAGCCGCGTTCGAGGAGGCGGGCGAAGAGGTTGGGGTACATCGAGACGTCGCGCAGGCCGAAGGGCAGGCTGTCGCCGACGCCGTCGAAGTCGGAGCCCAGGCCGACATGCTCGATGCCTGCGAGCGCGACCACGTGGTCGATGTGCGCCACGACGTCGTCGACGTTGGCGCGCGGCTGCGGATTCTCCTGCTTCCACTTCGCCTCGAACGCCCTGGCCTCGGGCGAGTCCGCCGCGACGCCCTTCTCCTTGACGAAGGCGGCCTCGGCGAGAGCTCCTTCCACTGCGTTCTTGTTCGCCGCCGCGGTGAGGAACGCCGATCCGAAGTTGATCTGCACGACGCCGCCCTTCTCCGCCAGCGCACGGATGCGCGCGTCGTCGATGTTGCGCTCAAAGCCCGGCGTGAAATGGCGGCAGGAGGAGTGGGAGGTGATCGGCGGTGTATGCGAGAGCGCCAGCGCCTGATCGAAGGTCTCGTCCGAGACGTGCGAGAGGTCGACCAGGATGCCGAGCCGGTTCATCTCGGCGACCACTTCGCGGCCGAACGGCGACAGGCCGTGCCAGCGCCTCTCGTCAGGTTTCTCGTAGGAGGAATCGCCGATCAGGTTGTTCTTGCCGTGGGTGAGCGTGACGTAGCGCACGCCGCGGTCGTAGAAATGCCGCAGGTTCTCCAGCCGGTCCTCGATCGCCGCCCCGTTCTCGATCCCGAGCGCGAACGAGAGTCGCCCCGCCTGGCGATTGTCCAGCGCGCGATCTACCGACGGCGCCATTGCCCACTTCAACGGCTGCGCGGCGACAATCGCCTCGACGCTGTCGATGAGCTCGTCGGCGAGCGCTTTGGCGCCGCCGGACTCCTGGAGGTTCGCCGGGATGTAGATCGACATGAAGGTCACGTCGAGGCCTCCCGCCACCGCCCGTGGATGGTCGAAGTCGCCCTTCGCTGTGCGTTGTGAGACGTCGTCAACCGGCTCCTTCGCCTCCTTCTGCCCGTGCAGCCGGTAGGGGACGTCGATGTGAGTGTCGACGATGAGGAAGCGGTCGGCGAGCGCCTGCCCCCGGGCAGCGAAGCCGTCCCGGCGCTCGGCGCCGCTCTTGCCGAGGGCGAGGAGATTGACGAACAGGCGATAGGCCCCCGGCACTCCGGCCGGGAGCTGGCGGAAAAACGCCAGGCCCGTGTAGACGTAAGTGCCCTTGCCGAGACCGGCGACCAGCAGCGCACCCCGCTGCGGCACCCGCTCGGAGTCCGAAAATTCGAGCAGCGGCGTGTAGCCCGACTCCCAGGTCGATGGCATGTAGAGCGAGCGCTCCTGCACCCAGCCCTCCCAGTCGGCAGCACCGATCCGGTTCGGCGAGGTGAAGGCGGGATGATCGGCGACCAGGATCCGCGGCAGCGCGGTCTCGTCGGTGATCCGGTCGTGCGGGCGGGCGATCTCCAGCGGGAACGGCGCGAACTTCCCGGCGACGAACGGATACTGCTGGTACTGGACGATGACCAGCCCGCCGCCGCGGGCGTAGGCGAGCAGACGCCCATTGGCCCGCTGCAGAGCGGTCTCGGTCTCGTAGGCGCGGCTGCCGACGACGATGGCGTCGAAACGGGCCAGGTCACCGCTCTCGAGTTCGGCAGGCGAGAGGATCTGGAGCGGCACTCCGATCTCGGCGAGAAGCTCGGGCACCTTGTCCGCCGCACCCAGCACGTAGCCGACGCGGTCGAGCTGCGGCAGCCGGATGTCGGCGCGCACCAGATCGAAGCCGTCCCTCGCGCGCACCGGCGTCGCCGGCACATGCGGATAGTCGAGCCTCAGCGCGCCGGCGGCCGCCCGCTCGCCGTCGGCGCCCCCACTGGTCACCGCGACGATCTCCAGATGCAGCCGCGACCTGCCGCCGGCAGGGCAGTCGGGAGCCGAAAGGCGGAGGTTCGTCGTCCCGCGCGGCTCGACGATACGGAACGGCACGGGAGCCGCGCCGCGCCCGGCGCAGTCTCCGGCGAAGGCGAGCTCGCCCTCGAGCGGGCGATCGAGATGCGAGATGAGGTCGACGGCGATCTCCGGCGCGGGGCCGCCGTTCGGCCAGACTGCGACTTCGGGCGCGATCCGCATCTCGAGCCGCGGCACGACGTGGATCGGGCGCCGGATCTCGCCGCGCGCCTGGTCGGCGTAGCGGTAGACCGCCTCGCGGTCGAGCCGCACGTGGCGGCCACCGATCTCGAGCTCCAGCTGGGCGGAGAGCGCCGGTGCGCCGAACGGCTCACCGCGCTCGTCGGCTCGGCTGCCGCTCCAGTCGTAGAGCGCGTCGAGCTTCGGCCGGGCGAGGAAATAGGGACGCGTCGCAGGAGCGTCACGATTCACCGCGATGATCTGCTCGAATCGCACCAGCTCACCCGGAGCGACAACGGGATGCGCGGCGAGTTGCTGCTCGGCGTCGCCCTTCGTCGGCGCTCCTGGAACGGCGGCGCCGACCGCGCCGGACCAGCCGACACCGATCGGCTTCACAGGCGAGCCTCCGGCGTTCCACAGCGCCAACGTCAGCTTTACCGTTTCTCCGGCCACGACGTCCGGGCTGTCGACCGATGCATCGAGCGCCACGCCGGCGGCGATGAGCAACGCCTGTTCGCCGATGGCGATCTTCTCGGCAATGAGCTGGGACACGGCGAGAGGTGCGCCCGCCGGAATCCCGGTGATCGCCGCGGATCCGGCCCCTGCGCAGGCGTCCCGCGCGCGGTCGAGCGCCGCCAGGACCTGCACCAGCCGCGGCACGAGCTCGTTCGTGCGCTCCGGGCGGAGGCCGGCACGGGCCTCGGCCAGAGCGTTGTTGGCCTCCACGAGGTGTCCTCGTACGACCGTGCCCAGAGCGCTGTCGCCGAGCGTCGCGGCGAGGCCGATCAGAGAGGTGTCGATGCCGGAGAACAGATCAGGCTGACCGTTGCCGCCGGTTCCGGGCTCGCCCTCGACGTAAATGTACTTGCCGTCGCGCGGTCCGAGCTCGAGAAGGCGTCCCATGTCCTGCGAGCGGTGCTGGCTGCGCGACTTCAGGGCGATCTGCTGAATCGACAATCCGCTCCACGGATCGATGGCGCCGAGCGTACGCGAGACCGTGGCGTCTTCGGGTTTCCACCAACCGGCACGAAACAGCGCCGAGGCCTTCCACGGAACGTCGCGCGGGTCGCGAGTGCCGCGCGGGTCGCGCGGGCCGCTTTCGTCGCCACTCACGGTGTCGTCGGCGGAGCGCCGGAAGGCGAGAAAGGCCGTATGCCCCGCGGCCTGATGCTGGCCGTGGCCACCCGAGGAGTCGTCGCCGAAGACCGAGAGGATGACCTGAGGCTTGAACCGCCGGATGACGCGCACGGCGTCTTCGAGCAGCACCTCTTCGGGCCACTTGCCGAGCGTCTCCTCGAGCGACCGGGTGTAACCGAAGTCGTAGGCGCGGGTGAAGTACTGGCGCGCGCCGTCGACCTCGCGCGCCGCGAGGAGCTCCTGCGTGCGCAGGACACCCAGCGCCTCGCCGAGGTCGGCGCCGATCAGGTTCTGCCCGCCCTCGCCGCGCGACAGCGAGAGGTAGGCCGCCTCGCCGCCGAGCTCGCGCGAGACCAGCGCCAGCGCCGAGGTGTCCTCGTCGTCCGGATGGGCGCCGATGACCAGGAGGCGGCGATGGGTGGAGAGCTTGTCGAGCGCCCGGTCGAGCGCCGCATAGCCACCGGTGCCAGCCGGTTCGTAGACCGACGGCAGGACGTTGGCGTCGGTAGCCGACGCCGGAGGTGCGGCCACACGGGCTTGGAAAAGGGCAGCGACGAGCACTGCGAGAGCGACGGAGCGGGGGACGCGCGAAAGCGACATGCCCGATTCTAGCCACGTCGAGCTCCCGAGGCTCGCCGCGGGCGACCGGCGGCAGCACTTGCGCCAAAGGAGTAGGATGGTCTCGAAGTCCAGGGCGCCGAGGCTGAGCCTCGACCGTCGACTCGCAGTCTCTTCTTCACCCTTGCGTCTTGGATCCGGGCCCAAAAGATGGCCAGGAACCACCGCCGCCGCCTCGCGAAGTTCCCCCTCCGCCAGACGATGCTGTTTCTAGCTCTATCCGCCCTGGCGCTGACAGCCGCGAGCGCCGACGACGATGCCTCCCGCTTCAAGTTCGAGTTCAACGGCTACGCCACCCTGGGGTTCGTTCACTCTGACGAGGAGCAGGCCGATTTTCTCGGCAGCCTGCTGATCGAGAACGGCGCCGGCTTCACCAACGCCTGGAGCGCCGAGGTCGACAGCCGGGTGGGAGCACAGCTCACCGCCACCTTCGGCGAGAAGCTCTCGGCCGTGGTCCAGATGGTTGCCGAACAGAGAGCCGACGGCGAGTACACGCCGCATCTCGAATGGGCGAATCTCAAGTATCAGGTGACGCCGGAGGCCAGCGTGCGGGTCGGTCGCATCGTTCTGCCGAGCTTTCTGGTTTCCGACTTTCGCAAGGTCGGCTACGCGAACCCCTGGGTGCGTCCGCCGAACGAGGTCTACGCGTTGGTGCCGGTCACCACCAGCGACGGGATCGACGGCAGCTACCGGTTGAGCGCGGGGGCTTTCACGAACACCCTCCAGGCTTACTACGGGCAGAGCGACTTCGACCTCCCCAACGATGACTCGGGCAAAGGCCGCAACTCTTGGGGCCTCACGGCGACGACGGATCACGGTGACCTGAGCGTTCGGCTGGCCTACCTGAGGACCGGCCTTCATATCGACAGCTTGAACACGCTGTTCGACGCTTTCCGCCAGTTCGGGCCCGAAGGCATTGCTATCGCGGACGAGTTCGATACGGATGGTTCCCTCTTCCAGTTCCTCTCGGCGGGCGCCCAGTACGATCCCGGCAACTGGTTCATGAAGGCGGAGTGGGGCAGGGGCGAAAGTCACTCCGTGCTCGGCGAGCGCGCCGCCTGGTACGCCAGCGGCGGCTACCGCTTCGCCAGGTTCACGCCCTATCTCACCTACTCGACAGTCAGTGCGGGCTCCGCGCGCTCCCATCCCGGCCTCACCGTAGCCGCTTACCCGCCTGCGCTCGCGCCGATCGCCGCAGGTCTCAATGCCGCCCTCAACGGGATCCTGGCGAGCAATCCGTCGCAGGACACCCTCTCGATCGGCGTGCGGTGGGACTTCATGCAGAACCTTGACCTCAAGCTGCAGTACGACCACAGCCGGCTCGGTTCCGGTTCTGCCGGCGACCTCGGAAACGTCCAAACCGGCTTCACGCCCGGCGGGACCTACAATCTCGTCAGCATCGCCTTGGACATCGTATTCTGATGTTGACCTTGCGAATCCGGAAGCTGAAGTTCGCGCTGTTCGGAGGGCTCGCCCTCGCCCTGGGAGCCGCCCTGTCGGGCGCAGAGTCCGGGGTCGTGGTCATCGTCTCGCAAAAGAGCGCGGTCACCGCGCTCAGCCGCGCTCAGGTCGCCGATCTCTTTCTCGGCAAGTTGAGCCGCCTACCGGGCGGTACGAAGGCCGTTCCGCTCGATCAGCCCGAGGGATCGAAGGTGCGTGACTCCTTCTATACCGAATACGCCGGCAAGTCGGCGGCCCAGGTTAAGGCGCACTGGTCGAAGATCATCTTCACCGGCCGGGGTCAACCGCCGGCCCAGGTGGCCGACAGCCAAGCAGCGCGCCAGCGGGTGGCTGAGAATCCGGGCGCCATCGCCTACATCGAACGGTCGCTGGCCGACGAAACCGTCCGCATCGTCTCCGAGTAAAGGGGTCGGCGGACCCGCCCGACTAGGCGCGCTTCTTGGTGAGATGCGCCGCGATCTCGACGACCACCGGCGCTGCTGCCTGGGCGCGCAACACTTCGCCGAATTCGAGCGCCGCGACGGGACGATTGAAGTAGAAGCCCTGGAGCTCGTCGCAGGCGTGCTCGCGCAGGAAGTCGACTTGCGCCTTCGTTTCGACTCCCTGCGCCACCACCGTCACGCTCAGCGACTTGCCCATCGCGATGATCGCCTCGGTCAGCGCCTTGTCCTCCGCGACAAGGGCGACGTCGCGAATGAACGTCCGATCGATCTTGATCGTGTCGAGTGGGAACTGCTGCATCGAGGTGAGCGTCGTGTAGCCGACGCCGAAGTCGTCGACGGCAATCCGCACGCCGAGCTGCTTGAGCGAGGTCAGGATGCGCAAGGTGCGAGGGACGTCCTGCATCAGCATGCTTTCGGTGATCTCGAGCTCCAGGAGCTTCGCATCCATGCCGGTCGACGCCAGGATCGACCCGACGTCTTCCAGCAGGTGGGCATCGAAGAACTGGAGCGTCGACAGGTTGACCGCCATGCTCAGCCTGGGCAGGCCCTCGCGCTGCCAGGCGACGTTCTGCGCACAGGCCGTCCGCAACACCCACTTGCCGATCGAAGCAATCAGGCCGGTCTGCTCCGCGACCGGAATGAACTGCATCGGCGGCACGGTTCCCAAGTCTGGATGCTCCCAGCGCAGGAGCGCCTCCATGCCGGTGACCAGGCCAGTGAGGAGGTCGCGCTTGGCCTGGTAGTGCAGCACGAACTCGTCCTGCTCCAGCGCTCGTCGAAGGCTGGACTCGAGCGTGAGCCGCTCCAGCGACTCGCTGTTCATCGACTCGGAGTAGAACTGGAAGTTGTTCTTGCCCAACTCCTTCGCCTTGTACATCGCGATGTCGGCGTTCTTGGTCAGCGTCTGCTCGTCGGCGCCGTCCTGCGGGTGAGTCGCGATGCCGACGCTACCGGTCACCCGGAACTCCTGGCCCAGCAGTACGAAGGGCTTGGCCAGCAGAGAGATCATCTTCTGCGCCACGGACCCGGCGTAGGTCGCCTCGGAAAGCTCCGGCAGCATGACGACGAACTCGTCGCCGCCGAGCCGGGCCGCGGTATCGCTTTCGCGCACACAGGAGCGCAGGCGCCTGGCGACCTCCTGCAGGAGCTGATCGCCGGCCTCGTGACCGAGCGTGTCGTTGATGTGCTTGAACCGGTCGAGATCGAGAAACAGCACCGCCAGCTGCCGACCGTGTCGGCGCGCCTGGAGGATTCCCTGGTGCAAGAGCTTGGTGAACAGGCTCCGGTTCGGCAGCCCGGTCAGTCCGTCGTGATAGGCGAGATACTCGACCTGTTTGGCGTGCTCCACCTGCTCCTGGACCGAGAGCTTGCGCGTTTCCGCCAGCTTCCAACTCAAGCGCCCGAGAGCGGCGACGACTAGCATCAGGACGAGGCTGCCGATCGCCGTCCGCCAGATGTAGCGCCGTCCTTGCAGGTTTGTGGCGGCGAGCTGTTCGGCGCGAGAGAGACCGATGACGACGGTCAGCGGGGCGTCGTAGAGCTGGCGCGCGCCGGTGTAGCGCTCCAACCCGTCCCACGGATTCGCGGCGAGCCTGACGTTCGTCTCCTCATCGTCCGCCCCCGGAAAAGTGCTGGGGAAGTCGACTTCCTCGCCATACTTCACGACATCTCCCGTGCGCCGGGCGCGAAAGACGCCGTCGTCGCCCAGGAGGCCCAGCACCCCGTCGCTGCCCAGCTTCGCCGCCTCATAGCCGCTGACGAAGTAGTCCGCACCGACGGCGAGAAGGGCGACTCCAGCGAAGGCTCCGTCGGCACGCTCGAGCCGCCGGGCGAAGCGCACGAGCCATTCACCGGTCGCGGGGTCCTGGATCGACTGGCCCACCGAAAGCAACTCGCTCGCGCGCTGATTCAGGAAGAAATGCTGATCGGCGATGTTCGTGACGGCGAGCGGTCGCGTGCTGGCGACGATCTCACCGTCGCCATCGGCGAGGCTGACGACGAACAGCATGTCGGGAGGCAGGAGTGACCGCGCCTTGAGCTCCTCCAGCACATTCGGATCGCCACTGCGTTCGTAGGCGAACTTGACGCCCTTGAGCGTGAGATCGATCTCGCGCACGGCGCGCACGACCTGCGCTTCGTAGGTCTCGGCGAGCTCGCGGACGGAGGCTACCGCCGCGCCTTCGACGTGGGTGCGCTCCGCCCGGATGAGCAGGTACGTAGCCCCCCAGAGCCCGCAGAGCCCGACGACGGCGAAGGCTGGAAAGAGGATCTGCGGGTCGGTCAGCCGGGCGAGCCCGCGCCGAAGAGGAGAGGCCACCTAGATAGGGTACGCCCCGCCACCGGATCCGTCAAACGGCGCGCATGGCCCTTGGTAACATGCCGCGGCCCCGCCTGCACCTGGGCAACAGAGGAGTCTGCATGCCGCAAACTCGTATCTTTCTCGGCTCGTCCTCCGCCGCCAAGTCGCAGGCGCGCGCGGCCGTCAAGGCGTTCTCGAGCCCGACCCTCACCTTCCTGCCCTGGTGGGAGGCGTTCACCGCCGGCCGGACGCTGCTCGAGGATCTCGACCGCGTGCGCGCGCGGGTCGACGGCGCCATCCTTCTCTTTTCGCCCGAGTCGACGACGAGCATCCGGCGGAAGAAGTACGACGTGCCCAACCTCAACGTTCTCTTCGAGTTCGCCTACTTCTACGGCCACTTCGGACGGCAGAAGGTGGCGCTGCTCAAGTACGGCGAGTACTACCTTCCGTCGGACCTCGGCGGATACATCCACATCTTCGGCAGCAAGTTCTTCAAGCGCGGCGCGGTCGCCAAGGTGGGCAAGCGCACAACCACCAAGTTCGGCCGTTGGATCTCGCAGCTGTGAGGGCTGCACGGCCCGACCCGAGATGAGGTCGCTCGAGCTCAGAGTGCCGCCGTTGCTGGTCTGGGGCCTTCTCGCGGCGGCGGGCTACGGGCTGTCCCGCGCACTGCCGGATCTCTCGTTCGCCCTGCCCGGAACCGTGCTCACCGCGGCGATCCTCGCCGCCTTGGGAGCCGCCATCGCGCTCGCCGGCGTGGTCGAATTCCGCCGGGCCGGAACGACGGTGCATCCGCAGCGCCCGGGCGAGGCGTCGGCGATCGTCTCCGGGGGCGTCTACCGCTGGACTCGCAATCCGATGTACCTGGGCTTTCTGCTCGCGCTCGCCGCATGGGCGGTCTTTCTCGCCAACGCGGCCGCGCTCGCCGCGCTTCCGCCGTTCGTCGCGTACATGAACCGGTTCCAGATCGGGCCGGAAGAGCGGGTTCTCGCCGCCAAGTTCGGCCCGGCGTACGCGAGCTACCGCGGCGCCGTCCGACGCTGGATCTGACCACCGTAGACTGCCGCTGAAGGGCTTCGCCCTGTGGCCC
>JAYTAM010000242.1:0-7551 GCA_043737505.1 Thermoanaerobaculia bacterium
CGAAGTGGGCGGGCAAGCTTCACTAGGAGCCCACTTCGAGTTCCCGAGTGCCGGAGACCGCCCGCGTCGAGTGCCCGATCAGAACGCGTCGTCGGGGAACTCCATCAGCGACTTGCTGCCCGCCATGAGCGTCGCGAAGTGGGTCGCGTGGCGCGGCAGCATGCGCTGCATGTAGAAGCGCGCCGTCGCGATCTTGGTCTCGTAGAACGCGGCGTCGGTCTTGCCGCCCTTCTTCTCGATGGCGATCTTCGCCATGCGTGCCCAGAGGTAGGCGAGCGCCGTGTAGCCGAAGAGGTGGAGGTAGTCGGTCGCCGCCGCGCCCGCCTCGTCCGGATTCTTGAGGCTCTCCTGCGCCAGCCACCCGGTCGCGCGCTGCAGGCGTTCGAACGCCTTCGCCGCGGGTTCTATGAACTCCTTGAGCTCCGGGTTACCTCCGGGGCCGGCCTCGGCGGTGAGGAACTCCTGCACCGGATGGAAGAACCGGCGGAGATAGCGCCCCATGTGCGCCGGCAGTTTCCTGCCGACGAGATCGAGCGCCTGGATGCCGTTGGTACCCTCATAGATCTGCGTGATGCGGCAGTCGCGCACCAACTGCTCGACGCCGTAGTCAACGCAGAAGCCGTAGCCACCGCAGACCTGCACTGCGTGGTTCGTCATTTCGAAGCCGAGGTCGGTCTGAAACGCCTTGATCACCGGCGTTAGAAGCGACGCCAGGTCGTCGCCGATCTGGTTGCGCTCCGGATCCGGGTTGCTCTCGGCGTGGTCGATCTCGATCGCCGCCCAGGCGGTGAGCGCACGAGCTCCTTCGGTGAAGGCGCGCATGGTGAGCAACATCCGCCGGACGTCGGGATGAACGAGGATCGGATCAGCCTCCTGCTGCGGGTACTTCGCACCGATGAGCGCGCGACCCTGAAGACGCTCGCGGGCGAACTTCACCCCCGCCTGATAGGCGGCCTCGGCGAGCGCCAGCCCCTGCACGCCGACATGCAGCCGGGCGCCGTTCATGAAGGTGAACATCCCCTTCATCCCCTTGTTCGGCTCCCCCACCAGGAAACCCTCGGCGTTGTCGAAGTTGATGACGCACGTGGGCGAACCCTTGATTCCCATCTTGTGCTCGATGGCGCCGCAGGTCACTCCGTTCGGCACCAGCTTGCCGCCCTCTTCGCGCATCTTCGGAATGACGAAGAGACTGATCCCCTTGATCCCTGCCGGAGCGTCGGGAAGGCGCGCCAGCACCAGATGCACGATGTTCTCGGTCAGGTCGTGCTCGCCGCCGGAGATGAAGATCTTGCTGCCGGTGAGCCGATAGGAGCCGGCGGTGTCGGCGGCATTCGCCCCCGGGACGATCGGCACGGCCTTCATCCGCACCAGCCCGAGATCGGTGCCGGCTTGCGGCTCGGTGAGACACATCGTCGCCGCCCAGGTGCCATCGACGAGCTTCGGAATGAAGCGGTCCTTGAGCTCCTGCGTGGCGTGATGATCGAGCGCCGAATAGGCGCCGTTGGTGAGGGCGGTGATCATCGAGAACGACAGGTTCGAGGCGCACATCACCTCGGTGAGCAGAATGCTCGCGGCGTGCGGCAGCCCCTGACCGCCGTACTCGGTGCGCGCCACGACCCCTGTCCAGCCGCCTTCGCGATACTGCTTGTACGCCTCGGGAAAACCCTTCGGTGTACGGACCTTTCCGCCCTCGAAGGTGCAGCCTTCGGCGTCGCCGGAGGCGTTCAACGGCTGCAGAACGCCGTCGCAGAAGTTGGCCATCTCCGCCACGACGTCCATCATCAGCTCTTCCGTCGCCTCCTCGAATCCGGGAAGGCGCGCGAGTCCGGCGCCGTCGAAGAGCTCGTAGTAGGCGAAGCGCAGGTCGCGCAAAGGGGCCTTGTAGGTGAGCATCGCGTCAATTCCTCTCGCCGAGCAGGTCTACGAAGTGGGTCACGTCAGTTCCTCAGCGGCTTTCCGGTCTCGAGCATCTGTTCGATGCGGGCGAGCGTCGCCGGCGTCTGGATGAGAGCGAGGAACGCCTCGCGCTCGAGCTGCAGCAGGTCGTCCTCGGAGAGCGTCTGGGTAACGTCGGTGTCGCCACCGGTGAGCACCGTCGCGAGCCGCCCCGAGACGACGACATCGTGCGCCGTCGCCGCGCCGCTGGCGCGGAAGCCCGCCACCGCCATGTCGAGCGCCGCCTTGCCGGACGGCCCGGGCAGGCTGATCGCCACCTCCTCCGGCGGCCTGTAGCCGGCGGCGACGAGCGCCAGCGCCTTCGCCTTGGCGTCGGCGAGCAGGCGGTCGCGGTTCATCGTGATGCCGTCGCCGGAGCGCAGGAAGAGCGCCTCCCGGGCCTCGTCGGCCGAGGTCGAAACCTGCGCCAGGCTGATGGTCTCGAACGTCTTCACGACGCCGGGCATCGGACCGCCGGGCCGCAGCGGAGAAGTCGCCCAGCGCGTCGCCATCTCCTTGCAGCCGCCCCAACCTGGAACGACTCCCACGCCGACTTCGACCAACCCCATGTAGGTCTCGGCATGCGCCTGCACGGCGTCGCAGTGCAGCAGGATCTCGCATCCACCGCCGAGCGCCATGCCCGACGGGGCACCGACCACTGGGAACGGCGCATACTTCAGCGCCTTGTAGACCTGCTGCCCCTCGTAGATCTGCGCCTCGATCGCCAGCCACATGGCGATGTTGGCGGCGAAGAGCGCGAGGCCGATGTTGGCGCCGACGGAGAAGTTCTCGCCCTCGTTCGAGATCACCAGCGCCTTCCAGGTTCCCTTGCCGTCACCCACCAAAGCGATCGCCTTGCGCGCCAGGCGCAGGATCCCCTCGTCGATCGAGTTCATCTTCGAGGTGAACTCGAGACAGAGCACGCCGCCGCCCAGATCCCAGAGCGATGCCGAGGAGTTTTTCGCCACCGGCTGCGCAGCAGCCAACTTGATGTCGGCGAGCAGCAGGACGCCTTCGCGACGCGGGACATCGGAAAAAGAAGCTGCTGGTAAATGAAGATCCAGCTGCTGCAGTTTCCCCTTGTCGACGCGATAGAAGTTGTCGGAGCCTACCCGGGCGAGCAGTTCGGGAACAGGCATTCCCTCCGCGGCAAGGCGTTCCGCGAACCAGGCCGGACCCAACTTGTCCAGCAGCTCGAAAGGACCCCATCGCCAGCTGAAGCCGGTGCGCAAAGCCTCATCGATGGAAACAATGTCGTCGGCGATCTGAGGTGCGACTTCGAGCGCATACGACAGCGTCGCAGCGAGCATCCTCCAGCTGAATCGACCACCCCGATCCGGATGCTCGAGGATGGCTCGCGGACCACCCCCTTTACTGGCGCTTTTTTTCGCTCCGCCCCCTCGGGCCAGCTCCGCACTCGCCAACCGCGCCTCGACGACGTCGCGATACTCGCCGGTCTGAAGGTCGATCGCCTGCTTGACCTTCTTTCCGTCCCGCGCTTCCATGCGGTAAAAGCCGCCCTTTCCTTTGCGGCCGGTGAGGCCGTCGGCGATCATCTTCGAGATGAACGGGCTGTCGACGTGCACCTTGCGGTACAGGTCGTCCGCCGGGAGCGTGGCGAGGAGCGACTTCGCGACGTGCGGGCCGAGATCGATCCCGACGAGGTCGAGTAGCCCGAAGACGCCGGTCTTGGGGAAACCGAAAGCCTTGCCGGCGAGGGCGTCGACCTCTTCGACCGTCAGTCCGGCGGCGAACGCCTCGCGGATCGCGGCCTCGATCCAGAAGGTGCCGATGCGGTTGGCGATGAACGCCGGCGTATCGCGGCAGACGACCACGCTCTTGCCGAGCTGGACGTCGCAGAAATCGCGCACCGCGGCGGTGGCCTCCGGCCGCGTCGCCGGGCCGGCGACGAGCTCGAGCAGCCGCATGTAGCGCGGCGGGTTGAAGAAGTGGGTGATCAGGAAGTCGCGCGCGAACGCCTCGGGCAGCCCCTCGGTCAGCCTGGCGAACGGAATCGTCGAGGTATTGCTCGACACGATCGAGCCGGCCTTGCGCACGCCGTCGACGGCGCGGTAGACCTTCTGCTTGACGTCGACGCGCTCGATGACCGCCTCGATGATCCAGTCACAGTCGGCGAGCAGGCCGAGGTCGTCCTCGAGATTGCCTGGCGTGATCAGCTTTGCGCGACCCGCGGCCATGAGTGGCGCGGGCTTGGTCTTCTTGAGCTTCTCGATCGCCTGGACGGCGAGGGCCGAACGTCCGCCTTCTTCCGTCGGTGCCGTCTGCGGGATGTCGAGCAGTACCACCGGGATGCCGGCGTTCGCCACGTGTGCCGCGATGCCGGCGCCCATGACGCCCGAGCCCAGGACTCCGATCTTTCGAATGGGATTCGCCATCGTCGGCCTCAGACCCGCTCGAGGATCGTCGCAATCCCCTGGCCACCGCCGATGCACTGCGTGGCCAGCGCGTAGCGCTTGCCCTCGCGCACCAGCAGCGCCGCCGCTTTGCCGGTGATGCGCGCGCCCGTGGCGCCCAGGGGATGCCCGAGGGCGATCGCCCCGCCGTCGATGTTGACCTTGGCCGGATCGAGGCCGAGCTCGTCGATGCAGGCGAGTGACTGGGCGGCGAACGCCTCGTTGAGCTCGACGATGTCGATGTCGGCGAGCGTGAGGCCCGCGCGCTCGAGAGCCTTGCGGGTCGAGAGCACCGGACCGATCCCCATGACCTCCGGCGAGCAGCCCGAGATGGCGTAGCTCTTGATCCGCGCCAGCGCCGTGAGGCCCTTCCGCGAGGCGTACTCTTCGGAGCAGACCAGCGTCGCCGAGGCGCCGTCGGTAACCGGCGACGAGGTGCCGGCGGTCACCGTGCCGCCCTCGTCGAAGGCGAGCTTCAGACCGGCGAGACCCTCCATCGTCGAATCGGGCCGCGGCGTGCCGTCGCGCGAAACGGTCCCCGACTTCCCTGCATCGATCGGCACGATCTCGGCGTCGAACTTGCCAGCGGCCTGGGCCGCGGCGGTTTTCTGTTGCGAGCCGAGGGCGAACTCCTCCTGCCGCTGCCGCGAAATCTTGTACTGCTTCGCCAGGTTCTCGGCCGTCTCGCCCATGCTGGCGAAGGCCTGCGGGTAGCGCTTGTAGAGCGCCGGATTCGGCAGCGGATTGAAGCCTCCCATCGGCACCCGGGTCATCGACTCCACCCCGGCGCAGAGGAAGGCCTCACCGGCGTTCATCTGGATCGCCCCGGCCGCCATGTGGATCGCCTGCATCGAAGAGCCGCAGAAGCGATTCACCGTCGCGCCCCCCACCGAAAGCGGCAGTTCGGCGAGGAAACTGATGATCCGCGCCACATTGAAGCCCTGCTCGCCCTCCGGAAAGGCACAGCCGACGAGGAGATCTTCGATCTCCGCCGGATCGACGCCGGTTCGCTGGACGAGGGCGCGCACTGTCTGCGCCGCGAGGTCGTCCGGCCGGACCCGGGCGAGCTCGCCCTTCTTGGCGAGCGTGAACGGCGACCGGGCGTAGCCCGCGATGACGACACTCTTCATGGCTTCTTCCCCTTCTTGACGGGCTGGAGTGGCTGGGCCGGCGGCGATGACTTCGGGATAGACAGCTTGCTTGCCGTGGGCGCCGAGTCGAGCGCTTCCAGGGTCATCTCCTCGATCTCGCGCAGCTCTTCGATCGTGAGCTCGAGGTCCTGGCGCTGCGCCTCGAGCTCGGCAATGCGCTGACGCGCGCCGGCGAGGAGATGCTGCATCTGCACTTTCTGGGTCGGGTCGGCGTCGTAGAGATCGAGGTACTTCTGCACCAGGGCGAGCGAGAAGCCCAGCCGTTTGCCGCGCAGGATGATCTGCAGACGGGCGCGATCCCGGTGGGTGTAGACCCGCGTCGCCCCGGCGCGCTGCGGTTCGAGCAGGCCCTTCGCCTCGTAGAAGCGGATCGCCCGCGGAGTGACGCCGAGCTCGTCGGCGAGCTCGGTGATCGAGAACAGGGCTCCCGCTTCGTCGCCTTTGGTCCGTGTCGTCCCCACATCGGGACGCTACAGCCAGTTTACCTATACGTCAACTTGGTGCCCTGAAGGGCAATTTATTGCCCGCCACGGCACAAGGTGTGAACCGTTCCTCACGGCTCACGAAAGTCAGCCTCGGGTCCTGCCCGATGCGGGGCGCGCGACCTTGCCCGGCACGCCAGTCTTCCTCTCACGGAACGCCGGCGATCGGGTCGACGTTCTTTCACGGAGACCTCAACATGCAGACCGTTCGCCGTCGCCTCTTCCTTTGTGCCTTCGCCGGCTCCTGCCTCCTGGCGAGCTCGGGCGCCTCTGCGCAGCTCGTCCGCTCCGCTGCCGGAGACCTCGCCACAGTCACCGTCGCGCGCGACGCCTTTCGCGCCGACCTGGGCGGCGGCACGACCGCCGGCAGCAACGGCTCCTTCGGCGGCGAACGCCGCGAGATCAACTGGGACGGAGTGCCCGACAACGCCAGCCGGCCGAGTCTCCTGCCCTCCGACTTCTTCAACTTCACCTCGGCGCGCGGCGCGGTCTTCTTCAACGGCCACGACAACAGCTTCGCGGTGAGCGCCAAGACCGGCAATCCGACCGCGACGCCGGTCCGCTTCGGCGATTTCGACCCGGCCTACGAGACCCGGTTCGCCGCCTTCTCGGCGCAGCGCCTGTTCATTTCGATCTGGGATCCGGCCTACGAGGTGAAGTTCTTCGTCCCCGGCACCAACCGGCCGGCGCTGGTCTCGGGCTTCGGCGCCGTCTTCACCGACGTCGACATCGCCGATCGCAGCTCGATCGAGTACTTCGATCGCGACGGCAACTCCCTCGGCCGCTATGCGGTGCCGCCGGCGACGGGCGATCAGACGTTCTCGTTTCTCGGGGTTTCGTTCCCCGGCGCCGCGGCTATCGCGCGGGTCGTGGTGACCGCCGGCGACGTCGCTCTCGACGGCGGCGGCGAGCCGGTGGGTCACGACGCCGTGGCCGCGGACGACTTCCTCTACGCCGAGCCGGTCGAGGACCTCTACGGCGGCTGCGTCGCGACGCCGACCGCGCTCTGCCTCGCCGCCGAACGCTTCCGCGTCGAGGCGACCTTCTTCGCCGCACAGACCGGCTCCGGCGTGGCGCGGATGGTGCCGCTCAACGCCAACTCGGGCACCATGACCTTCTTCTCACCGCAGGTGAGCGAGGTGCTGATCAAGGTGCTCGACGCCTGCTCCCTCAACGAGCGCTTCTGGGTCTACGGCGCCGCGGCGACCGACGTCGGCTACGACATCACCGTCACCGACACCGTCGCCGGCGAGCACGTCGTCTACTCGAAGCTCCAGGGTCCGCCCGCCGCGGCACTCACCGACAGCGACGCGTTCGCGACCTGCGACGCGAACTGATTCGAGGCGTTGTCGCGATCCTCGGCGGTTGGCTCGGGGTCCTGTCCGGTCCGTCTCCCATGGGTGCTCACCTCCAAAGGGTGCACGCGCTGAAGAAACGCTCCGCGCCCATGGGAGCCCTCGGCCCGAACACCCCTCGTCGGTAAAGCCGGGAGAGAAGATGCTGAACAATGTTGCGAGGCGGGCTCCGGCGCTCGGGGATTCGAAGTGGGCGGGCAAGCCTCACTAGGAG
>JAYTAM010000243.1:0-3306 GCA_043737505.1 Thermoanaerobaculia bacterium
GCGGCTTCGGCGGCGTCGGCGCTCTGGGCGCAGGCGAGCTCGGGGGCGCTCACCGGGGTGAGCGAGCACGGCCTCCTCGACCGCCTGGTACAGGCCGGCTACGGCCTGGCTTTCTACCCGGCCGCGCTCGTCTATCGGCCAGCCTGGCTGCCGCTCCACGAACGCCCCTCCCCCTTCGAGCCGCTGGCACTCCGTTACCTCGTTCCGGCAATCGCCGCGCTGCTGGCTGGGGTGGCCCTGGTGGCTCTGGTGGCGCTCGCCGCCCGGTGCAAACGGACTCGGTGGCCGGCACTCCCGGTGCTCTCGGTGGCCTTCGGCTGTTACGTGCTTCTCGTCCTGCCGGTCTCGGGCCTCGCCCAGTCCGGAATCCAGCTGGTCGCCGAGCGCTACGCCTATCTCGCGACGGTCCCGCTCCTCCTCCTTGCATCCTGCTGCGCGGCCTTGTGGATTCACCGTGCCCGCCGTCCGGTGCAGGGGCTCGCCGTGCTGTCGATCGTCGGGCTCCTGGCTCTGGCGGCGCTCGGCACTCGGCGCCAGACCCGGGTCTGGGTGAACGACGAGACGCTCTGGCGGCACGTGCTGGCCCACTCGGGCAGCGGTCTGGCGGACAACAATCTCGGCCAGATCCTCTTCGCCCGTGGTGAGTCCGGCCCCGCCCTCTTCCACCTCGTTCGGGCGCTCGAGCGGGTGCCGACCTATCCGCGCCCCTGGCGGGCGATCGGCGCCATCCTCGAGCTCCCGCGGCGCCCGGACTCGCCGCCCGCGAACCGGGTCGCGTCGACCCTCGACCACGCGGCGGCTCTCTCACCCGGATCGACGCTTGCCACCTACGCCTCGGCCCTCGCCTGGCGCGAGGCCGGCGACCCCGTGCGTGCCCTGGCGAAGCTCCGGCAGGTGTTGGCGCTCGAACCGGCCCATGAAGGCGCGCGCCTGGCGATCGCGGGCCTCGTGGCGAAGTCCGCGGCGACGAGCCCGCTCAGCGAGCCAGGGCCTCCAGCGCTGCCCTGACCTCTGCCGAGGGCGCGAGCGCAAGGCCGCGCCGCGCGGCTGTGGCAGCCTCGGAAGGCCGAGCCAACTCCATCAGGAGCGACGCCTCGCGCAGCGCCATTGCCGGATCGCCGGGAGCGAGCGCCGAAGCGCGCTGCACCGCCGCCAGCGCCTCTTCGCGCCTGCCCTGCTGGCGCAGCAGGATCGCCTGCTGCGTCCACAGCAGCGGGTCTTCGGGAAACCGGGTCAGCGCCTGGTCGAGCGTCCGGCCGGCAGTGGCGAGGTCGCCGCTGCGCGCCTGGGCGACGACGAGGTTGCGCCACGCCGGAAGGTATCCGGGATTCCGCGCAATGAGCTCAGCGAGCGTACTCGTCGCCGCCGGCGCGTCGCCGCCGGCGAGCGCTGCAAGCGCCTGGCGCAGCCGCGGCAGCTGAGCCCGTGGATCGAGCTCCACGGCACGCTGGAGAGATCTCTCCGCGCCCGCGAGGTCTCCCTTTCCCGACTGCTGGCGCGCCCATTCGGTCCAGGCGGTCGAGCTCCCGGGATCGGCCCGGATGGCCGCCGACCAGAAGCGCTCCTCGTTCGCGAACGGACGCATGGCGAGGAGGGAGAGCGCGGCCAGCAAAAGGAGCATCGCCAGCCAGGCTGCGGCCGCCCGCGTCCGTCGCACCCCTTCGAGGGGCAGCACGAGCGCGAGCATCCAGCCGAGGCCCAGGCTCGGCAGCAGAAGATAACGGTCCATCACCATCCACTCCGGATTGACCGCCCAGAGCGCCAGGACCGGCGCGAGCCAGGCCACCATCCAGGCCACGGGCCTTGCGATCTCCGGCCGTCGTCTGCGGAAGGCCCAAAGTACGACGAGCACCGCCGCAAGGCCCAGCGCGGCGAGAACGGTCTGGCGGCTCGCCAGCGCCGGCACCGGCCGCGCGGAGTGCAGCAGAAAGAGATCCACCGGCCAGACCAGATCGCGCAGGTAGGCGAGCACCGCCACCGGCACACTGGCCAGTGCCACGGGCCACGGCGGCGCGGTCGGAAATGGATGGGCGAGGCTGCCGAGGACTGTCCAGCGGTAGAAGAAGTAGATCGCGGCGACGCCCAGCAGTACGCCCAGCTCGGCACGTGGCGGGCGGACCGCCGAGTCCCCCGAAGCGGCGGGAATCCAGCCGATCGCCTCGGCGGCGACGAACAGCAGCAGCCCTACCGCCGGCTCCTTGGCGAGCAAGGCGACGGCGAAGGCGCCGGCGAGGGCGAGCAGCGATGGCCACTCTGCCGCGTCGCGGCGCCGGGACTGCCGGTAGGCGAGGAAGGCGCCGAGCGCGGCCAGTCCGAAGAGGAGGTCCTGCAACCCGGAGACCCAGGCCGTCGACTGCACGTGAACGGGATGGAGAGCGAAGAACAGTGCGCCGGCGAGAGCCGACGCCGGAGCGATCGCTTCGCGCCTGAGGACCAGGAAGGCGAGTCCCGCCAGAAGCGTATGCAGGACGATCGCTGTGGCGTGCCAGCCCCGGGGCTCGGCGCCGAAGAGCCGGTGCAATCCCGCCGCGGCGGCGACGAACAGGGGCCGCAGATAGTTGGTCGCCGGGGACTCACTCGTGCGCGCCTGCGGATCGAGGTCGGCGGTGAAAATCTCCGCGAGCCCGCGCGGCGAGTGCACGACCGGGTTCTCGATCAGCAGCGGCCGGTCGTCGAAGAGAAATCCGAAACCGAGGGTCGGCAGGTAGAGCGCCGCTGGCACGAGCATCGCCACCAGCAGCGCAAGACCGGTGAGGCGGCGATTCATCCGAAGGGACTACTTCGCCTGGTGGTAGGAGTCCGGGTCGGTAGAGGCGAGCGCGGTGAGCGCCACGAAGTCGGCGTCGCGGTGGTAGGCCGCGAAGGCGATGTCGTCGCGCGCCTCCTGCATCTCGCGGGCACGCACCGGATCGAAGCGCTCGTACTGGTAGAAGTGACGCGTCAGCAGCTCGAGCGCCTTTTCTTTCTTTCCCAACTGCGCCCAGATCGCCGCCAGGTTGTAGGACGCCTCGAGCACCGGCTCGTTCGCCATGGCCACCCGCAGCGCGTCGTCGGACTTGCCCTGGCCGACGAAATAGGTCGCCGCGAAAATCCGGTTGTAGAGCTCGTCCGGGGCGAGGGCCAGAGCCTGCTCGACGTAGCTCCACGCCTTGTCGAAGCGGCCCTCGGAGTTCCAGTAGACCGCCAGATTGCGGTAGGTGAGCGCCAGCGGATACTCGGCGATCGAGGCCTCGAACATGCCGACGCCACGCAGGAACTCGCCCGAATGAATCGTCATCTTGCCGAGACCGTGCAACGCCACCGCGC
>JAYTAM010000244.1:0-3292 GCA_043737505.1 Thermoanaerobaculia bacterium
CGCTCGAGCATCGGCTACTTCGCCTGGGAGCAGCGGGACGCGCATCCGGGCTGGCGGCGAGACCTCGATCGCTACGACCGGCTCCTCGCCCTGTCGGCATTCTCCGCCCAGTCCCTCGGCCGTGCAGCAGGTCGCGAAGTAGGTGTCCTGCCGTGCGTCGTCGAAGTCGACGAGGCGGCGGCGCGGCCCTTCGGTCGAGCTCACCATGGGATCCCGGCCGCGGCCTTCGTCGCCGGGATCGTCTTCGACGCCTCGAGCTCCGTCGAGCGCAAGAACCCGCTGGCCGCCGCTCGGGCGCTGGTGCGCGCCTTCGGCGGGCAGCGCGATGTCCGCGTCGTGCTCAAGGTGACCAATGGGGGGCGCGTGCCGTACGACCGTGCGGTAGCAGAGGTCCGCCGCCTGCTCACCGACGGCGGCGTCGAAGTGCTGGTCTTCGTGGAGTCGATGCCAGTCGCCGAGATGCACGGCCTGATCTCGACCTTCGACCTCTGCATCTCGCTGCACCGCGCGGAGGGATTCGGCTACAGCCTCGCCGAGGCCATGGTTCTCGGTGTGCCGGCTGTCGCGACGCGCTACTCCGGAAATCTCGACTTCATGAACGACGGAAACTCCTGGCTGGTCGACTGTCAGGAGTGTCGGGTGCAGCGCCCCGAGGGTCCGTTCCGTCGCGGCACGGTCTGGGCGGATCCGGACGTGGAGCAGGCCGCCGGACTCTGCCGTTCGATCTACGAGGATCGCGACGGGGCGGCGAACCGGGCGCTGGTGGCGAAACGGGAGGTTTCGCAGACGCTTTCGGCCGCCGCTCTCGCCGTACGGGTGCGCGAGCTGATCGGCTGAGCGGCCGGCTGCGGCTCAGAGCTCGAGCGCCGCAGCGAGGGCGAGCAACGAAGACTCCCCTGGGAAAAGCCGCAGGGCTTCTCGCGTCGTCTCGCGCGCCGCCTCGATCCGGCCGGCTCGACGCAGGTCTTCGGCAAGCCTCCTCCGCCAGCCCGCTTCCGCCGGCTCCAGCTCGACCGCCTCGCCATGCTCGAGGATCGCTTCGTCGAGCTCCCCGGCGAGCGCGAGCATGTTGGCGAGGTGATGATGAAACTCTCCCACCCTCGGTGCCAGGGCGATCGCTCCGCGCGCCGCGGCGACCGCCGAGCTCCAGTCCTGGCAGAAGCGCAAGATTTCGCTCGCGATCCTCCACACCTGCGGATCGCGGGAGTCGAGCGCGATCGCGCGCCTGGCATGGCCGTGGGCACCTACCGCGTCTCCTGAGCGCAGGAGCAGGAGTGCGAGGTGGACTCGCGCCCCGGGATCGTCGGGCCGCATGGCGACGAGGCGCTCCGCGACCGCGATCGCGTCGGCGAAGATCTGGCCGGCGCGAAGCGCCAGAAGGTCGCTCTGCCGCCGCACCAGGATCGGGTTCTCCGGCGAGAGCGCGACCGCCTCGGCGATCGCCTCCAGTGCGTCGACCGATCTGCCGACAGCCGCCAGACTGTCGGCGAGCGCGGCCCGGAGATGCGGGTTGCGAGGCGCTCCCTGGAGCGCCTTCTCCGTCTCGCTGAGCTGGGCCGCCAGGTCGCCGCGCGCGCGGGCGACTTCGGCCAGGTAGAAGTGGGTCAGCGGGTGGCCGGCGAAGGGGACCTCCGGCAGCTGGCGGCTGGAGCCGAGCTGCGGCAGGCGATCGAGCAGGAGAGATTCGAAGACCGGCAGGAGCTCCGGGTCCAGGTAGCGGCTCGCCTCGAGGCGTCGGCGCTCGAAGTGCTTCGGCCGCGTCTTCGCGGGGAAGGACGCCGACTGCTCCTGGCTGCCGTGAACGGCGCTTTCGATCCGGCCGCCGTCGATGGCCACCCCCGCCGCCTCCAGCACCCGCGCCAGTTCTCGCGCGGGCCGGTCGGCCAGATCGTCGTAGTCGACGGCCACCCGATGCGCGCCCTCTCGAGGTCGCAACCACTTGGCGAAGAAACCTTCGTAGTAGGCGACGCGGCGGGCGAGCCAGACGAGGTACTCGTCGCGATCTCCGGCCAGCGCCTCGCCGTCCATCCGCGCGAGGTACTCGCGGTCGGAGAGGACCGCGAAGAGCGGATTCCGGAACTGAACGACGTAGGTCACCCCCGGCAGGTCGACCGGGAGGAGCAGGTCGAAGTCATGGTTCTTCTGCAAGAAGACGCGGCAACCGCCGGCCAGTTGGCAGGGGACGGACCGACAGCAGTCGTCTTCGGTGTAGTACTCGCAGTAGCGGAACTCGTCGCCGAACAGGCGCTCGAGAAGACTGGCCAGGTAGTGGTGGCCGGATCGCGGCAGGGAGACCGAAAGGAGTTGGGCTCCCAGAGGCCTGCCGGCAGCGCGCCGGGACGCGGGGAGGTGCAGATCGCTCAAGGGATGCGGATCCACGCCGGGCGGGCTCAGCTCATGCTTCCGTGGTGCAGGCCGAGCTCGAACTCGATCATCCCGGCGCGGAAGCGGTCGCCGGGGTGGAGACGCACGGCATCGACACGGCGTTCGCCGACCAGCACGCCGTTGGTCGAGCCGAGATCGACGAGATAGACCTCTTCGTCGTCCAGCACGACGCGCAGGTGCTGGGTCGACATCGTCGGATCGTGGAAGGCGAGGGTGTTGATGGCCGCGTCGCGCCCGATGTCGACGGCGCGGTCAGGAGGCAGTCGAAAGGAGTGCGCCTCCTTGCCGGGCTCGCGGACCGTGAGCACGACCTCGGCGGTGAGCACCAGAGTGCGCTCGATCGTCTCCGAGAACGGCAGGCGCTTGAACTCGGCGGTCTCGTCGAGCGAGACCTCCATCAGACCTTGCGGTCGAACCGCGGGGCGCAGCCGGACGCGGGCGATCTGAACCTCGTCGATCGGCTGCGGCGCGGGGAAGGGCGAAGTTCCGGGCGCGGTACCAGGCGAGGAGCCCGTCGCCGGGTACGCCATGGCCGCCGCCGGGGCGCCGGCCGCAGGAGGGGGCGAGTCGGGCCACTGGACACCGGGCTGGGTGCCTCGTTCGTGATCTTCAGAATTGCCTGGCGTCGATCGCGACGGCGAGCGACGCCGGGCGAGCAGGAATCCGAGGACGATACCGAACGCCGCGACCGCCGCGCCCACCGGCAGGAGCCATCTCGCCGAGGGCCAGCCCGAATCGGCGCTCGCGATCTCGCGCGCCGCCCGGTCTTCGGCGGCCGGGGTTGCCCGGCCGGAGGTGTCCGGGCCCGCGGCTGCCGCGGCCGGAATCGTCTGCGTCGCCGGAGCGGCCGGGGCTCGCGCAGCCTGCTGCGCTTCGACCTCGCGCCGCAGCCCCTCGATCTCGGCGA
>JAYTAM010000245.1:0-3291 GCA_043737505.1 Thermoanaerobaculia bacterium
GTGGTCGGGCGCCTCGGCGGCGAGAAAGGAGCGCACGGCGACGACGTCGATCTTCGCCAGCTCGATCGTCTCCGCCGGCACGTTCCAGTACTCGTCGGCGAGGAAGTCGGCGAAGCGCAGGAGATCGCCTTCGTAGGCGCGGATCGTATGCGCCGAGAGCGCCCGTTCGCCTTCGAGATGGGCGAGGAAGCGGACGATCAGAGCGCGCACTGCACCTTCCACTCGGCGAGGGCGGTGAGCGCGCGGCTGGCGTAGGCGCCGCGGCGTTCGTCCTTTCTCGGCAGCGGCTCGATCGGCGTGAACAGACCGTAGTGGATGTTGGCGGGCTGGAAGTGCTTCGGGTCGGATTCGGTCAGGTGCCGCGCCAGCGCGCCGAGCGCGGTGGTGGCGGGAAATGTGGGAAATGTGGGGAAGGCGGGACAGGCGGGGGGATTCTCGCTGAACCCACCGGCCCGCCGTTCGAGCACCAGGTAGAGCGCGACGGCGAGGCCGGTGGCGGCCGACTCGAGGTAGCCCTCGACGCCGGTGATCTGACCGGCGAGGCGCAGGCGTGGTGACTTCTTGACCCGGTAGTCGCTCCCGAGGTGGCTGGGGGAGTTGATGAAGGTGTTGCGGTGAATCTGTCCGAGGCGGACGAACTCGGCGTTCTCGAGCCCGGGGAGCATGCGGAAGACCCGCTGCTGGTCGGGCCACTTCATCCGCGACTGGAAGCCGACCAGATTGAAGTGGCTCTGGGTGAGGTTTTCCTGTCGGAGCTGCATCACCGCCCACGGTCGCCGGCCGTCCAGGCCGCGCAGGCCCACCGGCTTCATCGGCCCGAAGCGCAGGGTGGCCTCGCCCCGCCGCGCGAGCTCCTCGATCGGCAGGCAGCCCTCGAAGAAGAGCGCCTTCTCGAAGTCGTGCAGGGGGAGGACCTCGGCGTCGAGGATCGCCTGGTGGAAGGCGGCGTACTGCTCCTTGTCCATCCCCGAGTTCAGGTAGTCGTCGCCGTTTCCCTTGCCGTAGCGCGACATCCAGAAGAGCTTCGTCATGTCGAGCGACTCGCCGTCGACGATCGGCGCGATGGCGTCGTAGAAGTAGAGGTAGTCGCTGCCCAGCAACTCACCCAGCTGGGCGGCGAGGGCCGGCGAGGTCAGCGGCCCGGTGGCGAGGACGGTGTCGTGCTGCGCGGTGAGTGCACCGAGGTCGGTGACCTCCTCGCGCCGGATCTCGAGCCCCGGAAGGGCTTCGAGCCGCGCCGACACCGCCGCCGCGAAGCGGTCGCGATCGACCGCGAGTGCGCTCCCCGCGGGCACTGCGCACTCACGCGCAGTGCCGATCACCAGCGAGCCGAAGAGCTCCATCTCGCGCTTGAGCAGGCCAGCGGCGTGCTCGGGGTCGTCGCTGCGCAGCGAGTTCGAGCACACCAGCTCGGCGAAGTCGCCCGACTTGTGCGCCGGCGTCGGCCGCACCGGCCGCATCTCGTGCAGGACCACCGGGACTCCCCGCGAAGCGAGCTGGAACGCGCACTCGCTGCCGGCGAGTCCTCCTCCGACGACGTGGACCGGTCCGGGCGGGTTGGGCATGGACGCATTGTACGTGGGGCGGAGGAAAGGTCCTCTCGCCATGGCCCGTCTGGGTCGCCGATCTCGCCTGTAGAGGTGAAGGACGGAATCATCGGACCGTCCGGGGAGACCGAAATGGACGCCGCTTTCGCAGTTCCGCAGTTCACCAAGCGCCCGAAGCTGGGCGAGACCTTGCGCTTCTTCGGCCTGCTCTCGGGGGCCGAGGTCGAGATCGCCCTCAGCCGGCAGACCAATGAGGGCGGTCGGCTCGGTACCTGTCTGCTTGACACCGGCCTCGTGGACGAAGCGACGCTGCTGGCGGCGCTCGGGGCGCAGCAGCACGTCGATACCGTCGATGCCGCGCGGCTCGCCGCCCTGCCGGCCACGGTAGCGACCCTCCTGCCGGCGCGAGCCGCGCTGGTGGCACGCGCGGTGCCCCTCGCCCGGATGGGGCGCCGGCTCGAGGTCGCGATGCTCGATCCGGGTTCGATGCGCCTGATCGACGAGCTCTCGGCCGTCAGCCGGATGATCATCGTGCCTCGCCTGGCTCTCGAGGTGCGGCTGACCGAGTGCCTCGAACGGCTGTACGACCAGACCATCTCGGGCCGCCTCGCCCGAACCCGCGAACGGATCGCCAAGCGCCTCGCGCAGCCAGGCGAGCGCCGGCCGACGGGAGAGACCCCCGCCTTCGGAGCTATCTAGGAGATTCGATAGGCGCCGCTGGCGTGGAATCCCCGCTTGCGGCGGCCCGCGTTCCCTGCAACGCTCCGGAGGTGCAGCCTCCGGCTCGACCGACTCCCTACCTACCTTTACTGGTCCTTTTCTTGGCCGGGGTTTTCGGGGAGGCGCCGGCGACCGCAGAGTGGCGGCTCCTGGTCTTTTCGGAGACTGCGGGCTTCCGCCACGACTCGATCGACGAGGGGCAGGCGCTGCTCGCCGAGCTCGGTCTGGCGGAGGGTTTCTCGACCACGGTGAGCGAGAACTCGACGATCTTCTCGCCCGCGGGGCTCGCGCCGTTTCGAGCGGTGGTCTTTCTCAACACCACGGGCGACATCCTGACCGCGGCGGAGGAGGCGGCGCTCACCTGTTTCCTGCGCTCCGGTGGCGGCTGGATCGGCGTGCACTCCGCTGCCGACACGGAGCACGATTGGCCGGGATACGGCTCCATTCTGGGCGGCGGCGCCTGGTTCCTGTCTCACCCCGCGATTCAGACGGCGACGGTCTTGCGCGAATCGTCGAGCCATCCGTCGACCGCGCATCTCCCGGCGAGCTTCGCCTTCACCGATGAGTGGTACAACTTCGCCGCCAACCCCCGGCCAGCGGTCACGGTCCTGCTGACTATCGACGAGAGCAGCTACCTGCCGGGGCCGGGAGCGATGGGCGCCGATCACCCGCTCTCCTGGGCACACACGATCGGCGGCGTCGGCGGCGGGCGCGGCTGGTACACCAACCTCGGGCATCGCCCCGAGACCTACCTCGACGACGACTTCGCCGCCCATCTCCTGGGCGGCGTCGAATGGGCGGCGCGCTGCGACGCAGCGCTCTGCCCGGATGAGTTGATCTTTCGCGACGGCTTCGGTGCCGGGAGCCTCTGCCGCTGGAGCGTCGGATCCTGAGCGGCGGACCTCAAGGGACGGTATCGCTCCAGGCGGCGGTGTCGTTGCTCTCGAAGCCGTCGTCGAAGAGGAAAGGCTCCACCGCCCAGAGCTCGGTGCCGGAGCCGTCGTCGGCGGCGAAGTAGAGCCGT
>JAYTAM010000246.1:0-3287 GCA_043737505.1 Thermoanaerobaculia bacterium
GAGAAGGGCAAGGTCTCGGCCGACGTCGCCTTCGTCGGCTACGGCATCGATGCCCCCGAGCTCGACCGGCGCGACTACGAAGGTATCGACGTGCGCGGCAAGATCGTGCTGATGGTCAAGGGCGCTCCGGCGAGCTTCCCTACCGACCAGCGGGCGCACTACTCGTCGACCCGGCTCAAGGCGGAGCTCGCGGAACGGCAGGGCGCCATCGGAATCCTCATCGTCCGCGACCGCAGCGAGGAGAGTCGGATTCCCTGGCGCCGCGTCCAGTCCTACGCCGACCATCCGCGGAGCGCCTGGGTCGCCGAGGACGGCGCCATCCAGGATGCGTTCCCGGGCATTGTCGTCTCGGCGCTGCTGTCGCGAGAGGGCGCGGCGAAGCTTCTCGACGGCACGGCCGACTCGCTCGACAGCCTGCTCGACTCGGCGGAGCGGCTCGACTACCGTTCGCGAGCGCTCGCGGTGCGGCTCGACGTCACCTACGAGAGCCGTCTCTCCCGCTCCGAGAGTCCGAACGTCGCGGCGATCCTTCGCGGCTCCGACCCGGCGCTCCGCGACGAGTTCGTCGTCGTCTCGGCGCATCTCGACCACGTGGGCGTCGGACGCGCGGTCGAGGGCGACACGATCTACAACGGTTTCTACGACAACGCGCTCGGCAGCTCCATTCTGCTCGAGACCGCGCGCGTCGCCGCCACCGCCGCCGAAAAGCCGCGGCGCTCGATCCTCTTCCTCCTGGTGACCGGGGAGGAACGTGGCCTCCTGGGCTCGGACTTCTTCGCCCATCACCCCACGGTCCCGGCGGGGGCGCTGGTCGCCGACGTCAACGTCGACATGCCGCTGCTGCGCGCACCCGTCGCAGATCTCGTCGCCTTCGGTGGCGAGCACAGCTCGCTCGGGGCGCTCGCCCAGGCGGCGGTCGCCGCGCACGGCTTCGCCCTGATCCCCGATCCGATGCCGGAAGAGGTGATCTTCGTCCGCTCCGATCAGTACTCCTTCGTCCGCCAGGGGGTGCCTTCGATCTACCTGACAGCGGGCTCCGGTACGGTCGGCGGAGGCGACGCCCAGGCGAAAGCCAGTGGCGAGTTCCTGGCCCGCCACTACCATCAGCCGAGCGACGAGGTCGAGCTCGGCGCCGACTGGGATTCCGCGGCGCGCTTCACCGCCGCCCAGGCGGACCTGATCCGCGCCATCGCCGACGGGGCGGAGCGCCCGACCTGGAACACGGGCGACTTCTTCGGCGACACGTTCGGCAGGAAGTAGCCCGACTCAGCGGGTGGCGGTCATCGAGCCGCCGCGTCGAACGACATCAGCCAGATGTCCGACTCGTCGGTCTCGTCGATCCAGACCAGCCACTGGCGATCGAGTGACAGGCCCACACCGCGCAGCCGATGACTCGGGGCCGCGCGCACCAGCTCGCGCGGCGTCGCTCCGGGCGAATCGATGGCGAGAATCGCCCCCGGCGTGTCGATGACCAGGCGCCCGTCGTTGTCGAGCAGGCGCACCTTGCCACCGGACCCGGCCACGGTCGCAGGACTCTCCCAGGGCCGCCACCGGCGGTCGGCGACGGAGTAGAGCGCGATCTCGTTCGCCTCGCTGCTGCTGCGAAACCGGCCGGCGAGCCACCGGCCGTCGGGCGAGAACGAGGTGGGATTGAACGTCTGTCCCGCCTCCGGCGCCGCGAGTTGGAGGGAGCCGAGGGGCTCGAACGACGGCGACAGCTCGACGAGGAACGCGCCGCCGGCGCCGCCGTAGGCGACCTTCCGCCCATCCGACGAGATCACCGGTTCGGCCGTCGCGCCGGCGCCGTGCGCAATCTCGCGCAGGCCGCCGCCGTCGGCCCGGATGAGCCCCATGCCGCTCGCGAAGCGGCTGGACTGAAAGATGAGGTGGAGACCGTCGGGAGCCCAGGTGCCCTGCCGGCTGCGGAACGGGCCGTCGGTGACCTGGCGGAACGAACCGTCGACGAAGCGGGTCACGAACAGCTGCTGCGGAGGATCGGTGGAGGCGAGCACGGCGCGCTCGGCGCCGGAATCGAGCTCGACGTCGTTGACCTCCATCGCGCCGGCGGGGATCGCGACCGGCGGGCCGGTGAGGACGCCGCGCGCCGGGTCGATCGGCGCGCGGAAGAGGCTCGTCCGGATGTTGCGATCGACGAACACCATCCGCCGGCCGTCGCGCGATCGCGAGAGCCATCCGGCCCAGCTCGTCGGGGTCGTGACCGGTTCGGGATCGCCGAGTCGCCGCCCGCTCGCCTCGTCGATCGCCAGACGCCAGATGTTGAAGGTGCCGCCGCGCGAGCTCGCGAAGTAAAGGTGCCTGCCGTCCGCCGACCAGAGTGGGTTCCAGTCGATCGCTGCGTCGTCGGTGAGCCGGACGCTCTGCCCTGTCTCCGCCTGGCTGCCGTCGGCCGCGACCGTCCAGAGATCGCGC
The DNA here is from genome assembly GCA_043737505.1 of Thermoanaerobaculia bacterium. GTDB lineage: Bacteria > Acidobacteriota > Thermoanaerobaculia > Multivoradales > JAGPDF01 > JAGPDF01. The sequence continues at coordinate 2,431 of JAYTAM010000246.1, forward strand.
TGGAACGACTCCCCGGGCAGGCCCCAAAACGCGATCCGCTTTCCCGACGGCGACCAGGCGGGATGGATCGCGTCGCCCCGGGTGACCAGTCGCTTGGCACCCGAGTCGACATCGATCGCCCAGAGCTCGGAGGTGTTCGGCCGATTCCACGGGCGCTCCGCCCTCGACGTCGCGGCCACCACTTCGCCGCCGTCGGGTGACCAGGCGGGGTGATGACCGAAGTCCGCGATCCGCCGTGCGTTCTCGCCGGTCGCTCCCATGACGAACAGACCGCCGCCCTGACACTCCGAGCGATAGACGATCCGGAGGCCGTCGGGCGAGAACGCCGCGTCGCGGTCGCCTTCACGACAATCGCCGGTGAGGAGGATCGCGGTCTGCCCGTCGACGCGTTGCAGAAAGAGGTCCTCCTGTCCGTCGACCCGCTTCTCGTAGACGATCGATCCGCCGTCGGGCGAGAGCGATGGCACGCCTTCGCCGCCGGGGAGGCGGGTGAGCTGCCGGAAGGTCGGTACGGGGAGCGCGGCCGTAGAAGTCGGAGGCGTCGCGCGATGGAAGATCAGGAAGCCGAACCCCAGGCCGGCGAGCACCGCCATCAGCGCGGTGGCGACAAGCGGCCAGCGGACGGAGCGCTGTGCAGCGGGGTTCAGGGCTTTCGCCGTGGCGGTCGACGACGCTCCTCCCACCGCATCGCGCAGGGCGAACGCCAGGTCGCGCGCCGACTGGAACCGCTCGCCTGCAGCCTTCTCGAGGCAGCGGCGGAGGACGCGATCGAGCGCCGGCGGAATCTTCGCCGCGAGGAGGTCGAGCTCCGGCGGCTCCTCCTTGAGAATCGCCGACATCGTCTCGACCGACGAATC
>JAYTAM010000247.1:0-3275 GCA_043737505.1 Thermoanaerobaculia bacterium
CGACGAAAGTGTCGCCGTAGAACAGATGCACCAGCCCCGAGCCTTCGGTCGCCGCCGTGGCGTCTCCTTCGCCCAGCGCGCCGACGGCGAGATCCATGACGGCCGGTCCTCCGGCGCCGTTGGTGTCGCCGTTGAAGTTGCCGGCGACGAGCGCCCAGCCGAAGCGGTCGAGCGGCTCGGCGACGTCGGAGACGCTGCCGGTCGCGTCGCTGGCATCCTGGCTGAGGATCCGGGCGGTCAGCTGGAGAGCGCTAGCCGCGCCGCGGTAGACGGAGACATAGCCGGCCTGGTCCAGGCCGGGGAGGTCTCCTGACGGGCTGCCCACGGCCAGATCGTCGAAGCCGTCGCCGTCGAAGTCGCCCGCGGCGAGCGCGCGGCCGAAGTGGGCGTTGTCCAGCGTCGCTCCAGCGAACGCGGCGGTGGAGAAGAGCTTCTGGGCCCCCGTCTCGGAGAGCCCGACCGCCGAACCGTAGAGGATGAGCACCGCGCCGCAGTTGGTGAAGGGGGTGCCGCCGACGATCGCGTCCTCGAGGTAGATGCCGATTGCCAGATCGTCGAAGCCATCGCCGTCGAAATCGCCCGCAGTGAGGGCCTGGCCGAAGCCGTCGTTCAACTCCTCGTCCGGCGCGCCGGTCTGCGGATTGAAGTCGGCGATGTAGTCGTCGGCGGAGCTCACGCCGTTGAAGTTCGAATAGAGGACGTGCACGGCGCCGGCGCCCGGCACGACCGCCGATTCGGCGTCGAAGATCGCGAGATCGTCGAAACCGTCGCCGTTCCAATCGCCGGTTGCGACGACGTAGCCGAAGGCATCGCCGTTCGAGAGCGAGCCGGCGAGGTCGAACGGTGGACTGTCCTGCCAGAGGTCGACCGCACCGAGGACCAGATTGGCGGAGGCCGGCGAAACGGCGAACAGACTGAAGCTGATCAGAGCTGCGGCGATCTTCGAGTTGCGAACGGGCCCGGAGGGGTTCATGGCGTGGTCTCCCTGTCTGCCCCACTACGCGCGCTCGAGCGAAGTGGGGGCCAAGCCTTGCAGCCGGGCTATGCTGCGGTTCTGCCGCTGGTGGAACGTCCGTTTCTCGCGCGGCCAACGCTGGCAAGTGCCTTGGTTGGCCTCGCCGACAGGCGCTTTCGGAGGAGAGGTGCACCCGATGCGAACGAAAAACATGTGGGCCTGGTCGGTCTTTTTCGCCCAGCTCGTGGCGGCCCCCCTGGCGGCGCAGCTTGCGATGGTTCCGGACCGCGACAACACCCTTTATGAGCCGGGCGGGCAGCGGGTGGGTTGCGATTCTCCAAACAGCAACGGAGCCGGGCAGTACCTCTTCGCCGGCGTCACCCAGAACGGTGAGGAGCGGCGTGCGCTGCTGCACTTCGACCTGAGCTCGATCCCCCCGGGGTCGACGATCACCGCCGTGACCCTCGCCCTCAACCTCAACCGGGTCGCCCCTTCCGGCGCGCCCACCGACCTTTTCGGTTTGCGGCGCCTCACCGCCGACTGGGGAGAGGGCACCTCCGACGGCGGGTCCGAGGAGGGGGGAGGCGGACCGGCGACGGCCAACGACGCGACCTGGTGCGACCGGTTCTTCGAAGTCACTCCTTGGACAAGCCAGGGGGGCGACTTCGTCGGCGCTGCGAGCGCCACCATCGCGGTGGGTACCACCACGCCCTCGCAGCAGGTCTTGGGCTCGACCCCCGGCATGGTGGCCGATGTCCAGGGTTGGGTGGACGTGCCGGCCTCCAATCTGGGTTGGATCCTGCTGCAGGAGTCGTCGCCTTCCGCGGCCCCCGGCGCGCCCGAAGGCGACGTCGCAACGGCGCGCCGTTTCGACAGCCGCGAGGGAGCCGGGGCGGTTCAACCCGTCCTCACCGTGACCCTGGCGCCGGTCGGCCCGCCGATAGTCGAAGTCCCGGCGCTGTCGTCCGTGGGCCTCGTACTGCTCGCCGGCCTGCTTCTCGCTGGCGCCATCTGGACGATTTCGCGCTCGCGCTGATCTGGAAAAACTCGTGACAGTTACCTGATTTCGCCGATCTAGCGAGACGCGCTTGCGCCAGCTTCGTTGCTGGCGAAATCAGGTAACTGTCACGAGTTTTTCCCGCCTCGGACCGTTGCTGCAGACTACGAACGCGATTGGCGTTTGCGGGAGATCCAATACGCCGCGGCGCCGACGGCGAGGACCGCGCAGCCGGCTGCGGCCTGCCGTGGAGCGGCGACGAAGCTGTTGGCGACGACGCCGGCCGAGATGGCGACGAAGATCGCCGTGGTCCAGGGATGCCCCGGGGCGCGGAAGTAGGTCGCTGCATCGCCGCTGGCGGCGGCCGCTCGGCGCAGCGAGAAGATCCCGGCGGCGGTCAGCCCGAAGAACAGCCAGTCGCAGAAGACGACGTACGAGAGCAACTGGTCGTAGGTCTGTGAGAAGAGCAGAGCCAAGGCGACGACGGCCTGCAGGCGCAGGGTGAAGCTCGGCGTACCGAAGCGCGGGTGCAGGGTCGCGGCGCGGCGCAGGAAGAGACCGTCCTCGGCCATGGCGTAGTAGAGCCGCGGGCCGGTCATGGTGATGACGGCGAGGAAGCCGAGGCACGACACGACGGTGAGCGCGGCCACGAAGCGCGCGCCGAGCTCGCCGGCGAGCGCCCGGGCGACGTCCGCGGCGAGCGCAGTCGAGGCCGCGACCTCCGCCGGCGGCAGCACCCGCAGGTAGACCCAGTTGAGGCCGACGTAGACCACGACCACCAGGGCTACGCCGAGGATGTTCGCCCGCGCCAGCGTCCTTCCCGCGTCGCGGATCTCGGCCGCCAGGCTGCCGCAGTTCTGCCAACCGCCGTAGGCGAAGAGGACCGGGACCAGAGCGGCGAAAAAAGCGCTCACAGTGACGGCCGAAGTGGAAGGGAGGTGGTAGGTCGTCGCCGCGGCCGGCTGCTTCACCAGCATCAGGACGCCGATCGCCGCGATGCCGCCGAGCTTCAGGATCATCAGGCTGTTGTTGGTGCGCTTGCCGGGCCGGATACCGCGGACGTTGATCTCGGTCAGCGCGACGATGACGGCTGCGGCCAGCGCGAGCTTGCCGGCGCTGCCGAGGCGGAGAAACGTGCCGTCGACGTACCCGGCGAGCGCGGAGGCGACCGCCGCGATGCCGCCGGTGTTAATGACGAAGAGCAGCGCGAAGCCGTAGAGGAAGCCGGCGAACGGGCCCCAGGCGCGCGAAAGGTAGACGTACTGCCCGCCGACGACCGGCAGCCGTGAGCCGAGCTCGGCGTAGACGAAGCCGCCGATCATC
>JAYTAM010000248.1:0-3270 GCA_043737505.1 Thermoanaerobaculia bacterium
TGATACTCTTCCCTTCCCCATTTGGCGCGTTCGTCTAGGGGTCTAGGACACTGGCCTCTCACGCCGGTAACACGGGTTCGAATCCCGTACGCGCTACCATACGGTTCTCCTCCGCGTTTTCGACGCGCAAAGCACTGAAAAGACAGGACACTTCGGCGGTTCCAAGTCCTTCCGGACCGTACTGCATTCCGGAGGGGTAAATCAGGCCCTGCAGGCCGCGCCGCGCGCCGTAGGGCGCCTCGCGCCAAAGCGCGCTAGGGCCTGTCAGCATTGGCTCTGCGAGCTTGAGCATGCGCTGGAGCCTGCCCGCTTCGGTCGAGAAATCGAGCGGTTCCAACTCGGCCTCCGCAATCTCCCTCTCGAGGCGCTGCATCTGGCCGTCGTAGAGCTCGCGGGAGAGCGCCCGCTCGTAGATGAACGCCTCGATCAGGCGATCGCGGCGGCCGCGTAGCTCGAGAAGGCGCTTGCCGGCTCGGGCACGGGCCTGCTGGGCGGTCTTCGCGCTCTCGGCGGCGACGGCTTCGCACGCCAGGCGCACCAGCGGGAAGACCGACGCGTCGACGCGCTGGCGGTCGAGCTCGGCGCAGAAGGCGTCCTCGAGCTTGCCGGCGGATACGTTCACCGCCCGGCACCCTGCCGCCCAGCAGTGGTAGAAGGCGTAGCGCTTCCCGGACCTGCCCGTCGACCACGATGCCGTCAGAGGCTTCCCGCAGCGCTCGCAGCGCACGAAGCCGCGAAGCGGGAAGTCCGGGTGATCGTGCACCCGCGGCGCCGCGGCCGAGGGGCGGCCCTCGAGGCGCGCCTGCACCCGCTTGAAGGTGCCGGCGTCGACGATGGCCTCGTGCTGGCCCTCGACGACGAACCCGTGCTCCGTCGATCGCACCTTGCCGACGTAGATCGGGTGCTTGAGGAGGTCGCGAAACGTCCGCATCGTGAGCGGCTTGCCGGCGTTCCGGCCGCGCAGCCCACTCGCGCTCGCCGCGGCGAGAACGTCGCAGATCCGCTCCCCCCGGGCGAACGACTCGAACGCCTGGCGGACGATCGGCGCCATGACCGGGTCTGGCTCGATCCACCGGCGCGAGTCGTCTTCGGCGCGGCGGTTGCGGTAGCCGACGGGCGCCGGGTGGAGCCACCGGCCCTGCCGCGCGCGCACCAGCATGCAGGCGCTGATCTTCTCGGACTTGAGGTCGGACTCGAGCTCGTTCGCGACGCCGATGAAGTTCGCAGTCGCCTTGCCGTGGGCGGTGTCGTGCAGCTCCATCATCACCGAGTCGAGGCGCACGCCGAGGTCGCGAAGCTCGCGGCGAATGGCGATCTGGTCCTCGACGTTGCGGGAGAAGCGGGACAGGTCGTGCACTAGGAAAACGTGGATCGGCCTGCCGGCGGCTTTCTCGGCGCGCACGAACGCCAGCGCCGCCTGCAGTTGTGTCCGCTTCCGGGTGCGGGCGCTCTCGCCCTCGTCGCGAAAGAAACGCACCGGCTGGACACGGTTCCTGCGGAACCAGTCGCTGGCCGCTTCGTCCTGCTGCTCGAGGCTGGCGCCGCGGACCTGGTCCTCCTTGCTGACGCGCGCGTAGTGGACGCCGCGCTCCGTCACGCCACGCTCCTGCGCATCTCTTCCTCCTTCTGCTCGATGGCGCGCCGCTCCAACCAGCGTGCCACCGCCTCGGCTTCGCGGCATAGCTCAAGAACCTCCGGGTCGGAGAGTCTAGCTCCGGTAGCCCCGAGCGCCTCGCGGGCTCGTTCGAGAGAGACCAGCATTGGCCAGCTAGCCCGGCGTTCCTTGCGACCGGCCGGCGCCGCCAGCTCGCTCGCCCAGGGCACCGCCGAGACCCTCCATGAGCTCCCGCAATACGCCTCCCAGCGGCAACCGGGCCCTCGCCTTCCCCTCGATCGGGTCCTGGCGCTTCAAGTAACGGATGAGCTTTTCCTCGCTCGTGTGCAGGTAGCTCGCCGTGGTTTGAAGCGATCGGTGGCGCAGCATCGTCTGGACTGCGCGAACGTCCCAGCCGGCTTCGAGGAGGTGCGTTGCCCTTGAGTGCCTGAGAGAGTGCGGCGACAGGCGCCGCCTGCTGGGGTCGATCTTCAGTCTGCGCAGCGCCGCTCCGAACATCGAATGGATCCGGCGCGAGCTCAGCGGCGCGGCTCGCCGGTGAGCGGGGAAGAGGTAGGGCGACCGGCCGGCGAAGTCGGGGAGCATGGCGAGGTAGGCGCTCAGAGTGCGAGAGGCGCCAATCGGCAGCGGCAGCCTGACGTCGCCCTGGCTGTGTTTCGCGCGCGCGATCAGCACGGTGTGCAGGCCGGCCTCCGGACTCCAGGCGACGTCGACCACGCGCAACCGCCCGATCTCGCCCGCGCGGAGGGCCAAGAAATAGGCGACCACCCAGAGCACGCGGTCTCGGACCTGAAGAAAGTCCCGCTCCATTCGCCCTCTGGAATCGTGCCCGATGAGCGACTTCACTTCCGCCAGGGTGAGGATCGAACGCTCCTTGCGATAGGCGCGCGGCGGGCGGATTTCGAGAGCCGGGTTCGCCTCGAGCTCTTTGTGCGCGACCAGGTACTTGCAGAAGAGCCGAATGGCCTGAATCGTCCGGGTGCGCGTCGATGCACCGTTGCCAGCGATCGCCTCGCGCTTCGCGTAGCGCTCGATCGCCTCGCGGTCGATCTCCTGCGGGCGCAGGATCTCCGCGCCGGTGAGGAAGCGCTCGACGGCGCGGCGGTAGGCGACCGTGGTTCTCGGCGCCAGTCCTTCGACCAGGCCGAGATATCCGATCCACCTGTCGAGTAGATCAGTCACTCAGCCACCGCCGAGCATTTCGTTTCGTATCGCCTCAATGAGCGCGGCGGCAGTGGCGGCGGTTTCGCTGCCAGGCAGGAGCTGCTGCGCCTGCTGAGCGACTTGGAGGACACGCTCGATCGATGCCCGGCCTTCGCTGAACGCGTGAGCCGTTTCGGCGAGAGTTTGAGCGACCTGGTTCCATTGCCCTCTCAGGCGTTCAACTAGCTCAGAAACATCGGCTCCTTCGAGTTCCTCCCGCAGCTCGCGGATGCTTTGCTGCACCTGGCCCGTGGTGGGGAGCACGTCGAGCAGGACGTCCTTTACGCTCCGCAGTTGGCCCTCGAAGAGGATCACGCCGTCACCCATCGACCCGATCGCCTTGCCTGCGTCGACGGTCCCGGCCTCCACCTGGTGGACAATGTCGAGAAGACTGGTCGCCCACGCGTTGCCCTCATTCGACATTCGCTCGAGGTCGAAGAGCAAGTCGTCGA
>JAYTAM010000249.1:0-17064 GCA_043737505.1 Thermoanaerobaculia bacterium
AAGCGAATAGATGAGCGGGCGCGCGCCCCCAGCGACGAGAATGCCGTCCTGCGGATAGTCGAGGCCGAGGGCTTCACGGTAGAAGCCGGTGACCGCGCGCTTCAACTCTGGAACTCCGTCGGAGGGCGGATAGTTGGTCTGTCCGGCGGCGAGCGCGCGGCCGATCGCGAGCTCCAGCTCGCGTGGAATCCGGAACTGTTTCGGGGCGAAATCCCCGACCGTCAGGTTGAGCACCGGTTGGCCCGTCTCCGCCAGGGTGCGGACTTCGCCGGCGATGCGGAGGATCTCGGAACCGACCAGCGCCGAGACCATTTCGCCCAGGCCTTGATGAGGCGCAGTCGGTGTGCCGAAGTCGAGCGGCTTCAAGGGCAGCGTCAAGGTCATCGGGAGGTCTCCACTTCGGCTGCAAGGCTATCCGACCGGCGGGGTGGAGGGAAGCTCCAGCGGGCGAGGAGGGCGCCGCTCGGCACGCCAAATGCTTGTCGTCGCCGGGCTGAAAATAGCTCTTGACAGGCACGGTTTACGGGCGTACTTTGATTCCACTTCGCGCCTCCGCGGGCGGTGTCGAAGGAAGTCGAAGGAAGGGTTGGGAAGCATCGGGTACCCAGCGGTTTCACGGCTCGAGGAGGCAACGGAATGACGCCACCGGACAAACGAGGCACCCCGAAACCCGCGGCCAATCCAGCCGACGGTTTCGGGGGCGCGGCGCGGAGATCCCGGCGGCCCGCTTGACGACCTCGCTTCGCGAGTCGCCTCCTGCGACCGATGCGAAGCCAGGACCTTGACGGTCCCACGTCCAAGCCGGTCAGTCGCCTCTCGATCACCGCGGCCAGGCGTTTTCGGCTGACGAGTCGTTCACCCTGGAACGGGGAAGCGGAAACGCTTCCCCGTTTGTGCGTCTGGGCGCCACGGCCAGGGTTCGGAAGCCTTGACGAGTCGAGGGAATAATGCTTGACTAGTCAATGTTTGATAGTCAGCTGAACGCCCGGGCGCCACGTGGCGCCGTCGCGGGACGAACGGCAGGGGAGGAAAGCGATGTCGCAGGAGCTCGCGACGCGAGGTACGCACGGCCTGCATCACGTCACGGCGATCGCCGGCCCGGCGCAGGAGAATCTCGATTTCTACGCTGGCGTCCTGGGCATGAAGCTGGTCAAGAAGAGCGTCAACCAGGACGATCCCGGCACCTACCACCTCTTCTACGCCGACGCCGAGGGGCGTCCAGGCACCGACCTGACCTTCTTCCCCTGGACGCAGATGGCGCCGGCGCGCAGCGGACACGGCCTCGCCACCGAAGTCGCTCTCGCCGTCCCGCCGGAGAGCCTCGCCTACTGGGCCGCCCGGCTCGAGCGCTACGGCGCTCCAGTCGGAGCGCCCGAGCAGCGTTTCGGCGACCGCGTGTTGCCCCTGGTCGACCCGCACGGGCTGCGTCTCGCGCTGGTGGCGAGCGCCGACGCGGTCAAGCGTCCGTTCACGCCGTGGGAGGGTGGGCCGGTGCCGGTTGCGCACCAGATCCGCGGACTCGACGGCGCGCGCCTCTGGCTGCGCGACCTCGCGCCGACCGAAGCGCTGCTCGCGGTGCCGATGGGTCTCACCCGGTTCGGCGAGGAGGGAGGATGGATTCGCTGGGGAATCGCCGGCAGTGCGGACGCCGGCGCCGGCGCGGCCTCCGGCACCCGGCTCGATCTCGCACACCGCCCCGATACCCAGCGCGGCATGTGGGGCACCGGCGCGATCCATCATCTCGCTTGGAGGGTCGAGGACGAGGCACACGAGCTCGCCCTGCGGGCCGCCATCGCCGAGTCCGGACCGCATCCGACGCCGGTCATCGATCGCTTCTGGTTCAAGTCGGTCTACTTCAAGGAGCCCGGAGGCGTGCTGTTCGAGCTCGCCACGGACGGGCCGGGCTTCGCCGTCGACGAGGCGCCGGAGAAGCTCGGCGAAGCGCTCGTGCTGCCGCCTTGGCTCGAGCCGCAACGCTCGGCCATCGCCGCCGGCCTGCCGGTTCTGACCGCACCGCTGGCGGCGGAGGCCGGGCGGTGACCCCGGCGGGTCTGCACGCCGGCACGCCGGTGCTCGCCGCCGGCGCGCCCCTCCCCGGGGCGCGCGTCGCTGTCGTCCTAGTGCACGGCCGGGTGGCTTCGGCGGAGGACATCCTCGGTTTCGCGGCTCCGCTCGCGCACCCCGGGGTCGCTTTTCTCGCCCCGCAGGCTGCCGACCACACCTGGTACCCGCAGCGCTTTCTCGCGCCGCTGGCGCAGAACGAGCCGTGGCTCGGATCGGCGCTCGCCAAGCTGGAATCGCTTCGTCGCCAGGCCAACGAGGCAGGGATTCCCGACGAGCGTGTGATCTGGCTCGGCTTCTCGCAGGGAGCCTGCCTCGCGAGCGAGTTCGTCGCCCGCCATCCGCGGCGCTGGGGCGGCCTGGTCGCCGCGGTCGGCGGGCGCATCGGACCTCCCGAAACGAGCTTCACGGACCCCGGGGATCTCGCGCGCACGCCGGTCTATCTCGGATGTGGCGATCCGGATCCCCACATCCCCTGGAGCCGCGTCGAGGAGAGCGCAGCGGCGTTCGAGCGCCAGAACGCCGAGGTCACCTTGCGGCGGTACCCCGGCTTTCCCCATTCGGTGCCGCCCGAAGCGGTGCGCTTCGCCCGCCTGCAGATCTCCGCGCTGGCAGAAGGGGCGGCTGGATAGAAATTCTCGCCCATGCCTGTCGATCGGCCACGATCCCGTTCGACCAACTGCCGTAACCCCAACCGAACGGAGGCCGAAGATGAAATACCTGTTGATGATCTACGAGAACGAGCAGGAGTGGGAGAAGCTGACCGAGGCAGAGCAGGGCGCGATCTACGGTGAGTACGGCGCCTTCACCGCCGATCTCAAGGCCCGCGGCAGCTATGTCTACGGCGAGCCGCTGCAGCCGACGGCGACGGCCTCGACCGTACGGGTCCGGGACGCCAAGACCCTGGTCACCGACGGCCCCTTCGCGGAGACCAGAGAGCAGCTCGGTGGCTTCTATCTGGTCGACGTGGGCGACCTCGACGAGGCCCTCGGGCTCGCGGCGCGGATTCCGACGGCGCGCAACGGGTCGATCGAGGTGCGGCCCATCCTCTCCTTCGAATGACCCCAGACTCCGAGTTGCGGCGGGAGCTCGAAACCGTCGTCCGCCGCGACTCGGGGCGCATGCTCGCGACGCTCATCTCCCTCCTCGGCGACTTCGACCTCGCCGAGGACGCCTTGCAGGAGGCGATCGCGCAGGCCCTGGTCTCCTGGCGGTCTCAGGGTTTGCCGGCCCAACCGCGAAATTGGCTGATCTCGACCGCCCGCTTCAAGGCGATCGACCGGCTGCGTCGCGACGCCAACTTCCGGCGCAAGCGGGCCGAGCTCGCGATCGAGGAGCCGGCCTCCGTCGATGCGCAGGAGCCCGACCCCAGGGAACGCTTTCCGGACGAGCGCTTGAAGCTCCTGTTCACCTGCTGCCATCCCGCGCTGGCGACCGAAACCCAGGTGGCGCTCGCGCTGCGCACCCTCTGCGGCCTCTCCAGCGACGAGATCGCCCGCGCCTTCCTCATCCCACCCGCAACACTCCAGCAAAGGCTCGTGCGTGCCAAGGCGAAGATCCGGAAAGCCCGCATTCCCTATCGCGTGCCGGAGGACGGGGAGATCCCGCAACGGCTCGACGCCGTGTTGCGCATCGTCTACCTGATCTTCAACGAGGGCTATGCGTCGACCGCCGGGGAGACGCTCGTGCGAGCGGACCTGTGTCAGGAAGCGATCCGGCTCGCCCGCATCCTCGTCGCATTCCTTCCCGGGCGCTCGCAGGCGCTCGGACTCCTCGCCCTGATGCTCCTGCACCACGCTCGCCAGCGGACACGCGTCGACGCGACGGGCGACCTCGTTCGACTGTCGGAGCAGGACCGCTCCCAGTGGGACGCGAAGGCGATCAGCGAAGGGCTGGCGCTTACGGCCGAGGCCTTTCGGACGGACCAGGCACCCGGGAGCTTCGCGATCCAGGCGGCGATCGCCGCCGTCCACGCTCGCGCGGAAAACGCGGCAGCGACCGATTGGGCGGAGATCGCCGGCCTGTATGACGAGCTGCTGCGCCGCGAACCTTCGCCCGTGGTGGCGCTGAATCGCGCTGTCGCCGTGGGCGAGGCCTACGGGGCGGAGCGCGGCCTCGCGCTGCTCGAAAGGCTGCGCGAATCCGGCGCGCTCGCAGGCTTTCACCTGCTTCCTGCCGCGCGGGCGGAGTTTCTGTTGCGGCTCGACCGGCGAGAAGAGGCGCTCGAGGCGTTCACGGCAGCCCTCGGCCTGGTGGGGAACGAGCCCGAGCGCCGCTTTCTCCTGCGTCGCGCGGAGCTGGCTGCAAGAGCGCCCGTGCCTGGGTGACACACCGACGATTTAGAAGGTTACAGCAAACCAGGCCTGCGTCCCTCCGCATTCGAAGCCGTCGGAGAGCAGGGGCGTGAGGAGCTCCACTTCCCGGCAGGTCGCGCCGGAGCAGGCATGGAGCGCAGCGGTCAGCGCGGCCGCTCCGGCGAGAAGGACTGGGCTGGCGCAGCTGGCCCGGTTCTCCAGCTCATGGGGATCCGCGCGGAGAAAGTAGAGCTCGCGCTCGCCGGTGGACCACTCGACGTACTTCACCTCGGTGTTCCGCAGGCCGAGGTAGAAGGGGTCGGGCGCCGATCCGGCGTCGGGTGTCGGTGGACCTGGAAAGAGCTGCGGGCGGATCCGTGAGGTCGGAGGGTCGTCGGCGCCGTCGAAGGGGTACTGTTCGAGCTGCTGCGTAGCGCGCCAGGTCGCCGGCAGCGCCGGTCCCCAGAGGTCGACCAGCGAGCGGCCGTCGAGGGTCCAGCCGGGCGAGACGCCGGCGAGCTCGAGCAGGGTGGGAGCGAGATCGGCAGAGTTGGCGGGCAGCTCGACCACGCGTCCGGCTGCGACTCCCGGTCCCCGCACCACCAGCGGACCCAGTACATCCTCCTCGTAGGCGAGGTACTTGGTGGGCGGCATCCGGTGCTGACCCATGTGGTAACCGTTGTCCGTGGTGAAGAGGAAATAGGTCGAATCCAGCTGGCCGTTGGCCGCGAGCAGGGCAATGAGGTCAGCCAGCGCTTCGTCCACCGCCTGAAGCGAGCGTAGCCGGCGGCGGTACTGGCCATCGATCTCGAGGATCTCGAGCGCTCCGAGTGGCGGCAGGTTCGCGATGAGCGCCGGCTTGTCCGAGACGTCGGCCTCGTTGAACGAGGGGGTGCGGGGCGCAGTCACGCCGGCAAACAGCTGTGCGTGGCGTGGCGCGGGTGTCGCCGGAGTATGCGGAACGTAGGGGGCGAAGTAGAGAAAGAATGGCTGACCGAGGTCGAGACTGCGCAGCACAACGGCGCGGGCGTGGCCGGCGAGCACATCGGTCAGATAGTCGTCCGCCTCCGATCCGTAGGGGACCAGAGTGCCCCCTTCGTTCAAGGTGTAGCCGTAGTTGCTGTAGCCACTGCCCGCCACGACGCCGAACCACTCGGTCCAGCCTTGCGGTACGAAGAGGTCATCCGGATCGCTTTCGAAACCATTCAGGTACTTGCCGAAGAGCGCCGTGCGGTAGCCCGCGCCTTGGAGCGCGCTTGCCAGGGTCGCGTTCTCGAGCCCGAGCTCCTGAAAGCGTTCGAAGCCGCCGCTGGGAGGCGAGTTGGTGAAGACGCCGTGATTGTGTACGTACTGGCCGCGAAGGATCGTGGTGCGGCCCGGACAGCAGAGCGAGGTCGGTGTGACGAAGCTCGAGAACGATGTACCGTCGAGCATCATCTGCTGAACCGTCGGCAGATAATCGAGCGAGCCGAGCCGGGTGTCGAGATCGTCGGTGACGATGAGGACGAAATTGGGTTGGGCACCGGCAGAGGCCGGTGCCGCCAACGGGAGAAACGGCAGCAGGAAAGGGAGGGCGAGAGTGGTGAGCATGGACATCTCCTCGAGTTCTCTGTGGAACTCTCGAAGTCGCCGAATCCTGCGCTTGATGTCCTCCGTGCCGTGGGCGCGCGCTGCGAGGGCAGCGGAAGTCTGCGGCTAGACGTGCCACCAGACGGCGCGGGTGATTCTCTCGCCGCGCGGATCGAGTCCCACCCGCCAGTAAATCGTGCCGCTCGCGTGCCGGGCGCGACAAAGGAGCGTGCGTTCACCCTCCAGGGGACTGTCGCGAAGCACCTCGAAAGAAACGAGCGCCCCCAGCCGTGGCAGGCGGCCAGCGAGACCGGGGGCAGCCTCCCAAGCCGCAAGTGCGATCGCCGGCGCAAAGCGCCGGAGGTCGGCCGCACCGGTCAGGAAGCTCTCGTAGTCGGAGCGCAGGCGGTCGACCAGCGCTGCGCTGGCGGGGGGCGCGAGCGGTGCGAGTGCCGAGAGAGCCACCGCCGGCTCGAGCAGCCCCGCAACACCGATGGCGAGGCCCACAGGATCGCTACCTGCGGGATGCTCGAGATTGGTGAAAACGACGACGGATAGGCGGCGTGCGGGCAAGCGCACGAAACCGACGCCGCTGTGCCCGGAGTGGAGCGTCGCCGGTTCGCCGAGCAGATCGTCGAGGCCGACACCCAGTCCGTAGCGGCTCCATTGGAAGATCTCTCCCGCGAGGTTCCCGTCCGCGAGCCGCACGGGGGTGGTGAGTGCCGCGACGCCGGCGCGCGAGAGGAGACGTTCGCCGTCCTGCGCGGCGATGAAGCGCGCGAAATCTGCAGTCGTCATTCCGAGGTCGGAATAGAGCGGCCCGAAGTCGGTGTCGAGACGGCGGTCCCGCAGCAGCGCTCCGCTGTCGTCCAGCGTGTAGGCGGAGACGCGGTTGGGCAGGAGGAGCGCCGGCGTCATCGAGACCGGGGTCGTCATGCCGGCCGGAATGAAGAGCGTCCTCCGCACGAACTCCCACCACGGTTCTCCGGCCGCTTTCTCGGTCGCGAGCTGGGCGAGGAGGAGACCGGTGTCGGAATAGAGGAAGCGCTGGCCCGGCGGGGCGGTCGGAGCGAGCCCCTGCGCCTGCGCAAGGAGTTGGGCCGTGGTGTAGTCGGTGAGAAAGCGGCCTTCTACAGAGGGCACCGTGTCATGGGGAAGTCCCGAGAGATGCGACACCAGCTGGCGAAGCGTCGCGCCCGGCAGCTCGATCTCGACCCATTTCGAGACCGCATCGTCGAGGCCGAGCTTGCCGAGTTCGGCCGCCTTGACCAGGGCGGCCGCGGTGATCTGCTTGTCGAGCGAGGCGATGGCGAAGACCGACTCGGCAGTGACCGGCGAGGCGGTCTCGACGTGCGCCAGGCCGTAGCTCGAAGTGCGCACGATCTCGCCGTCGCGAGCCACCGCGAGGCCGACGCCGGGGATCTTCCGCAGCGCCATCTCGCGCGCCAGATAGTCGTCGATCGCATCGGCTGCGAGAAGTGCCGGCGCCCAGATCAGCGCGCCGGCGAACAGCAAGCGGATCGGGCGACGACGGCCAAGAGAGGGTCGCGGGTGCATCTGCTGAACCTATCCCAGGGACGCATCCCAAAGCAGCGCGCGCGATCCCGCCGCCCGGGGCTCTTTCCTACCCTGACCTAAGTCAGCCATCGTTCCGCACCTTTACCGGTTCTTCCGTGGCCAGGCCAGGAGCAAGATGACCTTCACATAGGAGAATTTCAAATGAGTCCTCGCTGCAGAGAACTGTTCATCGGCCTCGCGCTTCTGGCGACGCCGCTTTCGGCCGCAGATCTGATCGTTACCCGTTACGACGACCCGGTGCCGGACAGCTGCTCCGCCGCGGACTGTTCTCTGCGCGAGGCGGTGATCGCCGCGAACGCCGATCCGAATGCCGACCGGATCCTGCTCTCGGCGGGACTCTACGAACTGAGCTTGCCGGGAAACGATTCCGCCGCCCAAGTAGGGGACCTCGACCTGAAGGAGCCCGTGGAGCTCATCGGCCCGGGAGCGACGATGACGACCATCGACGGCCAGGCCGTCGACCGCGTCCTCGAGATCGCGGCCGCCAACCAGTTCGTCGCCGTGCGCGGCGTCACAATCACCGGCGGCAATGCGCAGTTCGGGAACGGTGGATCCGGCGTCCTCATTGTGAACACTCCTGCGCTTCTGGAGGCTTGCGAAATCCGGGGCGATCTGGCCAACTCCACCGGCTCCGGCGTGCAGGTCACGAATTCGATCGGCGTCGTCATCCGGAACTCGACGATAGCCGCTTGGCCCGGCGTCGGCGTGCAACTGTTCCACTCGACCTTGGAGATCTTCGACTCCACGGTCACCGCCAATGGCGCGGCCGAAATCTTCGCCGTCAGCGCGCCGACCGGTCTCAGCTGCGCACAGTGCACGATCTTCGACCCCTCAGATGCCGGCGCCGAGGTTGCGGCACAGTCCGGCGCGACGATCGAGTTCACGAATTCGATCGTCGGCGGCGAGTGCGACAACGGAGCGATTACCTCCCTGGATGGAAATCTCGAATCGCCCGGGACAACCTGCGGTTTCCTGCTGCCCAACGATCAGCAAGGGCTGGCCAACCCCGGTCTGGGAGGGCTGGCGGACAATGGTGGTCCGACCCGGACGATGCTTCCGGTCGCCAATGGGGCAGCGGCCGACAGCTCCAGCCCGGCCGGCTGCTCCAGCATCGATCAGCGGGGGATCTTTCGACCTCAGGACGGCGACTCCACTCCCGGCTCGATCTGCGATGTCGGAGCCGCCGAACGCGCGACGGCGGGTCCGCCGACTCCGATCTTCTACGACGGATTCCTCCAGGGGGGCACCGAGGCCTGGAGTGACTCGCAGCCGTGAAATATCAGGAGCGCCTGAGATATCCCCAGCTCATCAGCCGGTCGGAGTCTTCACTCCAGCGGTCGCCGATGTCGGTGCGGTAGTACATGTTCGGGATGAGGATGTTCTTGATCCGCGCATAGACCTGCTGCTGGGCGGCCTTCATCGTCGGCCCCAGGCCCACCACGCAGAGCACCACGCCAGAGGTTCCGGCGACCCGCCACTGGCCGTCGACGAGCTTGACGTCCTCGATGTGGACCTCCTCCGGCGTCGACTTCTTGAAGAAGATGACGGCGTCCTTGGACAGCGACTCGAAGGTGCCCGGGTCGTCGAACGGGTAGGGCGGCACGATCAGCCGGACACCGACCTGGAAGCCGCTCTTCACCTTGAGCTTCGGGTCGTCGCCGTTGGCGAGGTCCCAGAAGAACTGGCCGATCGGAGTGACCATCCCCTCCTGCTGGATGAAGATCGTCGGGTAGCCGAAGCGCGAAGTGAACTCGAGCGGATAGATGCCGTTGGCGTTGACGATGCAGTTGAGGTCGATGTAACCGACGTAGCGCTCTTTGGCGAGCTGCGACTCCATCCTGGCGAGCGTCTGGTGAAAGAGCCGGTTGGGCTCGGACCAGAACATGTGGGTACCCATCTCGCCGGTCGACGGTCCGAGGTTGCCGGGGAACATCTTCTTGTGCTCGAAGTTGATGTTGATCGGCGAGATGAAACGCGTGCCGTTGAAGAACGCGCCCACCGCTACTTCGACGCCGGTGACGCGGCGCTGGAGCTGGAAGACCTTGATCTCGGCGGAGAGCGCGATCTTGTACGCCTCGAGCATGCGCACGACGTCGCCGCCGTCCTCCTCCTCGCCGACGAACAGCCGGCGCTTGACGTTCTGCGCCTCGCCGGACGGTTTGAGCACGTAGCGCGAGGGGCTCTCCTTGACGAAGGCGATGGCGTCGTCGAAGTTGTCGAACTCGCGGTAAGGGAGGATGTTGATCCCGACCCTCTTCAACTCCTCCTGGCCGAACGAGCGGTCGTCCTCGAGCCGGTCGGAGTACGGCGTGCCGCCGACCACCGGCTTGCCGGCCTGGCGCAGCCGCTGCGCCTTCTCGCCCTGCCCCAGAGTGTCGTCGAAGACGACGATGTCGGCCCAGTCGACGTCTCCCTCCCAGTCATCCGTCTTGGTGACGAAGCCGTCGGCGATGTCGTGCTCCGAGGCGGCGCCGATGAAATAGCGCACCGCATGGCCCTCTTTGGCCACCTGCCACGCGATGTCGCCGATGAGTCCGGAGAGCGAAACGAAGAGAAAATTTTTCGGTTCCATGATGTGGCGGGAATCTTAGCGCTCTAGTCAGGGAATCGGCGAGACGCATTCGGCACGTCCCAACTTCGGCCGGCAAGCAGACCGGGGCTCGTTGCACCACGGGTCCTTGCTAGGATGCCGCTGCCTCGAAGCGCGCCCGGATTGGGCTGCTCCGTTCCGCAACTGACAACGCCGATGAGCGCCACCCGTGAACCGCCGGCTTCGCCGCCATTCTGGCTGCCCATTCTGGCCGGCCTGCCGATCGGCCTGTGCATGGTGGTAATGGCGCTGCCGGTGCTGGGCAGCGGCCACGCCGCGGCGTATCGGGCGCTCTACCTCGCGGCCTACCTGGTCTGGATCGTGCCGCTCGCCGTTGTACAGCGTGGGCTGTGGCGTCGCCGCGCGACCTGGTGGGCCTCGGCGCTCGCGCTGTTCACGATGACTTACGTCATGGCGCTGGCGAACAACGCGCTCGGCCTGGCTCTAGCGCTGGTCGCCGGCTGGGGGCAGTCGTCGCCGTTCGCGTGGAGTGGGCTCTTCAGGGGGATCGATGGCTGCTGGCTGGCCCTCATCTCCTTCTGCGCCATCCATGCGGTGGTGGCGTACTACGCCGAACTGAAGCATGAGCAGTCTCGCTGCCTGGCGGCAATGTCTCTGGCGCGAGACGCCGAGCTGCGGGCGCTTCGCTACCAACTTCATCCGCATTTCTTGTTCAACACCCTCAACGCCATTTCGGCCCTCGTGGTCGACCAGCGTGGTCGCGAGGCGTGCCACATGATTTCTCGCCTCGGCGACTACCTGCGCGCAACCCTCGAGGGCACAGGCAGCCACGAAGTCGCGCTGGCGGAAGAGCTGGCTCTGACAGAAACTTTTCTGGCGATCGAGAAAGCGCGACTGGGCGACCGGCTCGAGCTCCGGTGGAATGTCGGTGCGGACGTCCTTGGCGCGCTGGTGCCGTACCTCCTCTTGCAGCCGCTGGTCGAGAACGCGATTCGTCATGGTATCGCCCGGCGGAGCTGGCCAGGCAAGCTGGAGATTCACGCCTCGCGCACCGGCGACCGGCTTCACCTGCGTCTGCGAAACGATGGCGTGCCGCCGGCCACAGCCAACGCGGGTGGGGATCGACAGGCCTCCATGGTGGGGTTGCCAAACGTCACGGAACGCCTGGCGAAGCTCTACCCGGGCGACCATTCGATCGCGGCGCGTGAGCTCGACGAGGGCGCCTACGAGGTACGCATCGAGCTGCCCTTTCGGGAAGACGCGGCTCCCGACCACCAGCCGGCCGCCGCATGATCCGAACTGTCGTCGTCGACGACGAGCCCCTGGCGCGCAGCGGCGTCCTGGTTCGGCTTGCCGCCCATGCCGACGTCGCGCTGGTGGGCGAGTACGGGGACGGCGCGTCCGCCGCCGTCGGCATCGCCGCTGATCTACCTGATCTCGTCTTCCTCGACGTGCAGATGCCCGGGATGAACGGGCTCGACGTGCTCGCCAGCCTGCCTCCGGGAACGCGGCCGCTGGCCATCCTGCTCACCGCCTACGAGAACTTCGCGCTGCGAGCCTTCGAGCTCCAGGCGATCGACTACCTGCTGAAACCGATCGATGACGACCGCTTCGCAGAAGCGCTCGATCGGGCGCGGCAGGCGCACGCGCAGCGCAGCCGGAAGTCGTCGACGGCGGGGGATTCTCGCGCTGAAGAAATTCCCGAACGACCGGCCTACCTGACGCGTTTCGCCGTTCGAATGGGGCGCAGGGTTGCGTTCGTCAGCGCGCTGGACGTCGAGTGGATCGAGGCCGACGGCGACTACGCCAGACTGCACTGCGGTGAACGCAGATATCTATTGCGGGAATCGCTCAGTCAACTTTCGCGCCTGTTGGACCCTGCGCAGTTCATCCGCGTGCACCGGTCCACGATCGTTCGCCTCGATCGCGTTGCGGAGCTGCAGTCGCTGAGCAACCGCGACGCCCTGCTGCGCCTGCGCGACGGCGCCCTCTTGCGCGCGAGTCGCACCTACATCGAGCCCCTGCTCGAGCGCCTGGCGGGCCGCGGCGACGCTGTCGCCGGCTGAGCGGACTCGGCTCGGCGCATGGCGGGCACGGCTCGGCGACCGGGACGTCGCTGCCGCTCGGAGTGTCGCTATCGTGCGTGGCAGTTGAGAGCGCCTGGCAGGTCTTTGCCACAACTCCACGCTCGAGAGGACGATATGAAACTCAAGATGGATCGCGCCCGGGGCGGCGGACAGACAGCCCTGCTCGGCAGTGCGAAGCGCTTTCCATGGTCTACGGCATGCCTGGCTGCGTTCCTCCTGGGCGGCGTCGATGGCGCGCGCGCCGCGAACAGCGGAGCCTCCGGGCCCCTCGCGGCGCTGGAGCATGGGTTGCGCCCGACCTTCGTCGCGGCGGGAGAGGCCCTTCCCGGGTGGTCGCTCGAGGAGCGCATGGCCCACTACCATGTGCCGGGGGTTGCCATCGCGGTGGTGCGGGGTGGCGAGGTTGTGCAAGCCGCCGGCTACGGGCTCCGCGAGGCGGGCGCCCTCGATGCCGTCGATGCAGACACCTTGTTCAATGTCGGTTCGATCAGCAAGGTCGCGACGGCGGCGATCTCGCTGCGCCTGATGGCTCAAGGAAAGATAGATCTCGACCGCGATGTCCACCGCTACCTGACGTCGTGGCGCATCCCGCCGGCGCCCGGAATCGCGGATCCAGTGGTGACGATGCGCATGTTGATGTCGCACACCGCGGGCCTTACAGTGCATGGTTTTGCCGACTATCTGCCCGGAGAATCACTGCCGACTCTGCTCGAGACCCTCAACGGAGCGGCGCCGGCGAAGAACGACCCTGTGCGACTCCAGCGACAGCCTGGACTGCTCGGCGACTACTCCGGCGGCGGCACTATGGTCGAGCAGCTGGTGATCGAAGACGTGACCGGCGCGACGCTCGAGACCGTCGCCCGGGAGCAGGTCTTCGATCCGATTGGCATGCGGCGGAGCACGTTCGAGAGTCCGTTGTCCGCGGCTCACGGCAATACCGCCAAGGCACACGACGGCGAAGGCAGGCTCACCGCCCTGCCGCGCGGTTGGCAGACTTTTCCGCAACAAGCGGCCGCGGGTCTGTGGACCAGCGCTAATGAGCTCGGAGCTCTCGTCGGCGCCCTGATCAAGAGCTATCAGGGCCGAGGCACGTTTTTGCCGAGGGCGGTCGTAGTTCAGATGATGACGGAGGTGTCGCCGAGTTGGCACGGATTGGGGCCGCGCCTGGAGGGCGCCGGGACGACCCGCGTCTTCCATCACGGTGGCAGCAATGACAGCTACCGCGCGTGGATCGAGGGCTATCTGGAGACTGGCGACGGTTTCGTCATCCTGACCAATGGCGAGGGCGGCGGTCAGCTCCGGGTCGAGATCCGCAACGCGCTCTCGGATGCGATCGGCCGAGGAGTCAACCCGCCGGTCCGGGCAGTCGCGCTGGCCGCGGGCAGCGTCGCGCTCACGGACTATGCCGGCACCTACCACGCCGACACCGCAGTGCCGATGGATCTGCGCCGGGCCCTCACCGACTTATTTGATTTCGAGACCCTCGAGATCAAGGTGAAGGACCAGGCATTGTCGATTGCCATTTCAGACGAGACCGGGGCGTTGCTGCCGCTGACGCCGACGCGGTTCGTGGCGCCGACGGTCTTCGGTATTCAGCTCGAGTTCCATCGTGACGCCCACGGCGCGGTGCGGGCCGTCAGCATCGAGCTCGGCGCGTCGCGCGCCTACTGCCGTCGCCAGATACCCGGGCAGGCGGGCGAACGTTTCGAGCTCGGCTCAGCGCGCCGGCCAGCGCCCCAGGACACGGCGCTTGCGATCCGGCAGATCGAAGCGGTGATCGAGGCCTTCCGGACCTCGATCATCGACAAGGACAAGGATCGTTTCGTCCAACTTTTCCTGGATCAAGGAGGCACCTGGCAGCCGGTGAAGAGCGATGAGCGATTGCTGCGCCTACGCATGGCGGATCCAGACGTGGTCAAGGTTCGGATCCATCCCGAGGTCAACTACCTGTCGTTCATCGACGGCATCGTGGCAGCAAAGGAACGGCAGGAAGAGAGGTTCTGGAACATTGTGCTCGACACAGACGGAGACATCGCCGCGGTCACTTTCGACTACAGCTTCCATTCCGGTGAGCGTGAGACCAACCGGGGCAAGGAGGCCTGGCAGTTGGTCAACACCGGCGATGGTTGGAAGATCGTCTCCGTCGTCTGGTCGGCGCGCGACAGTCCGGCGCCACCCCCCTGAGCGCAGCCCCGCTCAGGGTAGGGTCGCCGACCAGCGGCTCGTGTCGCCTGCGGAATCGAAGCCGTCCCAGAAGAGAACGATCCGGTTGGAAAAGCAGTAGAGGCGTCGCTGGTTGGCACAGCCGGCGCCAGCCGAGAACTCCGTCCAATGCGGGAGTCCGGCGAAGTTCGGCCGCCCGCCGGTGTGTTCCTGACTGCCCGAGCTGGTCCAGTCGAGGCAGTTGACCCCTGAGGCCGTGCCGTCGGCGAGCGTGCCAGTGGCGATCTCCGGAGTTCCGTTGACGGCGATGCCGTGCTCGTCCAGATGGATGGTGGTGTCCAGAGAGCCGTCGGTCAGGTCCGAGAGATTGCCGGCGACGGTATAGGCATCGAGGCGCTTCCACGGACCCCCCGAGGTGATCCGGTCCCGGGCGTCGGCGCTCGAGTTTGAGAGCCAGGCCACGAAAGCTGCGGGGTCCGGCAGATGCGCTGCGGCGGCGGCGCTCCGGCAGATGGTGTCGCCGGCTTCGATGCCGCTCTCGCCATCCGCCCCTGCCCAGGCCGACAGGTTGCCTGTTCCGGACGCCGAGGTGACGAACACGGGGCTTCCAGCGCTCCAGCGCAGGGTCGTGGTGTCACTGTCCCCCGGCTCGAAGCACAAGAGCCGATGCGCCTGAGAGCACGATGGCAGAAAGCTCCCCTGGGTCCAGGTCGAGATCGTGCCCAGGCCATCGCCACGGGCCGCCGAACCGCCGTCGACGCCGGACGTCCACCCGTTGCAGTGGAACGAGCCGCTGTTGAACTGCTTGCCGTCGCTGGAGGTGCCGGTCCAGTAGGTTCGCTCGTCGATGTCGTCGGGAAGGTCGTTGCCGAACTCGTCCAGCAGGACGGGGCGATAGATCTGCGGGTTGGTCGAGACGAGCTCGTCCAGTTCGCCGGCGAAGTTGGTGATCCCGTTGACCAGATACCAGGGTCCGGTCGCGAGCGGCGAACCTCCGCTGCAGGAGGGCTTCTCACCGGTTTGCCCCCGCAGATGACAGTAGGCATCCGTGGTTTCCGTCGAGAGCCAGGCGCGATAGGTGGTGGCGTTTGGCAGGGCGGCAGCAGCGGCGCGCGCGCGGCAGATCGCGTTGCCCGCGGCGAGGCCGGTGGCGGCGCCGGCATCGGGCCAGCTCCCGAGGTTGCCATTCCCCGAGATCGAGGTCGCAAATGCGCGCCGCTTCACCGCCTGGGCAGGAAACGCACCCAGCACGAGGAGAGAGGCGACAGCGAGCCACGTCTTCCAGGCCGCAGCGCGCGAAAGTGAGGCCGCGGATGGCGCGACGTTCTGCGCCGCGTTCGCTCTGCCGCGCATGCGAAGAGTTGCGCTGGACGAGAGCGTAGCGGTCGGGGTGATGGGAGCAGTTGCAGCGATTGCAGCCATGGAAGTCTCTCCGGAATCGAGAAGGATCCCGATGGAGATCCTCATGGCTGGATGCGGAGGCGGAAGAAACCGCGGGCCACGCCCCTGGCGGGCCGGAGGCTTGGCCCTCAGCCCGGGGAGCGTGCCGGCCGCAGCATGGCAAGGCCGATGAACCGCACGGCACCGTCCTCGTCGAGGCTCGCGAGCCGTGCCATCTCGCGCGTCTCCGGCGCCCGCGCATCGCGCAGCCAGGCTGTGCGCAGAAGGGCGGCGCGCACTTCCGGCGTACGCGGGACGCCGTTCTCTGCACCGTAGTCGAGGGTAAATGCGCGCGCGAGACCCTGAAGCGCACGCGGATCCTCGAGCTCGGCCAGCGCGAGCGCGGCGCTCATGCGTACCGGCGGCGCCTCGTCGGCGAGGAGCCTTTCGAGCACGGCGACGGCGTTCGCAGGCCGCGCCGCAGCGAGCGCCTCCGCCGCCTGCCAGCGCAGCTGGGCGCTCGCCCCCTTGCGCGCATCGACCTTGGCGAGGTAGCGGCTGCGCTCACCGGCAGCGAAGTTGCCCACCAGATGGACGGCCTTCTTGATCTGCTGGAGGGCGGTCATCGCCCCCAGGCCGCCGGTCATGAGAATCCCGGCCGCCGCCTGCAGGAACGGCGAGATCGCCCGCCAGATCGAACGGAAGCCGCGGTGGTCGAGGCTCCAGTCCTCCTTCGCCAGCGCAGCCTCCACTCTCGGCAGCTGGGAGAGATCGCCGAGCTCGAGGAGCGCCACCTGGGTCCAGGCGATGAGCCAGTCGTTGCCCGGACCCTCCGCGAGCGCCCGCTGGAGCGCTCCTTTCGAGCTCTCGCCGCCGAGCTCGACGAGATCGCGCACGACGAGCGCGCGGATGTCCTGCTTCTTGGTGTCGGTCGAGCGCCGCTGGGTGATCACGTCGACGGCCCATTCGAACGCCGCCGCGTCGCCGGTCTCGTAGAGCGCCTGGGCGGCGCGCAGCTGCTCTTCCGGGTCGGAGTCGTCGAGTTCCTGACGCAGCTGCTTCTTCGCCGCCTCGTCGCCGAAGCCGACGGCCAGCGCCCGGAGCGCGGTCTGCTTGGTATCGGGATCCTGCCGCCACTTGCTGAGCCGTCGCAACGGCTCGATGGCGCGCGCGTCCCGCGAGCGTCCGAGGCCGGCGGCGGCGCCCCGGAAGTAGGGCTCGTTGGGCTTGCCTTGACTGTAAGCGACGAGTTGCTGCATCGCGGCCTCCGAACGCGCCGCCCCCAGGGCGCCACCGCCGACGAGGAAGCCGAGACCGGCGAGGGCGGCGTTCCTCACCTGGACGGTCCCGGGTTGCGGGTCGCCCTTCTTGACCTTCTTGC
>JAYTAM010000250.1:0-7427 GCA_043737505.1 Thermoanaerobaculia bacterium
GGGTGCCCTGCGACTGCGCCACGAGGGCCGACGCGGTGATGGCAGCGACGAAGAGAGCGGCTGAAGCTGAGAAAGTCCGGCGAACGATCGAGCTGGTCATGCTTCGGTCTCCTTCGGGAAACGGTCTCATGGACGGACCGCTTGGGGGACAGCGGATGCCGGAGAGGCTGCAATCGCCGTACCACGAAGCCTGCGGCTCAGATGAGCGGCGATGCGAACCCCGTGGTCGCGCGAGTTCTCGATGAAGATCCTGTGGGTCTCGCGACCCGCCTGCACCGTGCCGGCGACGTACAAACCGGGCACCTGCGTCTCGCAGCTTTCGCTGTCGAATTCAGGAGCCCCCGTCACCGGGTCGACCCTGACACCGGCGGCCTCGAGGACGCCAGTCTCGGGAGCGTATCCGATCAGCACGTAGGCCGCTCCGGCGGGGACGTCGACCCGTCCGTCCGTGGCATCCGCCGATGCCGCCGATACCGCCGAAAGCGCCGATGCCGCAGAAGCCGTCGCCGGGCCAGTCCGCACCCGCACGACGCCGTCGGCGAAGGACTCCACCTCGGAGCCCAGGAGAGCGCGAATTCCGCCCTCGGCAATGCGGTTCTCGAGGTCGGGCTTGACCCAGTACTTGACCGTCTCCTTGAGGGCCTGGCCGTGGTGCACGAGGGTGACCCGGGCGCCATGGCGGAAGAGGTCCAGGGCCGCCTCGGCCCCCGAGTTCCCTCCTCCCACCACGACTACGGACTCGCCAAAGTGAGACCAGGGCTCGCGATACCGGTAGTGAACCCAGGGCAGATCGTCGCCGGGCACCGCGAGCCGCAACGGATTGCAGAAATAACCCGAGGCGATCGCCACACTCCGGGCCCGCCGCTCGAAGGCTCCCGAGCGTCCTCTGCAGGAGACAACGAAGCCATCGGTCACCGGGACGACCGCCTCGACATCCTCGTGCAGCGCGAGCGGCAGCGCGTACTTCGCCACCACGGCCTGATAGTAGGCCACCGCCTGGCGGCGATTCGGCTTGTCGTCTGGAATGGCGAACGGGACGCCGGCGATCTCGAGGCGCTCGCGGGTGGTGAAGAAGAGCATCTCCGCCGGGTAGTCGACGAGCGAGGCCACCAATGGCCCTCGATCGATCAGCAGGGTCGAGAGGCCCGCCCGGGTCGCCTCGGCGCCCAGGCCGATACCCGTGGGCCCGGCCCCGACGACAATCAGATCGAAAATCGGCTCCGCGGTCATGCGAAGCACCCCTGTGCCGCACCAGCGGAGCGCTCGCCGGGCGGGCGGCTCGGGTCGCACTGGCTCCACTGGCTTCCGGCTTCGCGTTGCAGCCAGAAGTGGTCGACCGGTCCGACGCCGGCGCCGATCGGAACGGCGCGGGCGATCGCCTCGTGCAACCAGTCGATAGCGCCCGAAACCGCTGCGACGAGCTCCTCGCCGCGCGCAAGACGCGCCGCGATCGCCGACGAGAGGCTGCAACCGGTGCCGTGGGTCGAACGGCTGTCGAGGCGCGGGTGGCGGAAGCGGTGCAACTGCGTTCCGTCCCAGAGCAGGTCCTCCACCTCTCCACCTTCGGCATGCCCGCCCTTGAGTAGAACCGCGGAGCAACGCTCGCCGAGGCGCCGTACCAGGAGCTCGCGGCTTCCCAAGGTCGATGCCGTCGACGCGCCTCCTCCGCCGGCGAGCCTTTCGGCTTCCGGCAGATTGGGGGTCAACAGCGTCGCCAGGGGAAAGAGCCGATGCAGGTGATCGATCGCATCGGCGTCGAGCAGCGCATCGCCGCTCTTGGCGATCATCACCGGATCGAGGACGACCGGCAGGCGATCCCGGACTCCCGCCGCCGCCAGGCAGTCGTGCACGGCGTCGATGATCGCTGCGTCCGCGAGCATGCCGATCTTGATCGCGTCGACTCCGGGGTCGGTGAAGACGGCGTCGATCTGCGCCGCTACGAGGCCCGGAGAGAGCGCCTGCACGGCGACGACACCGAGAGTGTTCTGCGCCGTCACCGCAGTAATTGCCGTCATTGCGTAGCCACCATGGGCCGCGAACGTTTTCAGGTCAGCCTGAATGCCGGCGCCACCGCTCGAATCCGAGCCGGCGATCGACAGCAGGCGCGAAACCGCGGCGGAATCGCCGCGCTTCGCGCTCAACGGGCTTCCGCGACGGCAGGCAGTCCATCGCGGCTCCAGGCTTTCCGGCGCGCCGTCCAGAGCGCCGCAACCACGAGCAGGATCGCCAGACTAATCGCCTGCGCCAACGTCAGGCCGGCGATGAAACGATCGTCTTTGGCGCGCACGATCTCGACCAGAAAACGCTCGACCGCGAGCCCGCAGAAAACCGCGAGAGCCGTCCGGCCAGCCCGATGGCCCAGCGGACCGCGCAACATCCGCCAGCCTATCCAGGCGATGAGCAGCGCCATCGCGGTCTCGTAGAGCTGAGTCGGATGGACCCTGAGCAGCTGATCGTCGGCCACACCGGGCGGAATCGCCAGACCGAAATCCGACCGGAGGTAGCCCGCGGTCGTCGGCGGCAGACCGTTCGGAAAGGCGATCGCCCACGGCAGCTCGCTCGGTCGCCCGTAGTCGTCGCCGACCAGGAAGCAGCCGATGCGACCTACGGCGTAGCCCAGGGCAAGCGCCGGCGTCGCGGCGTCGAGAAGCGGCCAGAACGGCAGGCGCCGCCGCCGGATCACCCAGAGCACCGCGGCGGTGGCGAGCAGAAAGCCGCCGTACCAGACGAGGCCGGAACGGTCGAAGAGCAGACGCCAGTCGCCGTAGAGGATCGCGTAGTAGATCTTGGCCCCGGCGATTCCGCCGACGCCGGCGGCGAAAAGAATCGAGCTGGCGTCGTCCATGTCGCCGACACCCAGGACCTTCATGCCGCGCTTGAGCAGCAGGTAGCCCGAGAAGAAGGCCAGCACGAGCATCACGCCGAACGGGCTGATGACGATGGGACCGATATGGAAAAGCTCTTGGATCATCGCGAATTACTCTAACATTCACCTCGTGCAGAACGAGGCCATCGCGAGCGCGCGCCGCAGCGCCGCCGGAAGTCACCGCCAGCGCCTGATTCTGCGCCTGCTGCGCCGGCCGGAGCAGCGGCCGGCGAGACGCCTGCTCGCGCGGCTCCATCCCGCCGACCTCGCGCGATTCGTGCCGCTGCTCACCCCGGACGAACGCGACCGCCTCATGGAGACGCTGCTCGAGCTCAAAATCGCCGGTCGCACCGTCGCCGAGCTCGGTCCGGACACGCAGGCCAGCGTGCTCGGCAAGCTCGAAGACGCCGCCCTGGCCGGGCTTTTGCGCCAGATCTCCGCCAACGATGCGGTCGATCTGCTCGAACGCCTCGAGCCGGCGCGCGCGCAGGCGGTCATGGCGCTCCTCGACAGGCCGGCGGCCAACCAGCTGTCCAATCTCATGCACTACGGCGCCGCCACCGCGGGCGGGTTGATGGATCCCGAAGCTCCGCACTTCTCGGCCGAGCAGACCGTCGACGAAACCCTCAAGCAGGTGCGACAGCTCGCCGAAGGGCGACGCCTGTTCTACCTCTACATCACCGACGAGCGCCTTCACCTGCTGGGTATCGTCTCTCTCTGGCAGCTGGTCACGGCCAGCGCCGACCGGCCGCTGCGCGAGATCATGTCGACCGAGGTCGTGACCGTGCGCGTCGACACGCCAGAGGAGGAGGTGGCGCAGGTTTTTTCGCGCTACGACCTGCTGATGATTCCGGTGGTCGACGGCGAGGGTCGCTTCACCGGCGCGATCACCGTCGACGATGTCCTCGACGTCGTCGAGGCCCAGGCCACCCAGGACCTCTACCGCCTGGCCAACCTTTCCGTGCAGGAAGGCGTCTCGACGCCCGCCATGCGATCGGTCCGCCTGCGGCTGCCGTGGCTCCTGGTCAACCTCGCCACGGCATTCCTCGCCGCCTTCGTCGTCAGCCAGTACGAAGCCACGATCTCGAAGTACGTCATGCTCGCCGTCTTCATGCCGATCGTCGCCGGCATGGGCGGCAACGCCGGCACGCAGACCCTGACAGTCATGGTGCGTGCGCTGGCTCTGGGCGAGATGGACGTCCGCCGGGCCGGCGGGGTCCTGCTCCGCCAGACTGCCGTCGGCCTGATGAACGGGCTCGCCACCGGCCTCGTTCTCGGCCTCGTCGCCCTCGCCTGGGAGCGCAACCTTGCCCTCGCCGGCGTCCTGTTCTTCGCCGAGACCGTGAACCTGACGATCGCCGGCTTCTTCGGCGCCGGAGTGCCGCTGGTGCTGCGGCGCCTGAACCTCGACCCCGCTCTGGGCAGCTCGATCTTCGTCACCACCGCGACCGACGTCTGCGGCTTCCTGGCCTTCCTCGGCACGGCCACCGCGCTGCTCGCTCATCTCCATCCGTGAGCTCGAGGCTCTCGCTATCCGCCGCGCGCCGAGCCGGGGTGGCAGATCCGCGTGGATTCGCCGGGCTCGCCGAAGCGCTGGGACCAGAAGGGCTCTTGTCCAGCGTCGAGGCGCGGGAAAGGTACGGGCGCGACGAAACCGAGGACCTGCGATTTTTGCCGGACGCCGTCGCGCTTCCGGCTTCGACCGCCGAAGTCCAGACCATCCTGCGTTTCGCCCACGAGCACCGGATCGCCGTGACTCCGCGCGGTGCCGGCACCGGACTGTCGGGCGGCGCCCTGCCGGTCGCGGGCGGTCTCGTCCTCGGCCTCGAGCGGATGAACCGGATTCGCGAGCTCGATCGTCGCAACATGGTGGCGATCGCCGAGGCGGGTGTCGTCACGGCCGACCTGCAACGCGCCGTCGAGGAACTGGGCCTGTTCTACCCCCCAGACCCGTCCAGCCGCGAGAGCTGCCAGCTCGGCGGCAACATCGCCGAAGACGCCGCCGGACCACGCAGCGCCAAGTACGGTACGACGCGCCGCTACGTCCTCGGGCTCGAAGCGGTCACCGCCGACGGTTCGCTGCTCGAAACCGGCGGCAGAAACCGCAAGGACGCGACCGGTTACAACCTCGTACAGCTGCTCGTCGGCTCGGAAGGTACACTCGCCGTGGTCACTGCTGCGACGTTGCGCCTGATCGCAAAACCCGCGGCCACCTTGACCATGATCCTTCCCTTCGCAGATCTCGAGGCCGCCGCGGCGGCGGTGGAACGCATCTTCAACGACGGCTTCGAGCCCGCCGCCTGCGAGATCGCCGAGCGCGCCGCCCTCGCCGCCGTGTCGCGGATCGAAGCGCTGCCGCGCGAGCTCGCCGATGCGGAGGCGATGCTGCTGGTAGAGCTCGACGGACCCAACGCCGACTCGCTGCTCTCCGCGGCGACGGGCATCGACCGGTTGGCGCAGTCGCTGGGAGGGCTCCCCGCGCTGGTGGCCGACGACGCCGCCGGGCAGCGCCGGCTCTGGCAGGTCCGGCGCCGGATCGGCGAAGCGGTGAAGCGGATCTCGGTCTACAAGGAGGCCGATACCGTCGTGCCGCGTGCCGCGCTCGCCGAACTGGTGAAGGCGGCGCGCAGCGCCGCCGCGCGCCAGGGGCTCACGGCGATCTGCTACGGTCACGCCGGAGACGGCAACCTGCACGTGAATCTGCTTCGCGGCGAGCTCCCTGCCGGACTCTGGAGCGAGCGTCGCGACCGCGCCGAGGACGAGCTCTTTCGCGCCGTCGTCGCCCTGGGGGGAAAGATTTCCGGCGAGCACGGCATCGGTTTCGTCCAGAGATGCCATCTGGCGTTGGCGCTGTCGCCTTCCGAGATCGCGACGATGCGGGCCATCAAGACGGCGTTCGACCCGCGCGGAATCCTCAACCCGGGCAAGATATTTCCGGACGCCGCCGAACTGATCTAGCATCGCCCGGTCAGGTGCCCGCGGCACCCGCCGCAACCGCACCGGATTCGGGAGATCCACCATGAAGTTGACGCCGCTCGGCAAGCTGCTCTTTTTTCTGATCGGTCTCGGACTGGTCGCGACCGCGGTCTACCGTTTCGTCCCGCCCGAGAAGCTGCCGTGGAATCGGCCGCAAGCGTCGCCGGGAACCGAGGCCAGGACCGACAGCCGCGACGAGGGGAACCCCTCCGCTCCCTCCGCTCCCTCCGATACCTCGCGACCGACGTCGTCGACCGCCGACAAGCCGGCGTCGAATCTCCCTTGGATCGCCGTCCCCAAGGGTCTCTTCGCCTACGGCTCGGACCAGACCGAGGTCGACGTGCCGGCGTTCTCGATCGAGCGCACCGAGGTGACCAACGGGCGCTACGAGGAGTTTCTCGAAGCGTGCCCGCGCGGCAGCGCCTGCGGCCCGCGCGAGCTCCCCTCCTACTGGGAGGACCGCGCCTATCTCGCCGGCCACCGCGACAACCCGGTGGTCTTCGTCGCCTGGAATGACGCCGCGAACTTCTGCCGCTGGTCCGGAGGACGGCTGCCGACGGCAATCGAATGGGAGAAAGCGGCGCGCGGCTCCGACGGCCGCTCCTACCCCACCGGCAACGTCCTCGACCCGGCGACGGTGAATATTCTCGGCGCCGACCGGCATGACGAAAAGTCGAGCGCCGCAAAGCAGATTCCGACCTGGGCAGTGACCGACAGCCGCTACGCCCGCGACAAGAGCCCCTACGGCGTGCTGGCCCTGGCCGGCAACGTCAGCGAGTGGACCGCCTCCGCGAGCGAGGAAGAGCCCGATCTGCGACTCGTCGCTGGCGGTTCCTGGGACTCGTGGGAGCTCTCTGACGGGCGGACCTACAACCGGATTCCGAAGTCCCCCACCGACCGCAGCTCGAGCCTCGGCTTCCGCTGTGCGAAGTCGCAGTCATAGACTGGCCAAGAAGCCAGCAGAAGCAGAAAAATGGAAGTAGAAGTAAAGGCCAAGAAAAGAAAAAGCTTGAAAGAAAAAGCTCGAACAAGGGGGGCCGCTCGGCACCCACCGGTAGCTCGATGGCCTCGACAGCCGCTCCGCAGCCGCAGACGGAGCGCCGGAAGGGCCAAGGGTCGCCCCCGAGAAGGAGCTGATGCACTCTTTTCGACTGCTGTCCAAGGAGAACGGACGTTATGACCCACTACGCCAAGAGGCTTCTTTCCTTTACTGGAGCTTTTGCCTTTGCTTTTGCGGTTCTCTGCGGTCCTTCATCGCTCCTGGCCGAGGATGACTCGTTGCAGAAGGTGATCGACGCCGGCGTGCTCCGGGTGGCCGCGGAGCCGGGGACGCCGCCGATGCTCTTCAAGGAAGGCAATCGCTACGAAGGCTTCGACTACGCGATCGCCAAGGCAGTCGCCAAGCGCATCGGAGTCGACGACGTGGTCATCGTCGCCGGCAAGTACTCGGAGCTCCCGGCCCGCCTGATCGCCGGCAAGGCCGACGTCATCATCTCGGGTTACACCGCCGACGACTCGATCACCGGCGTCGATTGGTCGGAGGCCTATCTCGACTACGGCCTCTGCCTGGTGGTGAAGAAGGGTC
>JAYTAM010000251.1:0-7425 GCA_043737505.1 Thermoanaerobaculia bacterium
ATGGGAATCAAAAGCAACTGCACGATGTTGTATGGACATGTAGAGCAAAACTCACACAAGGTCGACCATCTGCTGCGGTTGCGCGCCCTGCAGGATGAATTCGGCGGCTTCAACGCCTTCATCCCGCTGGCTTATCACCCGGAGAACAATTACTTGGGATTGAAGTACCACACGACCGGCCTCGACGATTTGCGCCATATTGCCACGGCACGGCTCGTGCTAGATAACATTCCACACGTCAAAGCCTACTGGGTGATGGTGACTCCCAAGTTGGCCCAGGTTGCTCTCTCTTTTGGCGCAGACGATCTCGACGGCACCGTGGTGCGCGAGACGATCTATCACATGGCAGGCGCCGAAACGGCACAGATGATGCCGACGAGCGAGCTCGAGAGAGTCGTCCGTGCGGCCGGTTTCACACCGGTTGAGCGGGATACCCTTTATAATGCGATAGAACGGGCGAACTGAACCGTTCGGGAATCCTTTCTTCTCCGAAGGCTGGAGCCGTCTTGCGGCGCCGGCGGCCGAAGCGGTGCAGGGCTCGGAGAACGAAGGGAGTTGTACCCAGACAGGAAAGGACTGTACCGCCATGCAGAGAACCCACCCGATCTCCAAGGCTTCTCGTTGCGCCATCCTCAAAATGGATTCTCCTCGCCTTGCGGCGACCCTCGGGCGAGCGAGTTTCGGACTCTTTCTTCTCGCCGCCCTCGGCGCCCTCGGGACGCCCCTGGCGGCGTCCACGCAGCTGAGCGACGACGGGCTTCCTTTCAGCGATGTCAGCTTCACCACGACGCTGCCCACGATCAGCCCGAACGGGCAGTACGCAGTCTACCGGCATGATTCCGTCATCGACGGCGCGATCGACCTGTGGAGTGTCCGGCTCGACGGCGTCGGCTCGCCGGTTCGCCTCTCGCAGCCGTTGACCCCGACTTCGGGCCAGTTCCTGACCTTCGCCATCAGCCCGAACAGCGCCTGGGTCGTCTACTCGGTCGACCAGGAGGACGACGGCAAGCTCGAGCTCTACAGCGTCGCCATCGGCGGTGGCCCAATCAAAAAGCTCAATCCGAACTTGCTCGACGACCGCGACGTCTCCGGCTTTGCGATTTCGGCGACGAGCGACTATGTCGTCTACGGTTGCGACCGGACCCGCTGGACCAAGTACGAGGTCTACAGCGTGGAGATCGACGGCCCCGGTTCCCTCTCGGTGCGGCTGAATACGGACATCGGCGCCGACGACGATGTCGAGGGTTTCGTCATCAGCCCAGACGGCCAGACGGTCGTCTATCGCGCCGGCAACACGGACAGCGACGAGTGGGATCTCTACAGCGTATCTATTCTGGGGGGCGAAGCGGTCAAGATCAGCCTCGCCCTTCCCAACGGCTCCGGAGTCCTGCAGTACTTCAGGATCAGCCCCGATGGCAACAAAGTGGTCTACCTGGCCGATCCCGTCGTCGACGGCTCGTTTCAGCTCTACAGCGTGCCGATTGACGACGGTACCTCGATTCTGCTCAACGGCCCGCTGGTCTCTGGCGGGTCGGTCGAGCCGAACTTCCTCTTCAGCCCCAACAGCTCACGCGTCGTGTACCGGGCCGACCAGGTGGTGAACGAGTCCTTCGAGCTTTACAGCGTGCCGACCGGCGGCGGAACCGCCACCCGGCTGAATGGTGGTTTGGCGATCAACGAAGACGTCGAAACGAACTTCTTCATCAGCGCGAACGGCAGTCGTGTGGTCTATCGTTCGGACGAGGCCGTCACCGACGTCGTCGACGCCTACAGTGTGCCGATTGCCGGCGGCACGCCGACCAAGCTCAATCCGACGCCGGTCGGTGGGGGCGATGTCCTCGACCTGGCTGTCAGCGCCGACAGCAGCCGCGTGGTCTATCTAGCCGACCAGACCGTCGACACCCTGAACGAGCTCTTCAGTGTGCCGCTCGGCGGCGGGACGGCCGTCAGGCTCAACCGGCAGCTCGCCCCTAGCGGCGACGTGCAGGTCTTCCGCATCAGCCCCAACAGCGACTGGGTGGTCTATGGCGCGGACCAGGACACCGACCAGGTTGACGAGCTCCTGGCGGCGCCGATCGCCGGCGGCACGGTCGTGGACGTGAGCTCCCCGCTCCCTTCTGGCGGCGACGTGGTACTCAAGATCGTGCAGACGCTGGCCTTTGACATCTCTCCGACCAACGGCCTCGACATCCTCTACGGTGCCGACCAGACGACCGACGGCAAGGTCGATCTCTTCGTCTCCAGCCTGGGCGGACCGCCCAGCGCGCCGACCTCCGTTGTCGCCGTCGCGGGCAATGGCCAGGTCACCGTGACCTTCGCCGCGCCGGCCAGCAATGGCGGCAGCCCGATCACCGGCTACACCGTGACGCCGAGCCCCGCCACCGTCGGGTGGGTCGACAGCAACGCCGGCAGCACTTCGCTGACCCATGTGATCACCAACCTGACCAACGGCACGGCCTATACCTTCTCCGTCCGGGCGACCAACGTCAACGGTATCGGTGACCCCTCGGCGCCCTCGAACAGCGCCACGCCGGCGACCGTGCCGAGCGCGCCCTCGGGAGCCGCGGCGGTGCCGCGCAACTTCTCGGCGGACGTCACCTTCACCGGTTCGGTGAACAACGGTGGCAGCGCGATCACCGGCTATGTGGTGGTTTCGAATCCGGCGGGAGGGGTCGATCTCAACGGGGGTACGACCGGCCTGCAGCACCGAGTCGTCGGCCTGGTCAACGGCACTCCTTATACCTTCACGGTGGTGGCGCAGAATGCGATGGGATCCAGCCCCGCCTCCTCGCCCACGTCCGCCGTCACCCCCGGCTGCAGCAACGTGGTCTCGACCAACGTCTTCTGCGATGGATTGGAATCGAACGACACTACGAACTGGAGCGCTGCGCTCACTCCTCCGAGCGCGCCAGTCTCCGCCGCCGCCGTCGCCGGCACCGGCCAGGCGTCGGTGACATTCCTCGCTCCTCTGGATAGCGGCGGAAGCCCGATCTCGGGCTATACCGTGACCTCGGATCCAGCGGGCGGTGTGGACTCCAACGCCGGCACACCCGGGCTCGCGCACATCGTCACCGGGCTCACCGCCGGCACGCCCTACACGTTCACGGTCAGGGCGGCCAATGCCAGCGGCCAGGGTCCCGCCTCTCTGCCCTCGAACAGCGTCACGCCGTTCACGGTGCCGGGTCAGGCCACGGGCCTCGTCGCCGTCGCCGGCGACCAGACCGCCACGTTGACGTTCCTTGCGCCCGCCAACGACGGAGGCAGCCCGATTCTCGGCTACACGGTGATCTCCGATCCGCCCGGCGGGCTCGACTCCGACGTTGGAACGACGTTGCTCTCCCACCTCATCACCAATCTCAGCAACGGTACGGCCTACACCTTCACGGTCGTCGCGACCAACGCCGTCGGCCCGGGTAGCGCCTCGAAGTCATCGAACAGCGTCACTCCGCAGCCCTAGCCTGTCGGCGCCCGCCGGCGCCTTCCGGCGATCTCCGGGCGATCTCCGGCGATCTCCCGGCGACCCGCCGGGCGAAACGACGCGATGCCCTTCGTCTATCTCCTGCGCTGCCGCGACGGGTCGCTCTACGCCGGCGCCGCTCGCGACCTCGAGCGACGCCTGCGCGAGCATCGCGCCGGCAAGGCCTCGCGCTACACCCGCTCGCGGTTGCCGGTGGAGCTCGCATGGTCGCGCGAGGTCGACTCCTGGAGCGCTGCCCTTAGTGAGGAGGCGCGAATCAAGTCGTGGACGCGCCGAGCCAAAGAGCTGCTGATTTCGAGCCCGTCGCGAGCGATCGATGTGTTAGCCTCGCGGCGGAAAATTACTCCGGAAAAGTGACGATTGGCGGCTGAAACCTTCCCGTTCCGCTACCTCGCGGTCGACGGCCCCATCGGGGTCGGCAAGACCGTATTGGTCGACAAGCTGGTGCGTCGTTTCGAGGCCGTCAAGGTGCTCGAGGACGTCGAGAACCCCTTCCTGCCCGACTTCTATCGCGACCGCCCGGGGGCGGCGTTTCAGACCCAGATGTACTTCCTGCTGTCGCGCTACAAGCAGCAGCACGAAGTGGTGCAGCAGGAGCTCTTCCAGCGCCTGGTGGTCTCGGACTACACCTTTCAGAAGGACCGGATCTTCGCCTACCTGACGCTCTCGGACGAGGAGCTGGCGATCTACGACCGGCTCTACACCACCCTCGAGCCGCAGGTGCCGGTGCCCGACCTCGTGCTCTATCTCACCGCCGACGTCGACACCTGCATGGCGCGCATCCGCAAGCGCGCGCGGAGCTTCGAAAAAGAGATCTCGGACGAGTACATGGCCGAGCTGATCGACGCCTACAACCATTACTTCCACTACTACAACCGCTCGCCTCTCCTGGTGGTGGATACCCGGAATCTCGATTTCCCCGGCAGCAAGAGCGACTTCGAAGAGCTCGTGCAACAGCTGCTGCGGCCGATCCGCGGCACCGAGTACTTCGTCCCGGCGCGCAAGCGCTGAGCTCGTCGGACCGCCGAAGCGGCGGAAGCTGCGACCGCGCCGTTCGCCTCAGACCCCGAACCCGAGCCGCTTCAACATGGCGAGGTCGGTTTCGCGGTCAGGAAGGGGCGGAACGTACAGCGTCGAGATCGCCGTGACGGGAGCCGCCGCGAGGGCGCCGAGCGGCATCCGCAGGATTTTCGGCGGCCGCAGCGGCAACGTTGTGGCCTCGTAGACCACGACCTCGTGATCCTCCGGGTAGGTCTCGAGCAGGCGCTCAGAGAGCACACCGAGCCCTTCACGGCTCCACAGGTCCTCTTCGCGAAAATCCGCCACGCCGACGACGCCGATCTGCCACAGGACGAGCCCCGAGCACGGATCGAATCGCCGTCGCCGCAGCAGGAAGTCCGTCGCCTCGTGCTCCTGGCAGCCGACCTCACCGGGGTCGAGGCCGAGATCCGCGAACAGGCAGTCGAGGGCCGAGACGCCGGGGTGCATGCGCGCCTCGTAGCCCTCGGCGCGAGCCCGACGGATCGCCTCGTGCGGCGAGTTCGCAAACACACCCGGGTGGCCGTAGAAGATCGCGCAGACTCTCCGCCGGCGGCGGACCGGGGCGAGAATGCGCTCGACGATCTCCTCGTAGGTCTCATCGCGCGACTTGCCGACGGCGTAGGAATCGACCAGATTCTCGGCCGCAGGCGCGAGGTCGAGCAGCCATTCGAGAGTGAGGAGATCGGCGACGAGAACGAAGTGCTTCTGGGCAGCGCGGATCTCGCCCAGAGTCTCCCGAGTGACGTGCGCCGGCCCTGCCAGCCCGACGCCGACGATGGAAAGCGAGCCCGCGGAGCGCTTCGTCCTGGGCGGAGATAGACTGCGCCGAATTCTAGGGGGAGGGGTCATGTCGAAGAAGAATGTCGTGCGGCTGTTGGTCCGTCTGTTCGGCGATCCGGAGCATCTCGAGAGGCTGAGAAAAAATCCGGGAGCCACCCTGGCTAAAGCTGGGCTCTCTCCTGCGGAGCGCACGCTCCTGCTCTCGGGAAGTGACGCAGAGATCCGCTCTTACCTCGGCGCCGACTCCGATCGCGCTTCGATCCAGGCGAAGACCGTGGCCATCAAGGGGAAGACGGCGGCGATCAAAGGCAAGACCGCTCCGATCAAAGGCAAGACCGCTCCGATCAAGGGCAAGACCGCTCCGATCAAGGGCAAGACCGCTGCGATCAAGGGCAAGACCGCCGCGATCAAAGGCAAGACGGCTGCGATCAAGGGCAAGACCGCAGCAATCAAAGGCAAGACCGCCGCTATCAAGCGGCCGGCGGCAGAGTAGGAGCGTCGCTGAGCTCTTCCGGGGGCGGGTCACTTTCCTCTCCCCGGAAGCTGCATTTGGGTGAGCATGCTGACGATTTGCGGGCGGCTGCGCAGCGGCTCCCACGCCGGGTCCATCGCCAGCCAGACCAGCTCGGGATCGCGCGCCGCGAAGGCCCTGATGAGCCAGGCCTCGGCGCGTTCGAGCTCGCCCGCGCCGACGAGCACCGAAACACCGACACCGATCGGGATGCGGTGGGTGCGAGAGCGCTCGTCGGCGACCTTTCCGACCGCGCGGGCGATCTCGCGATGGGAGGAGCCGGCGGGCATGGCGTCGAAAGCCTGCAGCAGCTCGGTCTGCCCGAGCCCTGTCAACCAGCCGCGGAGCGCGGCGATCTGCTCCGGCTCCCTGCCGGCGCGGCCGTAGATGATCCACAGCCCGGAATGCGCCCAATGGAGGCCGGGCCCGAGCTCGAGCGCGCGGCGGAAGTCGCGCTCCGCGAGATCGGCGCGCCCCTGGAACAGTTCGAGGTAGGCGAGGTCGGCAAACGAAGCCGCCGAGAGCGGATCGAGCCGGATCGCCGCCTCGATCTGAATGCGCGCCTCGGCGAAGCGGCCGAGGCTCGCGAGCAGGCCCCAGTAGTAGCGCCTCACCAGTGGCTCGTTCGGTCCTAGCTCGAGCGCACGGCGATAGGCCGCCTCGGCCCCTTCCCAGTCCCACTTGTAGTAGCGCAGTACGTCGCCCAGCAGGGCGTAGGGGATGGCGAAGTCGGGATCGAGCTCGATCGCACGCCGCGCCTCCGCCTCGGTTTTGGCCGCGTAGATGAACGGCTCCTCATAGAGATAGGCCTGCCAGCCATAGACGTCGGCCAGGCCCGCATGGGCGGGAGCGAAGGTGGGATCGAGGGCGATCGCCCGCTCGAAAGAGAGCCGCGCCTTCTCGATTGACTCCGGGAGGCCCTGGTCGACGAAGAAGCGGCCCTGCAGGTATTCCTGGTACACCGCCGGATCGACCTTGCGCGTCGAGGCCATGCGATTCGCTTCGGTCGGCGAAAGCTCGACGTGAATTGCGCCGGCAATGGCGCCGGCGAGGCTGTTCTGCAGGGCGAGCACGTCGTCGTCGGCGCGCTCGAAGCTCTCCGCCCAGACGGTGGTCTCCGGGTCGGCCTGGATGACCTGGGCGTTCAGGCGCACGCGGCCGGCGGTGCGCCTGACGGAGCCCTCGACGACGAAGTCGACTCCGAGCTCCCTGGCGATCTCCGGCAGGAGCTTCTGCGAGCTCTTGAAGTGCATCGCCGACTGGCGGGAGATGACCCGCACCCCCTCGATGCGGGCGAGCGCCGAGATCAGCGCGTCGGTCATACCGTCGACGAAGTACTCGGGCTCGTCCGAGAAGTTGGAGAGCGGCAGGACGACGAGTGAAGGGAGCTTGGCGGCGAACTCTGCGCCGCTCGTCGCCAAGGGCGCGGCGGACGTCGCGCTCGACGGTTGCGCGGAACTTTTCGGCGCGCGCGCGCGCCAGGCGAAAACGCCGGCGCCGAGCAGGATGATGGCGAGTGCGGCGACGCCGAAGCGGGCGTAGCGCGCCGGCACGATCTCGACCGGCCTGGACGGCAGGCGCGCGATCCGGCTGCCGGTCTGCCCGAGATCGACGG
>JAYTAM010000252.1:0-7372 GCA_043737505.1 Thermoanaerobaculia bacterium
GAACCGCTGCCTGGTCCTGACCGTCGACGAGGACCGCGAGCAGACGCGAGCGATCCACGTGCGCCAGCGCGAGGGCGAGACGCTCGAGGGGCTCCTCGCCGAGCGCGAGCGGCGGCGCATCGTCGAGCGCCACAAGAACGCGCAGCGCCTCTTGAAGCCGCTCCTGGTGGTGAACCCCTACGCCCGGCAGCTGACCTTTCTGGACGACCGAACACGCACCCGGCGGGATCACGTGAAGTACCTGACCCTCATCCGGACGATCGCGCTCCTGCACCAGCACCAGCGGCCACGGAAGACCACGCTCGATGGCAACGATCTCGTGGAGTACATCGAGGTCGACCTCTCGGACATCGCGACCGCGAACCGCCTGGCCCATGACGTCCTCGGCCGCTCGCTCGACGAGCTGCCGCCGCAGACCCGGCAGCTCCTGCGGATGCTCGATCGCTGGATCGCCGCGGAGTGCGGGAAGCACGCCGTCGACCGCGCCGATTTCCTCTTCAGCCGTCGGCAGCTGCGCGAGGCGACAAGCTGGACCGACGCGCAGGTGCGGCGGCACCTCGATCGCCTGGTCGAGCTCGAGTACGTCCTTGTGCACAAGGCGACGCGTGGCCAGAGCTTCGTTTTCGAATTGGTCTACGACGGCCAGGGCCAGGACGGCGGCCGCTTCCTGCCGGGCCTGCTCGACGTCGAGCGCCTCGCCGCGGGAACCCTGACCCCTTTCGCCGGGGGTCTGACCCCCTCGAAGGGGGTATCTGCCCCCCCGATGACCCCCGGTCTACCCCCAGATGTCCCCCGGGTGCCCGGTCGCCGAAAGAGCGAACGGATCAACGGTCACGGGGACTTGCGCACACCGACACCTGTTTCGACCGAAATCTCGCATCAAGCCCCTCTCTTTTTAGCTGCTGCTTCTCGTGAGTGAGCTCGTCGGCCAGCGCTGCCACTGGAAGCGGAAGCCGCTCTCGGCCGTAGTGACGCTCACGCCGGGCTCGCTCGGAGCCTGGAGCCTGCGCTATCTCGAGGATCTCTCGACCCGCAACTACTCGCCGCACACCGTCCGGACCGCCGAAAAGCATCTCTACCTCTTCGTCCCCTGGTGCGAAGAGCGCGGCGTCCAGGAGCCGGGGAAGATCACTGTCGACCTCCTGGAGCGCTACCAGCGCCATCTCTTCCACTCGATGAAGCAGGACGGCAAGCGCCTGTCGTTTCACTCGCAGTACGACCGGCTGGGCGGCGTGCGGCGCTATCTACACTGGCTGGTCCGCCATCGCGTCATCCCCATGAACCCGGCCGCCTCGCTCGATCCGCCGCGGGTCGAGCGGCGCTTGCCGAAGGCGATCCTCTCGGCTTTCGAGGCCGAGCAGATCCTGAAAGTCCCGGACCTCTCGACGCCGCGGGGCCTGCGGGACCGCGCGATCCTCGAAACGCTCTACGCGA
The DNA here is from genome assembly GCA_043737505.1 of Thermoanaerobaculia bacterium. GTDB lineage: Bacteria > Acidobacteriota > Thermoanaerobaculia > Multivoradales > JAGPDF01 > JAGPDF01. The sequence goes on from JAYTAM010000252.1 coordinate 1,435, forward strand.
CCGGGATCCGCCGCCAGGAGCTCGCGGCGCTCAAGATCGACGACATCGACCTCGAGAACGGCCGCTTGATGGTGCGCCAGGGGAAGGGCAAGAGAGACCGGCTGCTGCCGCTCTCGGAGCGCGCCTGCGCCTGGATCGAGAAGTACCTCGAGGAATCGCGCTTCCACATCTCCCGCGGCGCCGACGACGGCGCGCTCTTTATCAGCCACATCGGCAAGCGAATGCATCCGGAGCAGATGACGAAGATCGTCCGCCGGTCGATCGAAGCGGCCGAGATCGACAAGCCCGGAGCCTGTCACCTCTTTCGCCACACGCTCGCGACGCTGATGCTCGAGGGCGGAGCGGACCTGCGCTTCGTCCAGGCGATGCTCGGCCACGCCGACATCTCGACGACGCAGATCTACACAAGAGTCGCGATCGGGAAGCTCCAAGAGGCGCTGGAGAAGAGCCACCCCGGAGCGAAGCTCGGACGGCGAGCGAAGGTGGCGATGGAAAGCGACAGCGTCGAGGACCCGCGAGCGGCTTTTCTCGAGCAGCTCGACAGCGAGGACGACGAGACCACCAACTAGGGCGGGTCTCGTCGCCGGCGGCTGCGGCCCTGCGGGCCTCCGCTTTCGCCGTCGCCGAGCCCGTTTCATTGGATCGCCCCTCCCGCCCGGGACCGGGCAGTGACTCCGGCAGACAGTCCTCGCTCAGCGCTGGTGGCTTCGAATCCCCGGCCCCAGCTGCGGCGCAGCGGCCGCCCTCCGCTTCGCTCCGGGATCGGTCGAGATCTGATAACGGCCGTTATCAGACCTCGACCTCGTCCGCTCCGCCTTGGGCCGTCACGCCGCGTGCAGGGGTCGTGGACACCAACGCTCGCACGCGGCGCGCCGGCCTTTACATAACGGTCATTATGCAAACTGGGGCCGGGGTGTTTGTGGCCTGCGAGCGGCGGTGGCGTAGCGACCGGCGCAAGCCCCGAACGCCTGCGCGGTAGCCACCATGCCCGCCCGCCCCGTCCCTTTCCCACCGCCCCCTCGCGGGGGCTCCCTCTGCAAGGCAGGGCAGAGTGCGCGCTGCGCTTCGCTCCACACGCACACTGCCCTCTGAAAGCCATCGGATGCGCGCCAGGTCTTCCGCTCGCTGCGCGCCGAGCCGCTCCGCGTCTCGGTGCTCGCGCGGAAGCCCCGGCGCGCAAAAAGCGCGGCCAAGGAAGAGAAGCTAAGGCGTAGAATCGACGCCTCGTGCTCGCAGCTCTGCGCATCGAAACCGCGCCTCCGCCATTGCCGATCGACGTCGACGGCCAGAACCTCACGTCCGGCGCGACGACCTGGACCGCTTCACCGGACCTCGGGGAAACGACCCACTCGGCGGCGAACTCGCGTCGGGAACTGGACTACATGCATGCGCGGTTCAGGAGCCCTCTGACGAGTCGATTCTTGAGCACGGATCCGATCCTGGGAAGCCCGAAGGTGCCGCAGAGCTGGAATCGGTATGCCTACGTCCGAGGGAACCCGCTCAGGTTGGTGGATCCCGATGGAAGAAGCGCAGTTGTTACCTGCAACTCCAGAGCTTGCGTCGCGGCCGTCGATGCGCAGATCGTTGTCCAGCCCGGGAGCGTGGCCCAAAGAGCTGCAGCGACGGAATTCAAGGCCGCGACAGAAGGATATTGGGGGGCTCAGTCGATCGTCTCTCGGGCTGGCAAGCTGACGACCTTTGACGTGAAGATGTCAATTGTCGAAAGCGGGAAAGAGAATCCAAGCAAGGACAGTCTCTCGGTTGTGACTGGTAGGGGTGTTGCGAATGTCACCCAGAAGTTGGGCCCGGACTCTGGACAGATCTTCACCGAGGACGCGACCGGAAATCCAAGTGGGTTCGCCGGCATTGCCCCTCATGAAGCTGGGCACTTGATGGGTCTTCGGGATCTCTACGATCCAGTGCTCAAGACGGTCCCGTACAGCCCCGGAGCTAACGTCGACATCATGTTTGGTGCTCAACCAGGAAACTCAGCTGGCTCCGCCAACTTCATTTTCAGTCCAGGGAACTTCAACGTGCTCTTGATTGATCAGCCGTGAAGGAGAGATTCTCATGAGTCCGATGCGAAGACGCAGTCTGATTGCAGCAGTCGTTGCACTGTCGGTGACCGAGCTCTCGTGCAGTGCTGCGACCACGGGCCCCCAACCCTTGGTCCAAGCCCTTGTTGGGTCAGATCAGGCAACTCTCGACAGACTTGCAAGCGCTTTTCTCAAAGGGGAAATTCAGATAACCCCAGACAGCTTGCAAGACGAACGAAAGGTGAGTTCTACGCTCATCCTCAAGGTCGAAATCGAAACCAGGACCCTCCAGCTAGGGCCGGAGCGGGTCGATGATGCGCTCATGTGCCTTCTGGAAATTCGCGAGCCAATCGAGCTTTCTAGTCTTGCAACTGCTGAGCAGTGTGCACAACCCTATGAATGCAATGTTTGCAACTCAGCCGTCTACCCGATATCCGAAGAGCTCCGATCGAAATTTCGCGAGCACTGGTCCCAGATCCTCGGGAAGCAAGCGACGCAGCACCCTTAATAGCACCGAGACGTAGGGAGCAGCACGCCAGAAGCGCCCGGCGCGGTGCGCCGGGCGCTTGCTATCTCCACCGTAGCTGGCCGGAACTCCCGCAGCGGCGGCAGATGACGTGGTAAACGAGCTCACCCATGAGAACGCGCGTTTCTCGCAGATCGATCGGCGTGCTGCAGTAGGAGCAGATCGATTCGAGGCCGCCCTGGTGGCGCAACACAAACTCTCGTGTCGCCGCTTCGTCCAGATCGGGCCCGGGAGCTTCGGTCGCGCGGAACTGGCTGTGCCTCGAGCAGGCGTCGCAGGTCGCCATCAATTGCCGCGGGAACCGGGTCGTCTTGGAGAGAACGACTCGACAATCAGAGCCGCAGCTGGGGCATGGGACCTCTCCCTCGCCGAACTCCCGAAGGATGCTCTCCTGCCAGAAGGCCGCTTGGATTGTCGCGATCTCGTCGTCGGAGAATGGTGTCAACTTGCCCATCATCGAGCTCCCTTAGTCGCTGCAGCAGCCGCCCACCTGTCTCGGAAATCCGCTTCAAGCTGAGCGAAGCGTGGCGCTGGTGTGCGCGAGTTTCGTTTCGCGGCGGAAGCAACGAGGTCGAGCCATGCAGGGCGAAGCTCCTCAGGGAGGTCAGCGAGGAGTCCGGTCACCATCGCGCCGTCGGGAAGGGCCCTGGTAAGCCTCTCGATCCAGTCTTCGCGCTCCCGTCCTCTCTCGACCGCCGCCGTCGCTTCCGCAGCGCGGGCGGAACGCTCTGCCGCGGCTGCCGAACGCCGCGCGCTGACCGCGGCGTAGGCGCTAGCGACCAGCGCCACGACCGCGACCCAGAGGGCGATCGAACCGGCAACCACGTTTTCGCTAGCGGCCGTCGTGCTGCAGCGCGGTGTCGAGCATTTCGAGGACGAAGCGCTGTCGGGCTTTGGGAAGCTGTTGGATGCGCTCGAGGTGTCGCTGGAGCTGCGGGGCGGGTCCGCGCTTCTTCGACTTGGGCTCGGCGCCGAGGAGCTCTTCGACAGGAACCGCCAAGGCCTCAGCCAGGGGAGCGAGAAACGAAACTGGCACCCGTCGCCGGCCGATCTCGTAGGAGGCGATCTGCTGCTGCGTGACCTCGAGCCGCTCGGCGAGCTGCGCCTGAGTCAGGCTGCGCTCGCGCCGAAGAGTGGCCAAGCGGGCGCCGAACGTCCTGAAGAAAGCCTTTTCCTCTTCTGTAAGGGCCGGTCTCATCGCGTTCTCCGCGATAGACGCTACCCCGGGTACTTTCATCACGGCGTTGACTATACGCCATCATGGCGTACAATGCACGCCGAGATCTTTCCTGCCGAAGGGTCTTGACACGTTTTCGCCAGGAGGCCGGAATGGCGCGATTCCTTGACAGCGAGCTCGAGCGGCTGAAAGCGACGACGGATCTGGCGGCGCTCGTGCGCCGCGCCGGCGTCGAGCTCCAGGCGCACGGCGAGGATCTGCTGGGCCTCTGCCCCTTCCACGACGACCACGAGCCGTCGCTCGTGGTCTCGCCGAAGAAAGGTCTTTGGAACTGCCTGGGCGCGTGCCGGGCCGGCGGCTCGGCGATCGACTGGGTGATGAAGACCCACGAGCTGACGTTTCGCGAAGCGGTGGTCCATCTGCAGAACGGAACCTCATCCGTTACGCAACCAGCGGCTAAAGAAAGAAGCCGAGCCCCTCTTTCTTTAGCCGCTCGTCCTTCGAATCCGGATCTCCTCTCGCGCGTCGTCGCGATCTACCGCGAGGGCTACCGCGCCTCGGCCGACGCGAAGGGCTACACCGCGGCGCGCGGGATCGGCAACGAACAAGCGGCCGAGCGCTTCGCCTACGGCTACGCCGACGGGAGCCTCCTCGCGAAGCTCGGCCGAGAGCACCTCTCCGAGCTCGTCCGTCTCGGCTTGATCAACGCCCGCACGAATCGCGAGCTTCTCGCCGGCTGCCTGGTCCTGCCGATCACCGACCCCTCCGGCAAGGTCCTCAACCTTTACGGCCGCCGCCTGGTCGACACCGCCGGCAGCCCGCGGCATCTCTACCTCCCCGGCCCCCGCCGCGGCGTCTTCAACCCCGAAGCCTTGAAGAGCGGAGAGGATCTGATCCTCTGCGAAGCGCCGATCGACGCGCTGACCTTCTGGTGCCACGGCTTCCACAACGTGACCGCCGCCTACGGCGTCAACGGCTTCACCGAGGACCTGCGCCAGGCGATCCTCGCGGCGAGGCCAGCGCGCCTGCTCCTCGCCTACGACCGCGACGCCGCCGGCGACGCGGCGGCGGAGGAACTCGGAAAGAAGCTCGGACAAAAGGAGATCGGCTGCTACCGGGTGCTCTTCCCGAAAGGGATGGACGCCAACTCCTACTCGCTCCACGTCGCCCCACCCGAGAAGTCCCTGGCTCTCGTGCTCCAGAGCGCGGAGTGGATCGCGGGACCGCAGGTGGAGGCCGCCCGCGAGCATCCTAAGCTCGAGGTCTCCCTGGCGCCGGCAGAAGCAGCAGCTAAAGAAGAAAGTGAGGAACCAGCGTCCGTTTCTTCTTTAGCCGCTTTGCAGTGCGCCCCGGAGACCACGGCTGCTCCCGGAGTCGATCCTTTCGACCTGGTGCTCGGGGAGCGCCGGTGGAAGGTGCGTGGCCTCTTGAAGAACCTCTCTTACGAGAAGCTCCAGCTGCTCGTGCGGGTCGAGGCTGGTGAACGCGTCTTCGTCGATGCGGTCGATTTGGTCTCCTCGCGCCAGCGCAAGGCCTACGTGCACCAGGCGGCCGTGGAGCTCGGTCTCGAGGAGGAGATCGTGCGGAAGGATCTCGGGAAGATCCACCTGGCGCTCGAGCCGCTGCAGGACGAGCTGATCCGGAAGGAGCTGTCGCCGAAGGCTCCAGCGCCGGCGGTGGCGCCGGAGGCCGAGCGCGAAGCGCTGGCGTTTCTGAGGCGTCCGGACCTGGTCGAAGCGATCCTCGCCGACTTCGATCGCTGCGGCATCGTCGGCGAGCGCGTCAACAAGCTCCTGGGCTATCTCGCGGCGGTCTCGCGCAAGCTCGACCGTCCGCTCGCGGTGATCGTGCAGTCGAGCTCGGCGGCGGGCAAGTCGGCGCTCCTCGAGGCGATCCTGGCGCTGGTGCCGGAGGAGGAGCGGGTCTCCTACTCGGCGATGACCGGCCAGTCGCTCTTCTACATGGGCGAGACGGACCTCGCGCATAAGGTGCTGGCGATCGCCGAGGAAGAGGGCGCGGAACGCGCCAGCTACGCCCTGAAGCTCTTGCAGAGCGAAGGCGAGCTGACGATCGCCTCGACCGGCAAGGATCCCCACAGCGGCAAGCTCGTGACCCACGAGTACCGTGTGCAAGGGCCGGTGGCCATCCTCCTGACGACGACGGCGATCGACGTCGACGAGGAGCTGCTGAACCGCTGCC
>JAYTAM010000253.1:0-7363 GCA_043737505.1 Thermoanaerobaculia bacterium
GCGGGAGACTTCGACGATGACGGCTACGCCGATCTGGTGATCGGCGAGCTCTACGGCAGCTCGCCCACCGGGGTGTTCAGGGCCGGGATGGAGATCGTCCTCTACGGCAGCACCTTCTCCGACGGATTCGAAAGCCAGGACACGTTCTACTGGTCGGCTGTCGCCCCCTGAAGCCGGCGGATCAGGGCTCGCGGAGCGCGCGGCGAAGGGCAGCGGCCTGAAGCTTCCGGCCGGCGGACTCGGCGTAGGCGAGGGCGGCCTCGAGATCGCGCCGGGCGTCGCCATTGCGCCCGGAGGTTAGCGCCCAGAGCGCGCGGGCGCGCAGGTAGCTCACGCGCCGGTGGACACTCGGTGAGGTCGCAGCGTCCTCCCCGAGCGCATCGAGGCGGCGTCGGGCCTCGGAAACTCTTCCCGAGCGCGCGTCGATCGCGGCGAGGAGCGTCGTCGCCAGAAAAGCGGTCGTGCCTTCGGCGCTCGCCGCGCCGCCTGCATCCCGAGCTCGTTCGGCGAGATCGGCGGCCGCGGCCAGCTCTCCGAAGTCGAACTCGACCTCGGCGAGTTCGAGATCGGTCTCGGCGGCCCAGTCGGCCTGGCCGTTGGCGATCAGCAGTCGACTCGCCTCGGCGAGCCCCTGACGCGCCGTCGTGAGCTCCCCCCGGGCCGCCGCGAGAAGGCCGCGCAGTCTCTCGGAGAAGGCCAGGGTGGGGCGATCGCCGGTGGTGCGCGCTGCGTTCGCCAGCTCCGCGACCGTCGCTGCGACGCGATCGAGCGCCCCGGCGTCGAGCTCCGCGCCGCCGCGATAGAAGAGCGCGAGGGCGTAGTCCGAGCCGGAGGGACCCGCGGCGAGGAGAGCGAGCGCTTCGGCGAGGATCGCGTCCGCCTCCGTCGCTCTGCCCAGGTCGCGTAGTGTCTCCGAGAGGTCGGCTAGCGCCCAGGAGAGCCGGCGACTCTTCGCATCGCGAAAGATCTGCACCGCCTCGCGATAGCGCGCCTCGGCGAGGTCGGGGCGCCCGCGCTGCATCGAAATGCCGGCGAGGTTACTGAGAATGACGCCACCACCACCCGGTCCCGCTGCACGACTGGCGGCAAGCGCCTGCTCCAGCAGCTGTTCGCCAGCCGCCAGGTTTCCGCGTTGCAGCTCCTCGATCGAGAGGTCGTTGAGAACGCGCGCCAGGGAGGCGGTATCGCCTGAGGCCTCGAAGCCGGCCCGCGCAGCCTGCATGTCTGCTCGCGCCTCCTCGCTCCTGCCCAGGGTCGACAGCAGCCGACCTCGCGCCGCGCGCGTCTGCGAAACCAGATCGCCGCGCCCGGTGGAGCGGGCGCGCTCGAGCGCGGTGGTGAACAGCACCAGCGCTCGCTGCGGCTCCGCTGCGCTCCACGCAAGGGACGCCTCGACGTAGTCGATCAGTGGATCTTCACCGCGCGCCGGAATCTGTCGCAGGCGCGCAACGATCAGCTCCGCTTCGGCCCGCCGGTCGCCCTTCGCCAGGGCGAGCACGAGGTGGGCGCCGGTTTCGACGCTGCCGGGCTCGGCGGCGAAGCGGCGCTCGAGCTCCGGAACGTCGCTCGCCGCGACGCCGGAGTAGGGAAACTTGCGCGGCGCCGGTTCGATGGGGCCGGCAGAGCCCGGTTCGCGCCTTGCGACTTCGCGGTAGCGGATGGCGGCGACGAGCGTGGCGACAAGCAGAGCGAGGAGGGCGGCGACCGCGACCGCTGGCCGATTCCGGCGATAGAAGCGGGAGAGCCGGTAGCCGAACCCGCCGCCGCGCGCGACGACCGGGGCCCCGGCCAGGTAACGCGCGATGTCCTCGGCGAACTCGGCCGCCGAAGGGTAGCGCTCCTGCGGATTCTTCTGCAGCGCCTTGAGACAGATCGCGTCGAGGTCCCGCGGCATCCTCTTCGACGCCGGCCGTTCCGGCGGAAGCTGCCCGGCGGCGCGGTCCGTCGTCGTCTGCAGGCGCCGACGGGCGGTGCTCGGAGGCTCCGGGTCTTCGCCGAGGATGGCCTGCTCGATCTCCGCCTCGGTGCCCTTCGGTCGGAACGGACGGACGTCCGACAGGAGCTCGTAAAACACCACGCCGAGCGAAAAAACGTCGGCGGCGGGCGTGACGGCAGCGCCGCGAAACTGCTCCGGACTCGCATAGGCAGGCGTCAGCGCGCGCGTTCCGGCGCGGGTGACCGGGATGTCGCCGGCCGCTTCCACCGAGCCTTCGCCGAGAAACTTGGCGATCCCGAAATCGAGCAGGCGCGGCCTGCCGTCGCGGCCGACCTGAATGTTCGCCGGCTTGAGGTCGCGATGCACGACCGAGGCGGCGTGCGCGAATGCCACCGCTTCGAGGACGGCGAGGAAGAGGCGCAGGCGCTCGGCCAGCTCCAGACCCTGCTCACGCACGTGGTCGATGAGATTCGAACCGGCGACGTACTCGAGCGCGAGGTACCAGCGCCCGTCCTCGGCGCGGCCGGCGTCGTAGAGGCGCGCGATCCCCGGATGTTCGAGTCGGGCGAGTATGCGGCGCTCCTCACGAAAACGGCGCTCGATTTCGCCGACTCCGCCCCCCCATGGCGCGACGACCTTGAGCGCCACCTGGCGGCGAAAATCGGCGCCGGCGAGCTCGGCGAGGTAGACGCGACCCATCCCGCCGCGCCCGAGCTCCGAGAGAATCCGATAGGGGCCGATGCGCTCCGGCGTCGGTTCGGGGACCTCTTCGCCGATCTTCGCCCAAGGGTCGGAGTCGAGTGGCGACTCCGCACTCGGGTCGGCGGCCGAGAGCAGGCGGCGAAGCTGCGTAAAGTGCGGATTTCCGGAGGACTCGACCGTGGCAAGGAAGTGCTCGCGCTCTTCGACAGGCAGATCCAGGGCTTCGTCGTAGAGGTCGCGCAGCGATCGCCCGATGTGGTCAATGCGGTCGCTGCGGCCGCTGCCGTCCTGCGACCCCGCGCTGTCGCTCATGCCTCCTCGCGCAGCTCCACCCGCATCCAGGTGCGGGCGAACTCCCAGTCCCGCTTGACCGTCGCCGGCGAGATCCCCAGACAGTCGGCTACTTCATCGATTTCGAGGCCGGCGAAATACCGCATCTCCACCACCTGGGCAGCGCGCGCCGATTCTCCCTGCAGCCGTTCGAGGGCGCGGTCGAGGTCGAGGAGATCGACTTCGGGGGCCGCGACGCCGGCGATCGTCAAACCCGCGAACGGTTCTCCGTGTTGACGCTTGAGACTTCGGCGGCGCCGCGCGTGGTCGATCAGCACGCGGCGCATGGTTGCTGCGACGAGACCGAAGAAGTGCGCCCGGTCGCGCCAGTCCACCTTGGACTGATTCACCAGACGCAGGTAGGCCTCGTGCACGAGGGCGGTGGGCTGGAGGGTGTGGCCATCCCGCTCGCCTCGGAGCTGCGCCGCCGCGATCCGTTTGAGGTGCGCGTAAACGCGCTCGAGCAGCTCGTCGCGCGCCACGGCGCTGCCGGTTCGCCAAGCCTGGAGCAGTCCGGTCAGGTCCGCGTTGCGCTCCGCCTCGGCCGACATCTGCGGCAAGTGTACCTTCTGGCCGCCGGACGGCCGTTTACTTTCTGGCGGCTCCTGCGCCGGCCGCCGCCGGGGGCGCGAATCCGCGGTCGCGCATCAGTGCCTCGATACCCGCCTCCTTGCCGCGGAAGGCGCGGTAGGCCTCGGCGGGATCGACGGTATTGCCGACCGAGAAGACATAGTCGTACAGGCGCTTGGCGACCGTCTTGTCGTAGCCGCCGCCGGCCTCGGTGAAGGCATCCCAGGCGTCGGCGGTGAGCGTGTCGGCCCAGAGGTAGCTGTAGTAGCCGGCGGAGTAGCTGTCGGACGAGAAGATGTGCGAGAACTGCGGCGTGCGGTGCCGCATGACGATCTCTTTCGGCATGCCGAGCGCCGCGAGCGTCTCGCGCTCGAACCTGTCGGGGTCGATCGTGATGCCGCCCCCTGCCGCGGCGAGGTGCAGCTTCATGTCGATGAGGGCGCTCGCCAGGAACTCGACCGTCGCGAAGCCCTGGTTGAAGGTCGCCGCACGCTCGATCTTCGCGACCAGCTCACGCGGCATCGGCTTGCCGGTCTCGACGTGCAGGGCGAAGCGGTCGAGAACCTCCGGCGTCGACAGCCAGTGCTCCAGCAGCTGCGACGGGAACTCGACGTAGTCGCGCGCCACGTTGGTGCCGGCGAGCGACGGGTAGGTGACGTTCGACGACAGGCCGTGCAGCGCGTGGCCGAACTCGTGGAAGAGAGTCTCGGCGTCGCTCCAGCTGATGAGGACCGCCTCGCCCGCTCTGCCCTTCACGAAGTTCGAGTTGTTCGAGACGATCGTCTTGACCTCGCCCGCGAAACGCTCCTGGTTGCGGTAGGCGTTCATCCAGGCGCCGGAGCGCTTGCCGGGCCGGGCGTAGGGGTCGAAATACCACAGTCCGACCAGCTCACCGGACTCCTTCGTCACCTTCCAGACCCGCACGTCAGGGTGATAGACCGGCACCTCTGCGACCGGAGAGAAGCGCAGACCGAGGAGCTCTCCCGCCACCCAGAACATCCCTTCGCGGAGCTTCTCGAGCTGCAGGTACGGCTTCACCTCATTCTCGTCCAGGTCGTAGCGCGCCTTGCGCACCTTCTCGGCGTAGTAGCGGTAGTCCCAGGGTTCGATCGGGTGCGCCGCGCCGGCGATCTTCTGCATGTCGGCGACCTCTTCGTGGACCCGCGCCACCGCCGGCTTCCACATCGCCTCCATCAGCTCGAGCGTGCGCTCCGGGGTCTTCGCCATCGAGTCCTCGAGCCTCCGTTCGGCGTGATTCGCATAGCCGATGAGTTTCGCGCGCTCGCCGCGCAACTTCAGGATCTCGGCGATTCCGGCGTTGTTGTCGTGTTTGTCGCCATTGTCGCCGCGACTGAAGTAGGTTCGCCAGACCTTCTCGCGCAGATCCCGCCGATCGGAATAGGTCAGGAACGGCTCCATCGAAGATCGGGTGTTGAGGATCGCCCACGAGCCTGCGCGGCCGCGGGATTCGGCGGCCGCCGCGGCTGCCGAGCGCAGCGAGGGCGGAAGGCCCGCGAGGTCGGCCTCCTCGGAAACCTCGAGGACGTAGTCGGTCTCGTCGGCGAGGATGTTCTGGCTGAACTGGGTGAACAGCGTCGCCAGCCGCTGGTTGATCTCCGACAGACGCTGCTTTGCAGGTCCGTCGAGGCGGGCTCCGGCGCGAGCGAAGCTGGTATACCGGAGCCAGACGAGGCGCTGCTGCTCAGAGGTGAGGCCCGAGCTCTCTCGAGTCTGGTAGACCGCCTCGATGCGCGCGAAGAGCTTCTCGTTCTGCGTGATCTGGTCGGCCAGCGCGGCCATTCTGGGCGCCATTTCGCGTTCGAGCGCCTGCACCTCGGGGGTGCTCATGGTGCCGGCGAAGACGCCGTAGATCTCCTCCACCCGGTCGAGGGTACGCCCCGTGCTCTCGAGGGCCGCAATCGTGTTGGCGAAGGTCGCCGGCTCAGGATTCGCCGCCAGTGCCGAGATCTCTGCGAGCTTCTCGGCCATCGCGGCCTCGAGAGCCGGCCGAAAAAGCTCGACTCGGGCGAGATCGAACGGCGGCACGCCGCCGTAGGGGCCGCTCCACGGAGCGAGCAGCGGATTCTGCGCTGTCTCGGGAACCTGGGCGGGCGAGGTGGCCTTGTCGGCGGAGGCGCCGCCGGCAAGCAGCGTCGCCAGGCCGAGCCCGGTCAGCAAACCATTGGACATCTCGTCGTTCTCCATGTTTTCGTCGTTCCCGTCGGGAGGGCCGCAAGCGGCGAGATCCGCTATCTTAGCCCGGTGCGGGGACGGAGCGAATCCCTCTCCGCCAAGCCGCCCCCCCTTTTCAGTGCGGCAGGAGGAGTGCGATGTCCACCCCGTCTTTCGCTGCCGAAGTCGATCGCGCCTGGTCCGGAGGGACCGGCGCGTGGACCTCGACCGCCGGCGGGCACTGGCTCGAGCACCCGCTGGTCCGGCGCCGTATCCACCGCAAAGTGGGCGGCGGCAGCGGCGTGGAACGCGACATCTACGGCTGGTTTCTCGACCTGCTGGACCGGCTGGGGGTCGTGCGCCCGGTGGCCTCCGCCCTGACACTCGGCTCGGGGGATGGACGGCTCGAGCGCGGGCTGGCGCCGAAGCGCTTCGCGCTTCGCCACCTGGGCCTCGATCTCTCGGCCGGCGCGGTCGCCGCGGCGACCGCCGCGGCGGCTGAGGCGGGCCTGCCGCAGATCTCCTACCGGGTCGCCGACCTCAACGCCCCCGAGCTCGGCGAACGCGCCTTCGACGTCGTCCTGGGGGTCTCTTCGGTGCACCACGTGGAGCGCCTCGAGGAGCTGCTCGCCGCCGTCGAGCGCGCGCTGGTGCCGGGCGGGATCCTCTTCCTCAACGAGTACGTCGGGCCCAAGCGCTTCCAGTGGACCCGCCGCCAACTCGAGTGCGCCACCCACCTGCTGGGACTCCTTCCGGAGCGCTATCGCCGCGTCAGTGAGGAGGGTGGAGAGATCCATCGCCAGCCGTTCGCCCCGACCGCCGAGGCGGTCATCGCCGCCGACCCCTCCGAGTCGGTGCGCTCGGACGAGATCCTGGCTCTGGTCGCCGAGCGCTTCGAGATCCTCGAGCGGCGCGACCTCGGCGGGACGCTCCTGCACCTCGTGCTCGAGGGGATCGCCCGCCGCTTCGATCCGGCGAATCCGCAAGACGTCTCCTGGCTGGAGCTGCTTTTCGCCGCGGAAGACGCGCTCATCGCCTCCGGCGAGCTCACCAGCGACTTCGCGGTCGTCGTCGCCCGGCGGCGCTAGCCCGGAGCCCCGCTCAGGCGAGCTTCGCTTCGAGCTCCGCCCAGCGCGCGTACAGGCGCTCGACCTCGCTCTGGGCGGCGGCGAGAGCCGCGAAGCGGTCGTGGAGCCTGGCCGCGTCGGTGGCGATCAACGGATCTTCCGCCGCTACCCGACAGCGCTCGAGCTCGCCTTCGGCGGCAAAGATCGTCGCCTCCATGCCGTCCCACTCGCGCTGCTCCTTGTAGGAGAGGCGTTTCGCCGCCGGCTTCGGCCCTGCCCGGCCGGCGGGTCCGATTCCGGGCCGATTCCCGCCGGCGGCGCTTGCCGCCCGGGCGGCGCTCTCCTTGTTGCGAATCGCCACTGGGGCCCCGAGCTCGGCGAGGTGCTTCGCACGTCGAGCCTCCTCCCACTGGCCGCTGTCGGTGTAGTGCTGGGCGCGCCCATCTTCGATCGCCAGAATGCCGGTCGATACCCGGTCGAGCAGATAGCGATCGTGGGTGACCAGGACGAGCGCGCCGGGAAACTCGAGCAGGCTCTCCTCGAGCACCTCGAGAGTGGCGATGTCGAGATCGTTGGTCGGCTCGTC
>JAYTAM010000254.1:0-7357 GCA_043737505.1 Thermoanaerobaculia bacterium
GTGCCGTCGGGCATCGAGGCCGTGATGGCGACGATGCGCGGATCGTGCTCGGCGAGCCGGATGGCCGTCTTGCCGAAGATCGCGGTATAGGAAGGTGCCGACCCGGGCTTGCCCTTCTGAATGCCGGCGACGGGATCGAAAGGCGACGGACCGTGGTACTCGACCGGCTCGTCCTCGGCGTACTTGTAGCCCTTGCCCTTCTGGGTGATGGCATGCAGCAGGACCGGTCCATCGATCGCCTTGGCGCTCTCCAGCGCTTCGAGAAGCGCCGGCACCGAGTGTCCGTTCACCGGCCCGATGTAGCGGAAGCCCAGCTCCTCGAACAGCGTCCCCGGAGTGAAGATCTGGCGCAACCCCTCCTCGAGACCCTTCGCCACTTCGACCATCGGATCGCCGATGCCGGGGATCTTGTGCAACACCTTCTTGATGTCGTCTTTCAGTTTGGCGTAGTGGCGGCCGGCCATCAGCGCCTCGAGATACTTCGTCAACGCGCCCACCGACGGCGAGATCGACATCGAGTTGTCGTTCAGGATGACGATCATCTTGGTGCCCAGGTGGCCGGCCTGATTCATCGCCTCGAACGCCATGCCGGCGGTCATCGATCCGTCGCCGATCACCGCCACGACCTGATGCGACTCTTTGCGCAGGTCGCGCGCGACCGCGAGACCGAGCGCGGCGGAGATCGAGGTCGAGGCGTGGCCGGCGGCGACGACGTCGTACTCCGACTCGCTGCGCAGGCAGAAGCCGGAGATCCCGCCATACTGCCGCAGGGTCGACATGCGATCGCGTCGGCCGGTGAGGATCTTGTGCGGGTACGTCTGATGGCCGACGTCCCAGACCAGAAGGTCGCGCGGCGTGTCGAACAGGTAGTGCAGTGCGATGGTCAGCTCTACGGTGCCGAGGTTCGAAGAGAAGTGGCCGCCGGTCTCCGAGACCGCGCTGACGATCTCGTCGCGCAGTTCGTCGGCCAGCTGCGGCAGATCCTCGCGGGAGAGCCGTCGAAGCTCGTGGGGGGTGGAGACGCGATCGAGTAGTTTCATGGGATCTCCGGGGGTGGGGCTCCTGGGAACTCTGCACGAACCGCGCCGTAGCTCCAGTGGCTCCACTGGCTCCGCTAGCGCCTCAATAGCCGCGACGGCCGAGGAACGAGATCAACGCTGCCCAGGTCTCGCGTTCGCGCGGCAGTTGGGCGATCCGGTCCATCGCTTGCTGACCGAGCTCTTTGAGTCGCTCGCGGCTGCGGTCGAGTCCGTAAAGCGCGGGGTAGGTGAGCTTGCTCGCGGCGGCGTCCTTTCCAGGCGTCTTGCCGAGGGCGGAAGCGCTCCCTTCCACGTCGAGAATATCATCGCGGATCTGGAACAGGAGTCCGATCGCCTCACCTAAGTCGCGCAGAATCAGATCTTCCGCCGGCGTGGCCGCAGCGTACATGCCGCCCAGCCGGAGGCAGGCGACGAGGAGAGCTCCGGTTTTGCCGCGATGGATTCGTTCCAGAGCGGCCGCCGCAGAGTCGCCCGCCGTCCAGCCGGCCTCGGCTTCGAGGTCTTCGACCTGCCCGCCGATCATGCCCCTGGTGCCGATCGCCCTGCCGACCAGGGAAACCGCCCGTGCCCTGAGCTCGCCGGGCGCCGCCTCCGGCAGCTCGGCGAGAATCGTCAGTCCCAGGGTGAGCAGGGCGTCGCCCGCCAGGATCGCCGTCGCCTCGTCGTAGCGCTTGTGCAGGGTCGGCCGGCCGCGCCGCAGATCGTCGTCGTCGAGCGCCGGAAGGTCGTCGTGAACGAGACTGTAGGTGTGCACCAGCTCCACCGCCGCGGCGCCGGCGAGAAGCCCCTCGTTCGCTGCTCCGAACGACCGGCCGGCGAGCAGCACCAGCGCCGGCCGCAGCCGCTTGCCTCCGCCCAGGACGCTGTAGCGCATCGCCGCATGCAGGCGCCGCGGCGCGTCCTCCGCCGGCGGCAAAAGGCGTTCGAGCTCGGCGTCGACCGCCCGACGGGTGCCGTCGAGGAAGCGGTGAAAGTCGGCTTCCATCGCCGCCGCTGAACGGCTCATCCGCCCTCTCCTGGCGGGTTTCCGGCTGCACGTCCGGCCGGCCGGCCCGCTGCTGCGGGCGTCCCGATCTCGAGGCAGAAAGGCGCTGCGAGCAGGAGGAGCGCGATGCGCTGAACCTCGACGTCCCCCCAGTTGTGCTCGAAGAGGGCGGCGATCGAGAACGCCCCCAGCGCCGCCATCACCCCCAACCAGAGGTCGGCCCGCGGGCCTTGCGACTCGCCGGAGCGATCGCTCTCATATCCGCGATCGCTGAGGAACCCGCGCCAGGCGCGTGCGAAGGCCACCCCGAGGAGCGCGAGATAACTGGCCAGCGCCGGCAGGCCGCGTTCGGCGGCGAGCTGGGCGTAGCTGTCGTGGAGATGCGGCACGTTGAGCCGCGAGGCGCTGGTATGGCGATAGATCGGGTAGAGGCGTTCGGCCATGTCCGGGCCGACTCCGAGCAGGGGGTGCTCCGCCACCATCCGGGCAGCGGCCTCCAGCATGCACAGGCGGTCGTAGCTCGATTCGTCCGACAGGTTGGTGATCGAAAGCGCCCGCGCGAGGAGCGATACCGGCGCCAGAACGATGAAGACCGCCGTCGCCGGCACGAGCCAGAGCAGCAACCGGCGCCGACGCATCCAGAGCAGCCAGCCGCCGCCGAAAGCCAGGCCGATCCAGGCGTTGCGCGTGAGCGAACCGACCAGCGCCAGATTGATCAGCGCCAGCGAAGTCCAGGCGATCCAGCGCCGGCCGAGGAGACCCCGCCAGCCAGGCTCGACCGGTCGCGAGTCCGGCTGGCGGGGGCCCGGCGGCCGGAACATCAATCGGGCAACCAGCAGCAGATCGACCAGAAGCAGGATCCCCGAGAAGGTCATGACATGCGAGAACGGTCCGCGGATCCGCCGGTCGAGGTCGCCGAAGCCGAACCAGAACTGACTGAGGCCGGCGAGCGCCGCGAGCGCCGCGGCGACGATCGCGGCATCGAAGAGCCAGCGCAAGCGGCGCTCGCCGGCGATCGATCCGATGGCGAGCGGCAAGGCGGCGAGCGTGAAGAGCTCGCGCAGGGAGCCGACGCTGGTAGCGCGATCCTGCGAGAAGAGGACCGCGACGATCAGCAGGCCGCCATAGGCCGCCGCCGCGACGAGCAGCGGTCGTGCGCGGCGGAAACCCGGGTCACTCCGGTCACGCAGCGCGGGAAAGAACAACAGGGCGAAGCCCAGCGCGACGTTCGAGAGGGCGATGCCGAAAAGGGTCAGCAGGTGTGCAGCGTAGAGGCCGAAGCGCAGCCGCTCGCGGGACGCCTGGTTCTGTGAGGGGAACCCGGGCGGCGCAGGAAGCCCCACGTCGTGTCTCGCCCTTTCGCCCTAGCGGGCGAGCGCCGAAGCCGGCAGGGCTTCGTCCACGAGCATGACAGGGATATCGGAGACGATCGGGTAGACGAGCTGGGATTCGCGGCAAAGCAGCCCCTCTTCGACGACCGGAGTCTGGTCGCGGAAGTGCTCGCGATAGCGATCGACGAGCGTCCGCCGCAGCGACTCCGGCAGCTCCACCCGTTCGAGCGCGGCCCGGCACTTCGGGCAGACCAGAATGGCGAGCAGATCGGGATCGAGGGTCATCGGCAGAAGGCTCGTAGACTCAATGAAGATAACACGGGCCCCCGGAATCCCCGGCCTAGGCAGCCCGCTTTGCTAGAGTTCGCCGCGGCGGCGCCTGACTCCCGACTCAGTTACCCCGACCGCGACCATGACCAGCCCACCGCAGGACCTCGTCTGCCGCTCCTGCGGCGCTCCGCTCGACCAGGTGATGGTCGACCTCGGCAGCTCGCCGCTCGCCAACTCCTACCTTTCCGCGGCTGCTCTGGCCCAGGCCGAGGCCTTCCTGCCGCTCTGCGTCTTCGTCTGCGATCGCTGCTGGCTCTGCCAGCTGCCGGAGTGCGCGACGCCGCAGGAGATCTTCAGCGACTACGCCTACTTCTCCTCCTTCTCCACCAGCTGGCTCGAGCACGCGAAGAGCTACGTCGACCTCGTGGTGCCGCGATTCGGCCTCGGCCCGGCGAGCCAGGTGGTCGAGATCGCCTCGAACGACGGCTACCTGCTGCGGAACTTCGTCGAGCGCGGCATTCCGGTGCTCGGGGTCGAGCCGGCGGCGAACGTCGCCGAGGCGGCGCGGAAGATCGGCATACCGACCGAGGTGCGATTCTTCGGCCGCGAGACGGCGCGCGACCTCGTCGCGCGCGGCCACGCCGCCGACCTCGTCCTCGGCAACAACGTCCTCGCCCACGTTCCGGACCTCGACGATTTCGTCGGCGGCCTGGCGATCCTGCTCAAGGACGAAGGCGTCCTGACGATGGAATTCCCACACCTCGTGCAGATGATCGCCGGCAACCAGTTCGACACCATCTACCACGAGCACTACTCGTACTTCTCTTTCGTCGCCGTCGAGCGCGTCTTCGCCGCTCACGGCCTCGAGCTCTTCGACGTCGAGGAGCTCCCGACTCACGGCGGAAGCCTGCGGATCTATGCCCGCCACCGCGCCTCCACCGGCGATGCGCCCGGCCCGCTCACACCGCCTGTGGCCGCTCTCCTCGCCCGCGAACGCGCCCTCGGCGTCGAGACCCTCAGCTACTACGCCGGCTTTTCCGAGCGCGTCCGCGAGACCAAACGGGCCCTGCTCGAGTTCCTGATCCGCGAGAAGCGCGCCGGCAAGCGAATCGTCGGCTACGGCGCCCCGGCCAAAGGGAACACCCTCCTCAACTACTGCGGCGTGCGCGGCGATTTTCTCGACTACACGGTCGATCGCAGCCCGCACAAGCAGGGACTCTTCCTCCCCGGTACCCGGATTCCGATCCGGGCACCGGAGGCGATCTTCGAGACTCGCCCGGACTACGTCCTGATTCTGCCGTGGAACCTGCGCGTCGAGATCGCCGCACAGATGTCGGCGATCCGCGACTGGGGTGGGCAGTTCCTGGTGGCGATCCCCGGAGTCGAGCTGCTGTGAAGCTCGTCCAGCTCGGCATCCCCGGTGCGTTCCTGGTCGAGCTCGAGCCGGCGGCCGACGACCGGGGTTTCTTCGCCCGCACTTTCTGTGCGCGCGAGTTCGCGGCGGCGGGACTCGACGGCCGGATGGCGCAGACCAGTCTCTCCTTCAATCCGCTCCGCGGCACCCTGCGCGGGATGCACTACCAGGCCGAGCCGCACGGCGAGGCGAAGCTGGTGCGCTGCGTGCGCGGCACGATCTACGATCTGCTGGTCGATCTTCGCCCCGACTCGCACATCTTCCGCCAACACCTGGCGATCGAGCTTTCGGCCGAGGCGAGAAACGCCGTCTACATCCCTCCCGGGGTGGCGCACGGGTTCCTGACCCTGACGGACGACTGCGAAGTGCACTATGCGATGTCGGAGTTCTACGAACCGGCGGCATCGCGCGGCGTGCGCTGGAACGATCCGGCCTTCGGCATCGTCCTGCCGGAACCGGTGCGCTTGATCTCCGAGCGCGACGCGGGCTATCCCGATCTCCTGCCGCCCCTGCCGCCTACGCCGCAGCCATGATTGCAGCCTTGACCGGTGAACAGCTGCACGCGCTCGCCGCGCGCCTCTTCCCGATCCCGCGCAGCATCACCGGCGACGGCGTCCGCAAGAGTCTCGCGATCCTCGGCGAGCGGATCCCCCTCGAGGCCCGGGAGATCCCGAGCGGCACGCCGGTCTTCGACTGGACGGTGCCGCGGGAGTGGCGGCTCCGCGAAGCGCACATCACGGCGCCCGACGGCCGGCGAATCGCTGACGCCGCGGCGCACAATCTCCAGCTCCTCGGCTACAGCGCCCCGTTTCGTGGACGGGTGCCGCTCGCCGAGCTCCGTCCGCACCTCTACACCCTTCTGGCGCAACCGGACCTCATCCCGTACCGCACGAGCTACTACAAGGAGCAGTGGGGCTTCTGTCTCCCCCACCGCCTCGTCGAGGCGCTGCCGGACGGCGAGTACGACGTCGTGGTCGACACCGAGCTGTTCGACGGCGGCCTCACGATTGGCGAGCTCGCGCTTCCGGGCGAGTCGGCCGAAGAGGTCCTCTTCTCCACCCACAGTTGTCACCCGTCGCTCGCCAACGACAACCTCTCCGGCATGGTGGTCGCGGCGGCGCTCGCCGAGCGGCTCGCCGCTCGCCCGCGGCGCCGGCTCTCGTACCGTTTCCTCTTCCTGCCCGGCACGATCGGCGCCATCGCCTGGTTGGCGACAAACCCCGAGAAACGGGCACGGGTCCGCCACGCCCTCGTGCTCGCCGGCCTGGGCGCTCCGGGGAAATTCCACTACAAGAAGTCGCGCAGTGGCGACGCGCCGGTCGACCGTGAGGTGCCACGAGCGCTGGCCAAGCTGGGGCAGGAGTTGGTGGTCGAAGAGTTCGTCCCGTTCGGCTACGACGAGCGGCAGTACAACGCCCCCGGCATAGGCTTGGAGGCGGGCTGTCTTTCGCGCACTCCCTATGGGCGCTACCCCGAGTACCACACCTCGGCGGACAGCCTCGACTTCATTCGCCCCGAAACGCTCGCCGCTTCGCTCGCCGCGCTCGAGAGCGTCGTCGATGCGCTCGAGAGCCGCGAGTGCTACCGGAACCTCGCCCCCGACTGCGAACCGCAGCTCGGCCGCCGCGGCCTCTACCGCCTGATCGGCGGCGACGACGCTGGCCGTGAGCGCGAGCTGGCGATCCTCTGGATGCTCAATCTGTGCGACGGCACCCATTCTCTCGACGACATCGCCGAGCGCTCCGGAGTGGGCCAGGTCCGGCTGCGCGA
This sequence comes from Thermoanaerobaculia bacterium, assembly GCA_043737505.1. Classification (GTDB taxonomy): domain Bacteria; phylum Acidobacteriota; class Thermoanaerobaculia; order Multivoradales; family JAGPDF01; genus JAGPDF01. The sequence goes on from JAYTAM010000254.1 coordinate 6,811, forward strand.
AGCGACCGCCGCGCTGCTCGCCGCCGATCTACTCGCTCCGGCCGGATAGCCGGGGCACCCCCTGCACGGCGCCGACGGACGATCGGCTAGAGTCGCCGCTCACTACCGGAGAACTCGATGATCGGTCGAATCGCCTGCGGCATCGTCGCCCTTGCCTTTTCCTCTACCGCCTCGCCGGCGCAGCCCCTCGACCCAGTCGCCCTGGGAGCGGCGCTCGAGCATCCTTCCGTGGTCCGGGAGATCCCGCTCGGAGCCACCCTCGCTCTGGGCCACGGCGAGCTTCGGGTCCAGCCCGGGGCCAAGGTCTACCTGCTCGCCGCGGAGGGCGTGCCGTGCGGGTTCTGGGTACAGGGACCGGCGGCGTTCACCTATCGCATCACCGATCGCTTCTCCGATCCGGTCGCGGCGCGCAATCTGAGGTCGGCCTCCAGCCTCACTGCGACGCGCGAGAACGGCGTCCTGCAGGTCGAGTTGACCCTCTCCGAGGCGGTCGTCTGGAGCTGGGACCTGCTGTCGACGACTCCGCCGGCAGACGGCGAGAAGCTGC
>JAYTAM010000255.1:0-33613 GCA_043737505.1 Thermoanaerobaculia bacterium
TGCGGAGTCCTTTTGTTCCTGCTGGTGGGCAGTTGCGTCGTCGTGGGCGGATACTTCGCAAAGAAGACGATCGGCGGGCTCTCCGACTTTGCCAAGGAAGTCGAATCGAATCCGGATGCCGCAGCCGTCAAAGCCGCCGCAATGATGCTGCGCCTGAACCCCGAGCTCGAGGTCCTCTCCTCCGACCCCGCGGCCGGCACGATCACGGTGCGCGAGAAGAAGACCGGCAAGGAAGTCACCTTCGACCTTGACGACATCAAGTCCGGAAGGTTCTCGATCGACGCCGATGGCGAGAAGACGAGCATCGACTTCGACTCCACGGGCGAGAACGCCGGCCAGGTGAAGATCGTGACCGACCAGGGCACGGCCACCTACGGTTCCGGGGCGCAGCGGGCGCCGGACTGGATCGGCGACTATCCGGGCGGGCGCACCGAGGGGCTGGCGAACATCGAAGCGCAGGGCGAGAAGACCGGAACCTTCACCATGAAGACTCCCGACGCACCGGACGTCGTCATCGCCTTCTATGAAGCGAGGCTGAAAGCGGCCGGCTTCGAGGTCCAGAAGGCGAGCCTGAGCTACAACGGTGTCCCGAGCGGCACACTGAACGCGACTGCGGACGGCGGCAAGCGCCAGTTGTCGATCACTGCCGCGGCGCAGGACGGCGAAACCCAGGCGCTGATGTCGTACAACGAAAAGCCCTGAGCCTCTTCGCACGGCAGACCAGCGGCTCGGTCGTCTGCGCTTCCTGCGGACGACTGGTCGGCGTCAAGGACGAGCGCTGCTTCCACTGCGGCGCGCGCAACCCCTCGCTGTGGGGTTTCGCACCGCTGCTGCGGCGGCTGGGCGCCGACCTGGGCTTCGTTCAACTGCTTATTGGCGGTTGCTCGATCCTCTTCATCGTCAGCGTTCTGCTCTCGCCGAGCGCGCTGCAGCCGCGCGGGCTGATGAACCTGCTCTCGCCAGACTCGCGAACCCTCTTTCTGCTCGGGGCGAGCGGCCCGTTGCCGGTGTACGGGCTCGGACACGTCTGGACCCTCCTCAGCGCCTCCTGGCTGCACGGCGGCCTGCTGCACATCTTCTTCAACATGATGTGGGTCCGCCAGCTCGCCGGCCCGGTCGCCGAGCTCTACGGCGCCGGCCGGATGATCCTGGTTTGGACGGCGGCCTCGATCGTCGGTTTCGGCCTGAGCTCGACTGCCGGCGCCTACCTCCCGTCGATTCCGATTCTGGGTTCGCACGCCCCGTTCACGGTGGGCGCGTCGGCCTCCATCTTCGGCCTGCTGGGTGCGCTCGTCTGTTACGGCCGGCGCAGCGGGCAGCGGGCCATGCACCAGCAGGTGTGGACCTGGGCGGTGGTGATGTTCCTGTTCGGCGCCATCATGCCCGGGGTCGACAACTGGGCCCATGCCGGTGGCTTCCTGGGTGGATTCCTGGCGGCGCGGGCGCTCGATCCGTTGAAGCCGGAGCGCACGGTGCACATGCTGTGGGCGATCGTCTGCCTGGGATTGACCCTCGCTTCTATCGTGATTTCCATTGTGACCGGTGCGCAGCTTCTACGCGCTGTCGAGGGCGGATGAGCGAAAAAAAGAAGCCGAAGCTGAAGCTCGACTCGGTCTGGCGCGAGGCGAAGTTGCTGGTCTGGCAGCAGCGCCGCCGCCTCGGCTGGGCGTTGCTGCTCATGCTCATTGGCAGGCTCGCCGGCCTGGTGCTGCCGGCGTCGTCGAAGTACCTGATCGACGACGTCCTGGGCAAAGGCGACCGCGGGCTGCTGCTGCCGCTCGCCATCGCCGCCGGCGTCGCGACCATCGTCCAGGCAGCGACGGGCTGGGGGCTGGCGAATCTCCTCGGGATCGCGGCGCAACGCCAGATCGCCGAGATGCGCAAGAAGCTCCATGCCCACGTCATGCGCCTGCCGACGAGCTATTTCGATGGCACCAAGAGCGGCGAGCTGATCACTCGCGTCATGGCCGACGCCGAAGGCATTCGCAATCTCGTCGGCACGGGTCTGGTCCAGCTCGTCGGCGGGCTGGTGACGGCGGCGCTCGCACTCGGGGTCCTTTTCTGGCTCAACTGGCAGCTCACTCTGGCCATTCTCGGCGTGATTCTGCTGTTCGCCGGCATGCTCTCCTACGCCTTCAGCCGGCTGCGTCCGATCTTCCGCGAACGCAGCAAGATCCAAGCCGAGATCACCGGCCGCCTCGGCGAGTCCCTGGGAGGCGTGCGGATCGTCAAGGCCTACACGGCGGAGAAGTTCGAAGAGGACGTCTTCGGCGCCGGTATCGACCGGCTGTTCGGCAACATCCGCAGCACGATGAGTGGCGTGGCCGGCCTCACCAGCGCTTCGACCGCGCTGCTCGGGGTCGTCGGCGTGATCATGATGCTGATGGGCGGGCGCGCCATTCTCGAAGGCACGATGACGCTCGGCGACTTCATCATGTACATCTTCTTCAGCGGCCTCCTGGTGGCGCCGGTGGCCGAGATCGCCTCGATCGGCACCCAGCTCACCGAGGCGTTTGCCGGCCTCGACCGGATCCGCGAGATCTTCGGCAAGACCACCGAGGACGACGAGGACGCCTCCCGCAAGCCGGTCGAGAAGCTGCGCGGCGAGGTCGAGTTCGACGACGTCTGGTTCGAGTACCAGGCGGACACGCCGGTGCTCAAGGGGGTGTCGTTCCGCTCGGCCGCCGGCTCGACGACCGCGCTCGTCGGCTCCTCGGGCTCCGGCAAGAGCACGCTGATCGGCCTGGTGATGGCTTTTCATCGCCCGACCCGCGGCACCATCCGCATCGACGGCGAGGATCTGGCGACTCTCCGCCTGCGCGACTACCGGGGGCATCTGGGCGCAGTGTTCCAGGACAACTTCCTGTTCGACGGCTCGATCGCCGAGAACATCGCCTACTCGCGCCCGAATGCCGGCCGCGAGGAGATTCTCGCCGCGGCCAAGGTAGCCCACTGCGACGAGTTCGTGACCGGCTTCGAAAACGGCTACGAAACGATCGTCGGCGAGCGCGGCGTGAAGCTCTCGGGCGGGCAGCGTCAGCGCGTGGCGATCGCCCGCGCGGTGCTGGCGAATCCGACCATCCTGATCCTCGACGAAGCGACCTCGAGCCTCGACAGCGAGAGTGAAGCGATGATTCAGGACGGACTGGCGACCCTGCGCGCGGGGCGCACCACCTTCGTCATCGCCCATCGCCTGTCGACCATCCGCAGCGCCGACCAGATCCTGGTGGTGGAGGAGGGAGAGGTCGTCGAGCACGGCACCCACCGCGAGCTCCTCGCCCGCGACGGCCGCTACAAGCAGCTCCACGACCGTCAGTTCAAGCTCGAGAGCGATCGCTTCATCAACCCGGGCGAAGACTTCACTCCGCACGCAGAGCCTGGCGGGACGGCTCCCGTCGCGGTCACTCCCACCGGCCGGCTCTGAGTTCGCCGACAGCCGACCTCCTGCGGTAGGATCTCCGAAAAGCCATGCGCAAGGCAGCCCTCCTCCTCGCTGCAGTCCTCCTTTCGGCTCCGGCCATCGGCCAGGATTGGCGTGGGCCGGCGGCGATCGCCGTCCAGGTCGAAGACGCCAAAGGCCGTAACCTCGCCGGCGCCGAAGTCCTGCTGGTCTACCTCTCACCGGACGGCGGCGGATCGCTGCCATCGGTACTGACCGATGGCTCGGGGCAGGCGAACATCGGCGGGCTCGCGGCCGGCCGATGGTCGGTCGAGGTTCGCCACGCCGGGCATATGAGCTACCGCGCCGAGCTGGCGGTGGGCGCCGAGTCCAAGCCTTCGGTGCTGTCCGCGTCGCATCTCATGGCCCCCGGCGCCTCCTCGACGATGAAGGTCAAGTTCTCTCGCGGTCGCGCCGGCGCGACCGTGCCGGCTGGTCCGGTCACACAGGTTGCGACCTCTCCTCCAACTTCCCGTGCGCCCGAGTCGGTCGTCGCCGCAGTGACTCCTGAACCGGCACCCGCTCCAGTGGCTCCGGCTCCTGCGCCGGTGCGTGAGTTGGCACCCGTGCCCACTCCGAGGCCGGTCCCGCCGGCTCCTGCGCCGGAAGAAGCTCCAGAAGTAAAAAAGGCTCCGGTAAAGGAAGTCGTGCCAGCTCCACCGCCGGTCGCTCCGGCGCCCAAGCCGATGCCGGTTCCAGCACCCGCTGCGCCGGCCGTGAAGCCTCCGACGCCGCCGGCAATGCCGTCACCTGCGCCTGTCGTCCCTTCACCAGCAGAAACGAAACCGCCTGCGCCCGCCGTTCCGCTCTCGCCACCTCCGTCGGCGCCTCCGGTACCGGCTCCCGTAGTGGCAGCATCCCCGCCATCACCGGCAGCACCGGCAGCACCGGCTCCGCCGGCGCAACCGGGGCGGGCGCGGCTTTGCGTCGAGTGCTCGCCGGGTGAGAGCGCGGCCTGGGGCGAAGCGGCGATCGAGGGCGGTGCGAAGGCCGGCTGTCCGGAGGACCTCCCGGCGCGCTTGAAGAGCGTCGAGCTGGGCGCGGTCGGTGCCCTCTCGGCGGACCTTGCCGGCGCGGGCCTGGGATGCCGTGTCGTCGCCGTGGAGCTCCCTGCCGGCGCGCGATTCACCGGATACCGCTACGAAGCCCAGAGCGCCGGTGTCGCGGCGGACTGCCTTCCGGGGCGGGGATGCCCGGCCGGCGGCTGTCGTTTCCCGAACGAGCCGGTGCTGCGCCAGGAAGGCAACCGCACGGTACTCCTGGTCGGCTTCGAGAGCACCGCGCCGGACCTTCGTCGCGCGGTCATCGCCGGCTACTCGACCTATACCAAGCGCTAGCCGGCGGTAGCCGGCGGCAGCCGGCGATGGCGCGCGCTCGCTGGCTCAGGCCGACGAGACTTCGACCCGCGCGTCGTTGAAGCAAGCGCCGTCACCCAGATCGGTGAAGGTGTCGGGCGCCAGTGCGCAGGCGGTGAAGCCATTCTCGGTGTTCTGTGCCCAGAGCCCTTTGGGCAGCTCGACGACGCCCGGTCGCTGGTCGTGCGAAAAGTGCAGCCGACAAATGACCTCGCCGTAGGCGTTGGCGACTTTCACCTGCTGGCCGTCGGCGAGGCCGCGCGAGGCGGCGTCCGAGGGATGCATCTCGAGCGGCACCGGACCCTTGCGCAACTGCCCCAGAGTGGAGCTGATGGTGCGGTGGGTCGCCGGCGAGATGAGCGCCAGCGGTGCCGCCGCCGAACCCGGATCCTGCTGAAAGCCGTAGAGCCCCTCGCGCGCCTCGGCATCGAGCGCCTCCGGCACGAGGTGAATCCTGCGGTCGTCGGTCTTCGGAAATACGTCGAGGAACTGCACCGGACGATCGCCTGCGGCCGGACGGGCGAAGCCCTGCGCGGCGAGCTCCGCCGTCAGGTCGGCACCGCGACCGCTCGAGTCGAGGATCTGCGCGATCGCGGCCTGCTCGGTGGGGATCTCGTCCGCCGGCGCGACGCCGGTCCGCACGGCGAGCTCGGCGAAGACGCTGTAGTTGGACCGCGCCTGCCCGACCGGTGGGATCACCGGAGCGATCTGCTGCAGCACCATCGCGCCATAGCCGCGCGACAACTCGTGATGCTCCAGGAAGGTGGTCGCCGGCAGGACGAGATCGGCGTAACGTGCGGTGTCGGTGAGCACCTGATCGAAGACGATCGTGAAAAGGTCGTCGCGCTCCAGGCCGCGGCGCACGAGCGTCTGGTTCGGCGTCGTCATCAGCGCATTCGAGTTGTAGACGAAGAGCAGGTGGACCGGCCTGGCGGTGGTCGAAGTGAGCGCCTCGCCGAGGCGATTCATGTTGATCGTACGAGTCGGCGCCTCGGCTCCGGCGATCGCCGCGCTGTTCATCTTGAAGGCCGCCGAATTGGACAGCGTGTAGCCGCCGCCGCGCACGCCGAACTTTCCGGCCACCGCGGGCAGGGCGAGAACCGCGGCTACGGCGGAGCCTCCGTTGCGGTTGCGCTCGAGGCCCCAGCCGCAACGCAGGACGGCGGGTGACAGGGAGGCGTAGAGGTCGACGAAGCGCGCGAGGTCGGCGAGCGGCACTCCCGCGATCTCCGCCGCCCGCGCCAGCGTCCACGGCGCCGCGCGGCGCTCGAGCTCGTCGGCGCGGGTGGCATGTCGAGCGAGGAAATCGCGATCCGCGCGGCCGCTGGTGAAGAGCTCGCGGATCACCGCCAGGGCGACGACGAGATCGGTCCCGGGCCGGACGGCGAGATGCAGGTCGGCCTGTTTGGCGAGCGGCGTGGCGCGGGGATCGATGACGACGAGCTTGGCGCCGGCCTCGCAGGCCGCCTGGATCGGCGGCACCAGGTGAATGCCCGAGGCGGAAGGATTGCAGCCCCACACCACCACCAGACGCGCCGCAGGATAGTCGGCGTACGCGACCCCCTCCATCTTGCCGTAGAGGCCTGCAGCTGCGCGGCCGGTGGCTGCAGCGCAGACCGTGCGCGCCAGGCGCGAGGCGCCGAGGCGATGGAAGAGCAGCGCGTCCGTAGTGTCCTGCGACAGATAGCCGTTCGAACCGCCATAGCTGTAGGGCAGGATCGCCTCGCCGCCGTAGCGATCGCGGGTCTCGACCAGGCGTTCGGCGGCGAGCGAGAGCGCCGCGCTCCAGGTGACCGGTTCGAAGAGCCCGGCGCCCTTCTCGCCGACCCGCACCATCGGCTCCAGCAGGCGCTCCTTGCCGTAGAGCTGCTCGGGGAACTTGCGCACTTTGGCGCAGATGTAGCCCTCGGTGACGGGATTGCGATCGCGGGCGCCGTCGAGCTTGGTGACGCGGCCGTTCTCGACCGTGACCTCGAGGCTGCAGGCGTCGGGGCAGTCCAGAGGGCAGGCCGAGGCGACTTTCACAGGAAGAAATCCGCGATCAGGGGCTGGCCCGGTTCGACGGCGTAAGCGTCGAGGTCGGTCACGCCGGCGCCCGCCAGCACCTCGTCGTCGATGAAGAAGTTGCCGGTGCAGAGCCGCGACGGCTGGGTGAGGATCCAGTGCGCCGCGTCGGCGAGGATCGCGGGCTTCCGGCTGTTGGCCGCCGAGATGAAGCCGCCGAGCATGGCGAGCGCGGCGGTGTCGATCGCGGTGCGCGGCCAGAGGGCGTTCACCGCTACGCCGTCGCCTTTGAGCTCCTCGGCCATGCCGAGTACGCACATGCTCATGCCGTACTTCGCCATGGTGTAGGCGACGTGGTTGGCGAACCACTTCTTGTCCATGTTGAGCGGTGGCGAGAGGTTGAGGATGTGCGGATTGGCCGCCTTCTTGAGCTCCGGCAGGCAGGCCTGCGAGCAGAGGAAGGTGCCGCGGACGTTGACCGAGAACATGAGATCGAACCGCTTCATCGGCGTTTCGAGCGTCGCCGTGAGGTTGATCGCTGAAGCGTTGTTGACCAGGATGTCGATGCCGCCAAAGCGCTCGCGGACCGCGTCGACGGCGGCTTTCACCTGCGCCTCGTCACGGATATCGCAGGCGACGGCGAGCGCCTTTCCTCCCGCGGCTTCGATCTCCGCGGCGGCGGTATGGATCGTTCCCGGCAGGCGGGGATGCGGCTCGGTCGTCTTGGCGAGGATGGCGACGTTCGCTCCGTCGCGCGCGGCGCGCAGGCCGATGGCGAGTCCGATGCCGCGCGATGCGCCGGTGATGAGGAGAGTCTTGCCGTGCAGGGTCGACATGGGCGATTCCTTCCGGAGAGGTTCAGGCGCTCATTTTAGCCCGATCGGTCGGGTAAGCTCGAAGTCGTGAGCCTCGACCGCTTCGACCCGCGGATTCGTACCTGGTTCGAGCGCCGGTTCGGCACTCCGACCGAGGTGCAGCGGCTCGCCTGGGGACCGATCGCCGACGGAGCCAACGTGCTGCTGACCGCTCCGACCGGCAGCGGCAAGACCCTGACCGCGTTTCTCTGGGCGCTGCAGCAGCTCGCTACGGGCGCCTGGGAGGAGGGATCGACCCGGGTGCTCTACGTCTCGCCCCTGAAAGCGCTGAACGCCGATATCGAACGGAATCTGGCCGAGCCTCTGGCGGGAATTGCCGCCACCTTCGCCGCTTCGGGGAGCGAATTGCCGCGCATCCGGGTGGCGATGCGGAGCGGCGACACCCCTTCCGCGGAGCGTCAGAAGATCGTGCGACAGCGGCCGGAGATTCTCATCACCACACCGGAGAGCCTCAACTTGCTGGTCAACTCCAAGGCGGGGCCGGCGCTCTTCGCCGGCCTGCGGACGGTGATCCTGGACGAAATTCACGCTGTGGCGGCGACGAAGCGCGGCACGCACCTCATCACCGCAGTCGATCGTCTAGTGCTCTTCGCCGGCGAGTTTCAGCGCATCGCGCTCTCGGCGACGGCGCGGCCGCTGACGCGCGTGGCTTCCTGGGTCGGGGGCTACCGGCTGGAGCGCGGGGCCGACGATCATCCGCTCTATGTGCGGCGGCCGATGGTCATCGTGGAATCGCGGCAGCCCAAGCGCTACGACGTCGAGGTGAGGTTGCCCCCGGCGCTGGCGGCGGTTCCAGGCGAAGACCGCGAAGGAGAGCCGCTCTGGAACATCGTCGCCGCGGACCTGCGCGAACAGATCCTCAAGGCGCGTTCGACTCTGGTCTTCACCAACAGCCGGCGGCTTTCGGAGAAACTGACCCGCCTGATCAACGACGGCGGTCCGCGCGAGATCGCCTGGTCGCACCACGGTTCGCTGTCGCGCGAGTTGCGGTCGGCGATCGAGAAGCGGCTCAAGGCCGGTGAGCTGCCGTCGCTGGTGGCGACGAGCTCGCTCGAGCTGGGAATCGACATCGGGGCTCTCGATCAGGTGCTGCTCGTTCAATCGCCGCGCTCCCTCGCTTCGGCAGCGCAGCGCGTCGGCCGCGCCGGGCACGGCGTCGGCGAGGTCAGCCGGGCGCGGATCTACCCCACTCACTTGCGCGACTTCCTCGAGTGCGCGGTCGCCGCCCGCGCAGTGCTCGACGGCGAGATCGAGCCGATCCAACCGGTGCGGGCGCCGCTCGATCTCATCGCGCAATGGATCGTTGGCATGGTGGCGCACGAGCGTTGGCGGGCCGACGACCTCTACAACGCGCTGCGCGCCAGCGATCCGTACCACGAGCTGCCGCGACGCCAGTTCGACCTCGTGGTCGAGATGCTCGCCGGGCGGTACGCCGACGCGCGCATCGCCGAGCTCCGACCGCGCATCGCTTTCGACCGCCTCGACGGCACGATCGCGGCACGCCCGGGGGCGGCGCGGCTGGTGGCGCAGTCGGGGGGTACGATCCCCGATCGCGGCTACTTTCAGCTCCGCATCGAGGAGTCGAACGCCCGGCTGGGCGAGCTCGACGAGGAGTTCGTCTGGGAGCGTTCTCTCGGCGACACGTTCCTTCTGGGCACCCAGTCGTGGCGAATTCACCGCATCACCTCGAACGAAGTCTTCGTCTCGCCGGCGCGCGGCGGCGCGATGCTCGCACCGTTCTGGCGGGCCGACGCGCGGGATCGCGGGGCGGTCTTCTCGGAGCGCATCGGCCAGCTTCTCGAGTGGGCCGACAGCGAGATCGAGCAACCCGATTTCGCCGCCGTCCTGGCCGAGCGCCACGTGCTCGATGCGGTGGCTGCGGGCGAGCTGACGCGGCTCCTGCGCGAAGCGCGCGGTGCGCTCGGCGGCGTTCTGCCGCACCGGCACCGCCTGATCTTCGAGGAGAGCCCCGAGCGCCTCGGGGCGCGCTCTGGAGCCGCCGGCGGCGTCGGCGGGGTCGATGCCGGTCGGCGCCAGGTCGTGCTCTACACCTTCTGGGGCGGCACTCTGAACCGCCCGCTGGCGCTGGCTCTCGCCGCCGCCTGGGAGGAGGCCGAGCACAGCTCGATCGAGACCTTGGCGGATGACGATGCGGTGCTCCTGATCCTGCCGCCTGGGGCCGACGCGCGGGCCCTCTTCGCGCGGATCCTGCCGGAGCGCCTCGAGGCTCTCCTGCGGGCCCGACTCGAGTCCTCGGGGTTCTTCGGCGCGCAGTTCCGACAGAACGCTCAGCGGGCGCTGCTCCTGCCCCGGGCCGGGCCCCAGCGCCGCACGCCGCTCTGGGTGTCGCGCGAGAACGCCAAGAAGCTGCTCGAAGCGGTGGCCCGCTACGACGACTTTCCGGTCACGGTCGAGACCTGGCGGAGCTCGTTGCACGACGAGTTCGATCTCGAGAACCTGCGTCTCCGGCTGGAAGAGGTCGAGCGCGGCGAGGTCGAGGTCCGCAGCGTCCGCAGTGAACGCCCGTCGCCGCTCGCAGCTGGACTGGTCTGGCGGCGGACCAACGAGCTCATGTACGAGGACGACGTTCCGGGTGCCCGGCGCGGCGCTTCGGTGCGCGGCGACCTGCTGCGCGAGGTCGCGCTCGGCGGAGATCGACCGCGGATCGACCGCGCGCTGTCAGAAGAGCTGCGGCGAAAGCTCCACCGCCTGCTCCCCGGCTATCCGCCGCAGTCGGCGAGCGAGCTGCTCGAGTGGGTGAAGGAGCGCCTGTTCCTGCCGCAGGCGGAGTGGCGGGAGCTGCTGGCGGCGATCGACCGCGACCGCCCGGCGAGCTCCGCCGGGATGCTCGCCGAGCTCGCCGCGGCAGGCAAGCTCGCGACGCTCGCGCTCGGTGTCGGCGGGAACGACGGGAACGACAGGAACGACAGGAACGATGGCATCGTCGCCAGCGAGGACCTGCCGCGGCTGGCGCGGCGCAGCGACGGCAGCGCGGCGCTGGCAAAGCTGCTGCTGGAGTGGTTGCGCTTCTATCCGCCGATCGCGCTCGCCGAAGTCGTCGCGCTGTGGGGCGGCCCGGCAGCCGGCGCACCGGCGGCTCTCGCCGAGCTCGAGGCGGCCGAGCGGGTGGTTATCGGCGAGCTCCTGACGCCGACTCTCGAGAGCGGGCCCGACTCCGGCCGGCAGGTGGCGAGCGTCGCGGTCGTCGAGACCCTGTTGCGCTGGCGGCGCGCGGCGGCGCGCCCGGCTTTCGAGCCGCTCGCGATCACCGAGCTGCCGCTCTTCCTCGCCACCTGGCAAGGGCTCACCGCCCGCAGCAGCGGAGGTGAGGGTCTGCAGGCGGCTCTCGAGCGCCTTTTCGGATGGCCGGCGCCGGCTGGACTATGGGAGAGCGACCTTCTGCCGGCGCGCCTCGAACCGTACTTCCCGGCCTGGCTGGACAGCCTGTTCGAGGAGAGTGAGCTGGTCTGGTTCGGCGCCGGGCGGGAGCGTCTGGCCCTGGCTTTTCGCCCCGATCTCGATCTCTTCCTGGCGCCGGCAGAAACCAGCGGCGAAGGCGAGCTGGAGCCTCTCCAACGGCAGGTGCTCGAGCTGCTGCAGCGCACTCCCCGCGGCGCCGAGGCGGGGGAGCTCGCCGACCAGACGGGTCTGCCGCTTGCGGCCACGACCGCGGCGCTCTGGGCCCTCGCCTGGCGCGGTGAGGTGACGTGTAGCGCGCCACGGGTCCTCCGGCAGGGGATCCGGAACGGTTTCAAGGTCGAGGAGGTTCCGCACGCGTCCGAACCTGGGGCCGGCGGCGGTGGAGCGCGCAGCGGCCGGCGGGGACTCTTCAGGCGCTGGCAGGGGAGTCAACCGCTCGCCGGGCGGTGGCGCGCTCTCATCCCGGAGATAGACCCGGACGGCGAAAGAGCGGCCACGGATCCGATGGTCGAGGACGAGCGCCACCGGGAGCGTGCACGATTGCTGCTCGACCGCTACGGGGTGGTCTTTCGCGAGCTCCTCGCGGCGGAGCTCCCGGCGCTCGCATGGGGCCGGGTCTCGCGCGCTCTCCGCAGTCTCGAGCTCTCGGGCGAGATCGTCGCCGGACGCTTCTTCGACGGCGCGCCCGGCCTGCAGTTCGCGCTGCCTTCGGCGCTGCGAGAGCTGCGCGAGGGGCTGCCGGCAGCGGCTCTGTGGTGGTGCTCGGCGCTCGATCCGGCGTCTCCCTGCGGCCTCGACCTGCCGGCGTTCCGCAGTGTGCTGCCGCGGCGCACGGTGTCGACGCGCCTCGCGTGGCGCGGCAGCCGCCTGTGCGCCGTCTTCGCCCGCGGCGGGCGCGAGATCCAGTTCTCCCTTCCGCCTGGCGATCCCGCCCTGCCGGCGCTGCTCGAACCGCTGCGCGCGATGCTCACCCGCGCGGTCGACCCCGAGCGCGCCGTCGACGTCGAAAGGATCAACGACGAGCCGGCCGCGACGAGCCCGTACTTCCCCGTGTTCAACGCCTTCGACTGCACCCGCGACGGCGGCGTGCTGCGCCTGCGGCGGAGGTACGCCAGCCGCGACGCCGGCGACCGCTGAGCGCGGTGTCGTCGGGCCACGCTCCCCTCTGCGCGCGCCCGCTTGTTGCTAGGATCGAGTCCATGACCCGAACTCATCGCCTCCTCCTCGGCTGGACTCTGCTTTCCTTCGGACTCACCCTGCCCGCCACGGCTGGCGAGCATCGGATCGGTGCCGGACTCCACTACTGGCAGAGCATCGATCAGATCAGCGACGACTTTCCGGACGTCGGCATCGCGGACGATGGCCTGTCGCAGGTCGTTTCCTACCAGTACCTCGCGGGCTTCATCCGCTTCGAGGCGGCAGCCGAGTACTTCAGCGACGGTTTCCAGGGCTCGACAGACTGGGCGGTGGCGCCGCAGGTCTATATTCTCGCGGGCAGGGGCATCTACGGCGGAGTGGGTGTCGGCGCGACCTATTCCGATGCCGGATTCAACGGCTGGTCGGAGCCGTTCTTCATCGGCAGGGCGGGCTTCGACTTCCTGATCCTGCCGAAGCTGCACCTCGACATCCACGCCGACTACCGCTTCGTCGACTGGGAAGAGCTCGAAAACTACGACAGCGACACCATCACCCTCGGCGCGACCCTTCGCGTCGGATTCTGAGAAAGGGCAATCATGGCTATTCGCAAGGCGAACGCCGTCTGGAACGGCGGACTGCAGGACGGCAACGGTACGATCAAGCTCGGCAGTGGAGCGTTCGAGGGGCAGTATTCCTTCTCGTCGCGTTTCGAGGAGGGGACCGGTACCAATCCCGAGGAGCTTCTTGGAGCAGCCCATGCCGGCTGCTTCTCGATGGCGCTCGCCGCCGGCCTCGGCCGGGCCGGTTTTTCGCCGAAGCGCGTCGCGAGCGAAGCGCGTGTCCAGATGTTGAAGAACGAGGCCGGTCTCGCCATCACCCGCATCGAGCTCGACTGCGAGGCTGAGGTCCCCGGGATCGACGCCGCGGCCTTCGCCCAGCAGGCCGAGGGCGCCAAGGCGAACTGCATTATCTCGAAGGCGCTGTCGTCGAACATCGAGATCGTTCTCAGCGCGAAGCTCGTCTGATCCGATCGTGAGGCCGGGGCTCCTTCGGCTGCTGGCGCTCGTCGCTCTGGCGGCGGCGATCGCCGCGCTCGCCCTCTGGTGGACGAGTGACCGCCGCCGGGTTCTGGCGCAGTTCGAGGCGCTGCAGAGTGCCATCGAGAAGGACAGCGGCGAAGGGACCCTGGACCGCGTCTCGCATGCGCGGGCGATCTCGGAGCTCTTCGCCGAGGGCTTCGTGATTTTCGCCGAGCCCTACGAAGGCACGATCGAGGACCGGCAGCAGCTCATGGCGATCGTCGACCGCTATCGCGAGAGTGCCCAGACGATCGCCGTCTCCGATTCCGCAGTGGAGGTGGAGCTGCGCCCGAACGAAACCGCCGACCTCCGGGCGGTCGTCGAGGCCGTCGGCCTGCGCCCGGGCGGTCCGGGGCGGGAGCGACTGCGCCTACGGATCGCCTGGCGCAAGGACGAGGGCACGTGGAGGATTCAGGAGCTCGAAGTGCTCGAAGTCCTGGACAGCTCCGGACTGTTCTTCTGAGTTCGGGGCACCTGAGCAATCCGAGCAATCCGAGCGATCCGAGCGATCCGAGCGATCAGCGCCATCAGAGCCACCAGGCGAGGGCGAAGATGCCGACCATCAGGCAGAGCAGGGCGAGCTTCGCCACCGCAGCGACGAGCATGCCGAGCCAGGTCGCGAAGCCGACCTTTCCCGCCTGACGGAGATCGCGCCGGGCGTACCACTCGCCGGCGAGCGCGCCGACGAACGGTCCGAGGACGAGCCCCGGCAGCCCGAAGGCGAGGCCGACCAGCGAGCCCAGGATCGCCCCAACAATCGCCAGCTTGCTCGCGCCGGCGCGCTTGGCGCCGAGGGCGGTGGCCGCGAAATCGATGCCGAAGGAGACACAGGCGAGCAGGAAGAGCAGCGAGAGGGTCACCCAGCCCACGCGCTCGAAGTCGTCCGCGGCGGCTCCGGCGACCAGCCCCAGGAAGACCAGCGATGGGCCGGGAATTGCCGGCAGCACCGCGCCGGCGAAGCCGATCGCCACGCAAAGCGCGCAGACCAACCAGAGCGGGCTCATCGCGGTTCTCCCAGCCCGAGCCCGAGTGCTGGCGCGGCCGCGGAAGGGGAGTCGCTGAGCGTCGCCGCGAGGACGAAGAGTCTTCTCGCCTGCGGCAGGACGATCTGCGAACCCGCCGCAGAGACGGGAAGCTCGAGGCCGAAGAACAGAACGGACGCACACGGATCGATCGCGCCGCGACGATCGTGGCGATGCGGCACCGCGAGGGCGACCGGCGCGCTGCGCAGGAAGCCCGGCACGACCCGGCCGTTGGGCCGGCCGAAGAGCCCGCGCTCGAGCTCGTCGAAACGCCCGAGCGGCGCGAAGCCGCAGGCCACCCGCCGCAGAGCGCCAACCCCATCGATCAGGAACTCCGCCTCGAGCTCGCCGGGAAACGCCGCAGCCAGAATCACGAGGCGAGAATAGCCGCGCGGAGTCGACAGACGCTGGCCCTCGCAGCGAACGACGGACGGCATGCCGGGTCGAAAGGCGTGGCTCAGGTCGAGCTCGACTCCGGCGCGACAGAGCGTGCGCGGCAGGAGCTGGCGTGGAACGGTACGCCCCCTGCCATCGAGCCCGCCATCGCGGGTGCGCTCGCCGCGCGACGTGACGCCGGTGCTGTTCCAGGGCAGAGCCAGCGCCAGCGTCCGGGGCTGGCGAGGCGAAATGACCGGTAAAGGAGAATCGAAGGTCAGAGCGTGAGCCGCGAGTCCGAAGCGGCGCAGGGGCACCGACACGGCGCACTTCTCCCTTACCGGAGCTTTTCGCGCCCCGCTTGCCGGCGTTGCTTCGTCCGCTGGCGGTCTCTCGCAGCCGTCGATCTGCCGCTGCGTTACGAGCGGAAGGTGCGTGCGAATGCCGACACTGCGGCCTTCGCCGCAGGTCTCGCGCAGGCGCAGGATGATCTCGTCTCCGTCTTCGGCGAGCTTCATCGCCTGGATCGCGGCCTCGTCCCGGTCGAGAGAGAGAAACGAGAGGCTCTTCGGCCGCGGTGGCGCGCCTGACTCCGCCGGCGGAGGCGCGCCTGCCGGTGGCAGGAAGGCGCGCAGCGGCTGGTTGATCCGCTCGGCCAAGCGTATTGTGCCGGCGAGCGAGTCGCCGGCGCGGATCGGCGCGATCGCCACCCGCACCCGATGCTGGCCGAAGTCCTGCTTCTGCTGATAGCGAAAGCGGCGGCCGATGCGCGGGGTGTGCAGGAGGGTGAGCCGCAGGGTGCGCGCATCGGGATGGTCCCAGCCGTACTTGCAGTCGTTGGCGATCGCCGCGCCGGCGCCAGTACCTCGATCTTCGCGCAAGGCAGCCCATTGGTGCGCCGGAACCTCGTAGAGCTCGGCGGTGGACACCGGTCGTCGTGCGACGCCGACGCCCTGGTCGTAGATCGCCTGTTCCGCCGGAGTCGAGAGCGGGAAGACCATCTTGAGGAGCGCGCCGTCGCTCTGCCAGCGAATCGACGTATCGATGGTGACGTGGTCGCCGGCGCCAGCTGTGGAGAGCGCGATCGTCTGGGTGAAGCTCGAGCCCTCGGCCGAGCGCTCGAGGGTGAGCGCGACGCGCGCGGGACCACGCTCGAGGAGAACGGTCCGCACCGGACCGGCGACCCGCGTGCGCGCGGGACGTGCGGTGTCCTCGTAGCGGATCTCCCAGGAAGGAAAGCGGTCGGAGAAGTTGTCGAGGATCTCGAGTCCGATCGGCGCGGCCAGGAGCTCTCTTCGATCCAGCTTGTCGAAGATTCTGGAGATGTCGCCTTGGGCGTCGATTTCGACTCTGAGGCGGCTGTTCTCCAGGAAGGAAGAGTCGGCCGAGAGATCTGTTGAGGGTTCACCGGCCGTCGCCGGTCTCGGCTGCGGTTTCAGGGTGAGGCGCGAAAAGCTCAGCGAAGGAAAGCTGCTGAAGAAGCGTCCGCTCCACGTTCCCGCCTGTTCGTGCCACTGGGAGGGCAGCTCTGCGCCATCGGGAGCGAACACGGCCCAGGGGCCGGAAAGGGCAGCGCCAGGCGGAAGCCGGACTTCCACCAGGTCGTTGCGCTCCCAGCCCAATGCGTTGAAGACGACGAGCGCCGTCTCGTCGGCGTCGGCGTCGGCGTCGAGGGCGGTGGCCACGGCGCCGGCCGCCTCTTCCAGCTCCTGCTGGAGCTCGTTCATCGACAACGCGAGATCGGCGGCGGAGTAGCGGTAGGCCTCGACCAGACTGGTGCCGGTCAGGTCGTCGTGCATTTCGTGAGCGAGAATCCGCAGCCAAGCCTCGCGGATGCGCTCACGGTCGGCGCGCCGCAGGCCGAGGCTCTGGGCGATCGCGGCCGCGCGCTCCGCGGCGTGCGCGAGCTGTTCGGCCTGCCGGTGCCAGAGCTTGAGCTGCGAGCGGGAGCTGTAGCAACCGGTAGCGTGGAGGCGCAGCAGGAGCTCGCCGTCGTAGACCGGCAGCCGGGCCCGGGTCGCCGCATCGAGGTCGCGAAAGATCTCTTCCGAGTCGGCCAGCCGGACTTCGATCGGCCCGCCGCTGGCGCGCGCCCTTTCGAGCCATTCGAGGGTCGCGCGGGGGAGGGCGCCGCCCTTGTCGCCGAGGCCTTGATAGGTCATCAGACGCGCCGGCCGGCCGTCGCGCGCGAGCGACCGGAAGCGCTCGATCCAGGTCGGATCCGAAGCCAGATCGGAAGTGGCCTGGGCGCCGTACTCCCCGGGGTCGAGGACGGCTGCGAGCGTCGCACCGTCCGGGCCGACCCAGAGGCCGAAAGGAAAAGGGACCCCGAAAGCCGAGCGCATCTCGGCGCCGCGGCGCAGCTTTTGAGTGGAGAAGCCGAGGATTCCGCAGTGCGCCGCGAGCGTCGGCAGGGCCTGCGAGAAGCCGAAGCAGTCGGGCAGGAAGAGGTCCCGACCGGCCTTGCCGACGCTGGCCTCGAAATGGCGCGTGCCGTAGAGAATCTGCCGGACGATCGACTCCGGCGCCGGCAGGTTGGTGTCGAACGCCTCCCAGGCGGCGCCGGAGGGGAACCAGCGCCCTTCTCCGACTCGGGCCCGCACCCTGGCGAAGAGCTCCGGGTGACACTCTTCGAGCAGGCGGTAGCGTGCGGCACCCTCGAAATTCAGCCGGTAGTTGGGGAAGCGAAGGAACCGGTCCTCGTTCTCGCGTGCGGTGCGCGGCAGAAATGCCGCCGCGGTGTCACGCACCGTCCACCGCCACTGCGTGTCGAGATGCGCGAGAGCGACGACGTAGAGGCGCGGCCGGGCATCGTCGTCGGGCGGACGGGGGGGCGCAGATTTCTCGGCAGACACGCGAACCGGAGTCTATCGGCAGGAGGACTCAGGTCGTCTGCGGTGGGTCTATACTCCAGGAACTCTGAAAGGTGCTCATGACCGACCCGGCAGCGCGCGGTTACGCCCATCCTGAAGTCCTCGTCTCCACCCAGTGGGTCGCGACGCATCAGGAGGATCCTGGGATCCGTCTCGTCGAATCGAACGAGGATCCGCTGGTCTATCCCTCGGGACATCTCGCGGGGGCGGTCGAGATCGACTGGGCGCGCGATCTGAACGACCCCTTGCGCCGCGACTATCTCGATCGCGCAGGCTTCGAAAGCCTGATGCGGCGCAACGGAATCGGCAACGACACCACCGTCGTCCTCTACGGCGACAAGAACAACTGGTGGTCCTGCTACGCCTTCTGGATCTTCCAGCTCTTCGGACACAAGAACGCCAGGGTAATGGACGGCGGGAGGCTGAAGTGGGCCGAGGAGGGACGCCCGCTGGTGCGCGAAGCTCCTGCCTGGCCGGAGTCCTCGTACGTCGCGCCGATGCGCGACGACTCGCGCATTCGGGCCTTCCGCGACGAAGTTTTCTCGCACGTGGCCGCCGGCGGGCCGCTCGTCGACGTACGGAGCCCCGAGGAGTTCACCGGCGAACGTCTGCATATGCCCGCCTATCCGAACGAGGGAGCGCTTCGAGGCGGACACATCCCGGGTGCGAAGAGTGTCCCGTGGGCGCGCGCGATCGTGCCGGAGAGCGGCGAGTTCCGCACCGCCGCGGAGCTCGAGCAGATCTATTTCACCGAGCAGCGCCTGCCGCGGGAAGAAGAGATCGTCGCCTACTGCCGGATCGGCGAGCGCAGCAGCCACACCTGGTTCGTGCTCACCTATCTGCTGGGGCATCCGAAGGTGCGCAACTACGACGGCAGCTGGACCGAATGGGGCAATCTGGTGGGCGCACCGATTGAACGCTGACGCCGGAGCGTCACGCGCGACCGCCGCTCTGCCCGATCTCGACGACGTGGCGACCCTGCTCGCCGCGCTCGACCGGAGCGGACGCATCGAAGCGCTGATCGGTCTGGCCGAGGGCTATCGCGAGGTTCCCGGGCGTCTCGCCCGGCGGCCCTATCCCGAGGCGAATAAAGTGCCGGCCTGCGAGTCTCAGGCTTTCGTGTTCGCCGAGCCGCGGGCCGATGGAACGCTCGACTTTCATTTCGCGGTGGAGAATCCGCAGGGCATCTCGGCGAAGGCGCTGGCCGCGATCCTGGCGCGCACCCTCTCCGGAGCCCCGCTCGCCGCCGTGGCGCGGCTGCCGGTGGAGGTCGTCGAAACACTCTTCGGACGCGAGCTCTCCCTGGGCAAGTCGCTGGGGCTCAGCGGGATGCTTCTCGCAGTTCAACGCGAAGCGCGTGAGCACCAGGGACGGACCTCCAGCGCGTCGCCGGCGCCGTCCGAGACGAAGCAGAGATGATCGATTGTCGGACTGTCTTTCTTCCCAAGGAGAAGCGGATGAAGCGATCGCAATGGCGGTGGGCAGCGGCTCGTGCACTCGCATTCTGCATCCTCTTGCCGACGGCGGGCGCAGCGGCCGAAGCTCCGTCGGTGACCGCCTTGTCGGATGCCAGGGCGGCGCTCGACCGGGGAGACCTGGATCTCGCGCGTCCGGTTCTCGCGGCGGCGGCAGCGGGGGGGCTCTTCGAGCTCGCGCTGGCCGAGCGCGGCGAGTCGCGCGCCGCCGATCTCGCTCGTGCCGGCGCGCTCGCGCCCGAGGGGCATTGGTTGCGTCCGGCGGTCGCCGGAGTGACGCTCCTCGACGCAGGGAAGTCGGCGGAAGCGGCGCTGAAGTTGCGCGAAGCTCTGGCGGCGAAGGGCGCCGACAAGCGCCTGCAGAAGTTCCTCGGCGATGCCCTGCGCGACCAGGAGGATTCCGCGGGAGCTCTGGCGGCGTACAGCGCCGCAGTCGCCCTCGATCCGGGATATACGGCGGCACTGCTCGCTATCGGCGACCTCAAGCGCTCGGCCGGGGACTTCACCGCCGCCTACAACGC
Organism: Thermoanaerobaculia bacterium; assembly: GCA_043737505.1. GTDB lineage: Bacteria > Acidobacteriota > Thermoanaerobaculia > Multivoradales > JAGPDF01 > JAGPDF01. The sequence goes on from JAYTAM010000255.1 coordinate 19,576, forward strand.
CTACAACCACGCCCTCGACGAGCAGGGCCGGCCGGTGGCAGCGTTGTTCGGCCGCGCCGCGGCGCGTCTGTACCTCGGCGACGAAGACGGAACCTTCGCCGATCTGGCGAAGGCGGTCGACGCCGCGGCTCCGGGCACCGAGCGCTATCGCGCCCTGATGTCGATCGTCTACACCCACACCTACCTGCGTCAGCTCCCGCAGGGCCTCGACCGGGCCGAGCAGGCGGTCGCCATGTGGCAGGAGCTCGGGCGCCCAGACATGGCCGCAGCCGCCTGCAACGCCGTCGGCCGCGTCCTTCTCGAGACCGGCAGCAGCGGCGCCGCGCTCGACTGGTATGACCGCGGCTGGGCGATCGTCCAGGGTTCCACCATGAAAGTGGAGGAGCGCCCGATCTGGCACGTGCGACAGCTCCACGGCGCGGCGCGGGTGGCGGCGCTGCGGCGCGAGGTGCGCAAGGCGCAGGCGCTGGCCGATGAGGCGAAGGTCCTCATGGACGCCGATGCCGGGAACGCCGAGCACTACACATGGATCTATCCCTACCTGGTGGGTTACCTGCACTACCAGGACAAGCGCTATCCGGAAGCGATCGAGCAGCTCTCGCTGTCGGAGACCGATCGCGCCTACATCCAGTTCCTCATCGCCGACTCGTACGCGAAGATGAAAGAACGCGAGAACGCCCGGATCTGGTACGCGAGGGCGCTGGCGAGCGCTTCGGGTCTCGACCCGGAGTCGGTCATCGTGCGCCCCCTGGCGACGGCCTGGCTGGCGAAGAACCCCGCCGGCTCCTGAAGAGTCCTGAGGATCGCTTGGCGTCGCCGCAGCGGGCCGGACGATGGGGAGGGGCACTGCCGGTCGCGGCGGGCATCTTCTGCAGCCGCCTCGCCGGACTGCTGCGCACCAGCGCGCTGGGCGCCTACTTCGGCGTCGGGCCGCACGCGGACGTCTTCAGCGCCGCCCTGCGCTTGCCGAACCTGCTGCAGAACCTGCTCGGGGAGCAGACGCTCTCGGCGGCGTTCATCCCGGTCTATTCGCGGCTTCTGGCGGCGGGGAAGCGGGAGGAGGCCGGCCGGCTCGCCGGCGCGGTTTTCGCGCTCCTGGTCGCGGTCGCCGGGGGTGCGGCAGCGCTCGGCGTGCTGCTCGCGCGGCCGATCGTCGGCCTTCTGGCGGCCGGTTTCCTGCGCGACCGCGAGCTCATCGCGTTGGGTGAGGCCGGGGTCGATCGCTACGAGCTCGCGGTCGCGGCCGTGCGCTGGATCTTTCCGATGACCGCCACGCTGGTGCTCTCGGCCTGGGCGCTGGGGGTGCGCAACAGCCACGGGAAGTTCTTTCTGTCGTACTTCTCGCCGGTGTTCTGGAACGCCTCGATCGTCGGCGCCGTGGCCTGGACCGCCTACCGTACCGATGCGGGAGGCGGGAACGGCGGTCTGGCCGAGCCCGGCTTCGCCGACCGGCTGCTCGAAGCGGCCTGCGCCGGTGCGCTCCTGGGTGGCGTCCTCCAGTTCCTCGTTCAACTCCCTGGATTGCGCAAGGACCTCGCGGGCTTCCGGCTCTCGTTCGACCTGGGAGCGAAGCCGGTGCGCGAGGTGCTGGCCGCCTTCGGACCGACTCTGGCCGGACGGGGCGTCGTCCAGCTGTCGTCCTACCTCGATCAGCTGCTCGCCTCGTTGCTGGCGGCCGGAGCGGTGGCGGCGCTCTTCTACGCTCAGACGCTCTACCTCTTGCCGGTCAGCCTGTTCGGAATGTCGGTGGCGGCCGCGGCGCTCCCCCGGTTGTCGCGCAGCGGCGGCGCCGGTTCGGAAGAGGAGCTCGCGAAGGGGACTGCGCAGGCGCTCGAGAACGCCGCATTTCTGAACCTTCCGAGTTTTCTGGCGTATCTTTTGCTGGGACTTCCGTTAGTGGAGGGGATTTTCCAAATTTTTGGAAGGGGATTCGGTGCAGCCGAGAGCCGGCTCGTTTACCTCGTGCTCGCCGCTTACTCGATCGGCTTGCCGGCGGCGACTTCCGCGCGGATCCTCCAGGCCGGCTTCTACGCCGGGGGAGACACTCGGACCCCGGCCCGGATCGCGGTTCTGAGGGTGGCGACGAGTCTGGCGGTGGGACTGCCGGCGATGCTCTGGCTCGACCGCTTGCGCCTCGGCGACCTGCAGTACCTCGGAGCCCCCGACAGCGCGCTTCGCCTCGGTGCCGTCGGTCTCGGGCTCGCTGCGACCGCCGCGGCCTGGCTCGAGCTCGCCGCGCTTCGCCGAGCGGCGAGAAGCGGCCTCCCCGGCCTCGTCTGGCCTTCGAAAGCCTCCCTGCGCTTCAGCCTTTACGCCCTGGTCGCCGCTGTACCCGCCGGCACCCTGACCTTCCTGACCTCTGGTTGGCCCGTCCACCCGACTGTGCGCGCGGCGGCGATCTTCATGGTCTTCGGTGCCGCCTATCTCGGGCTGGCCGCGGCTTTCGGCGAGGTGCCGGCGCGGGCCTTCGCAGCGCGACTGCGCAAGGGGACGTCATGAAGCATCTCGTCGCTCGCCTGGCGGCGCTCGCCGTGGGCTCCCTTCTCGCCGCCGGCTGTGCGACGCGCGGCCTCGGCGTGAAAATGGAGGACGAGCTCCAGGCGCAGATTCGTGCCCGTGGAGTCGATCCGGCGACGGTCGTCGTGCCGTTCGCTGCCACCGACGAGATGCGGCGCTGGCTGGCAGCCGAGGTGCCGATCTCGACCCGTAACGAGACCCAGCTCCAATGGTTGCTGCAGGCGCTGCTGAACCGGACCTCGGCCCCTCTGACCTACGCCGCCGGCCATACCGGAACGGCCACCGAGGCCTTTGCCAGCGGGACGGCCAACTGCCTCGGCTTTTCTCAGCTCTTCGTCGCTCTGGCGCGCGAGATCGACCTGCCGGTCTACATGTTGCGGGTCTCGGACCTCCAGAGCTTCGAGCGCGACGGCGATCTGATCGTCGCTTCGGCGCACATCACCGCCGCTTTCGGTACCCCCGACCGGCGCCGGATTCTCGACTTCGCGCAGCGCCCGGTGCGCGCCTATCGCTGGGTAGAGGAGATCTCCGATCTCACCGCGGTGGCGCTCTACTATTCGAATCGCGGGGCGGAAGAGCTGCGCGAGGGCGACACTGCGACCGGCCTCCAACTGTTGCGCACCTCCGTACGCCTCGATCCGGAGCTCGCCGAAGCCTGGATCAATCTGGGCGTCGCCGAACGCCGTACCGGCAACCTCGTCGCTGCCGAGTCGGCCTATCGCACGGCGCTCGAAGTCGACCCCTCGACGGTCACGGCCTATCAGAACCTCTCGGCTCTGCTGCGCCTCGTCGGGCGCGATCAGGAGGCGGAAGAGCTCCTGGGGCTGGTCGACCGGACCGGAAACCGGAATCCGTTCAGCTACCTCGCGCTGGGCGACCTTTCGCTGCGACTCGGGCGCCTCGAAGAGGCCGGCCGCTTTTATCGCCGCGCAGTGAAGCTCGATCCGACCCAGGCCGAAACCGAAGCGGCGCTCGGGCATTGGGCGCTCGCCGCGGGCAAGCCGCGCGAGGCCCAGAAGCACCTGCGCAAGGCGCAGCAGATCGATCCGAAGAACTCCCGCGCCGACGACCTCGCCCGCCGTCTTCAGGGCTGAAACGAAAAATCCGCAGGCCCTCCGTTCGATGGCCCCAGCGGGCCACCGGCGGCCTCCCGCCGCCGCCACTGGCGAAGCACTTCGTAGAGCGCGATTCCCACCGCCGTCGAGAGGTTCAGCGAGCGCACCTCGCGGTCGACGATCGGCAGCCGTACGAGGCGGTCGCGATAGCGCTCCCGGATCTCTCCGGGGAGGCCGCGGCTCTCGCCGCCGAAGACCAAAGTAACCGGCGAGGGGTATTCGACGTCCCAATAGTCGAGGTTCGCCTCAGCGGAGAAGAAATAGGGCGCGCCGAGGCCCGGCAGATGGCTCTCGAACGTCGCCCAGCTCTCCCAGCGGCGGGGCGCGACGCGCTCCCAGTAGTCGAGTCCGGCGCGGCGGACCTCACGCTCGGCGAGCGAGAAGCCGAGCGGATCGACGAGGTGCAGCTGCGCGCCGGCCGCGAGGCAGGTGCGGCCGGCGTTGCCGGTGTTCCAGTGAATCTCGGGCGCAACGAGCGCCACGTTCAGGTGGGGCATGAAACCTCCGGTTCCCGGCGGTCGTAGTGACGAGCAGGTAGATCTTACGAGGAGAAGACAATGGGCAAGCCGATGAAGATCGTGGTCGGATCGCTGGCGGTGGGTGTCGCCGCGGTCGGACTCTTTCTCTACAGCCGCAACGCCTCCGCAAAGCAGGAAGGCCTGAAGACCGTGGAGATCGTCCGCGGCGTCATCATCGACAAGGCGCTCGCCGTCGGACAGGTCGTGCCCGACCAGGAGATCCAGGTCAAGTCGCAGATCTCCGGCCTCATTGACGAATGCTTCGTCGAAGTGGGCGACCGTGTCGAGATCGGCCAGCCGCTGTTCTCGGTCAGCCCGGATCCGACGCCACTCGAGCTCGCCGACGCCGAGCGCCGGGTGCAGCTCACCCAGGTTTCCTACGACCGGGCGCAGCAGGACCTCGAGCGTACGAAGTCGCTGTGGAGCGGTGGCATCCTGGCGCGCGATGCCTTCGATGCGCGGCAGAAGGATTTCGAACAGGCCCGGATCACCCTCGAGCAGGAGAAGGACAAGCTCGCCCTGCTCAAGGAGGGGCGGATCGTCCGCAAGGTGAACGGCGTCGATTCGGTGATTCGCGCGTCGGCCGCCGGGACAGTGCTCGAGCGCAAGGTCAATCCGGGCGACCCGGTCGTGCCGCTCACCTCCTTCCAGGAGGGCACAGTGTTGATGACGCTCGCCGACATGAAGACGCTCGAGTTCAAGGGCACGGTAGATGAGATCGATGTCGGCAAGCTGCACGAGGGGATGGAGGTCCGCATCCAGATCGGCGCCCTGCCGGGCAGCTCGGTGCTCGCCAAGCTGACGCGCATCGCTCCCAAGGCGCGCGAGAAGGAAGGCGCCACGATCTTCGACGTCGAAGCCGAGATCGACACGACGAAGTCGACGGTGACCCTGCGCGCCGGCTACTCGGCGAACGCCGACGTGATCATTCAGGAGAAGCAGGGCGTGCTCCTGGTGCCCGAGCGCCTGGTGACGATGGAGAAGGAGAAGGCCTCGGTCGAGGTCCCCGGCGCCAAGCCCGAGGACGAGCCGGTGAAGAAGGAGATCCAGGTCGGGCTCTCCGACGGTCTCAACCTCGAAGTCGTCGCCGGTCTCGCCGAGGGCGACAAGGTCATCCAGCGTCCGGCCAAGGAAGTCGAGTAGCAGGATGTATCTGCGCAACTATCTGCGGCAGTTCCTGCGGGACGTCCGCGCGCAGAAGCTGCGGCTCTTTCTCACCATCTTCGGGCTCATCTGGGGTACCGCTGCGGTGACTCTGATGCTGGCCTTCGGCGAGGGACTTCACCGCCAGGTTCTGGTGTCGCAGAAAGGGCTCGGCGACGCCATCGTCATCGCCTGGCCGTCGCGCACCAGCAAGACGTGGCAGGGGCTGCCGCGCGGACGACGGATCCAGCTCACCGACGAGGATGTCTCCATGCTGCGCACGGAAATCGAAGGGATCCGCAGCATCAGCGAAGAGTACTCCCGGGACGGAGCCCGCATCAGCTACGGCAAGAAGGCCCTCTCGGTCGACATCTCGGGCTCGAACGTCGAGTTCGGCAACATGCGGTCGATGAACCCGCAGGAAGGCGGGAGGTTCTTGAATCAACTCGACCTCGACGAGCGCCGGCGGGTGGTCTTCGTGGGAGACCAGCTGGCCATCGACCTCTTCGGCGAGGGAGTCGAGCCGGTCGGCGAAACCGTCAAGCTCGATGGCGCGCCGTTCACCGTCATCGGCGTCATGGTGAAGAAGGAGCAGGACTCCTCCTACAGCGGGCGCGACAAGGACAAGGCGATGATTCCGTCGACCACGTTCCGGGCGATCTACGGCGCGAAGTACATCGAGAATCTGATCTTCCAGGCGAAGGACGTGCAGAAGATCGAGAGCGTGAAGAAAGCGGTGATCGCGACCGCGGCGAACAAGCATCGCTTCGACCCGACCGACGAAGAGGCGATCCAGATGTGGGACACGACCGAGGGGACGAAGTTCCTCGACACCTTCTTCCTGGTCTTCCGCGGTTTTCTCGGCATCGTCGGCGCGCTGACCCTCGTCGTCGGCGGCATCGGAGTCAGCAACATCATGAACGTCGTGGTCGAGGAGCGGACGAAGGAGATCGGCATCAAGATGGCTCTGGGCGCGAAGCGCCGCTACGTCGTCGGCCAGTTCCTCTTCGAAACTCTGCTGATTACCGTCGTCGGAGGTATTTGCGGCTTCCTGATCTCCTGGAGCATCTGCGCGATCTTTCCGGCGTTCGGCTTTCAGGAGTTCATCGGCGATCCGCGGATCTCGTTCCAGGTCGCCGCGATCACCACCGCGATCCTGGGTGCGATCGGCCTGCTGGCGGGGTACTTCCCGGCCCGCAGCGCGGCGAACCTCCGTCCGGTCGAAGCGCTGAGGATGTGACCATGTGGAACCTGCCGCTGATCCTCAAGCTCTTCCGGCGCACCGCCGGAATCAATCGCAAGCGCATGGTGATGACGGTCGCCGCGATCGCCTGGGGAACCCTGTCGATCGTCCTTCTGCTGTCGTTCGGCGAGGGTCTGAAGCGCAACCTCACCAAGGGCAGCCGTGGCCTGGGTGAAGGCATCATCGTTATCTGGCCGGGGGCGACCTCCAAGGCTTTCGCCGGCTTCCCGCAGGGGAGGAACCTGCGCTTCCTGCCCGAGGACGCCGCACTGCTCGAAGCGAACATTCCGGAGCTCGCCCTCACCTCGGCGGAGATGCGCCGCTGGGGCAACACGGTCACCTACGGGCGGACGACGCTCACCAAGCCGGTCGTGGGAGTCGAGCCCGCCTACGGCGAGTTGCGCAATCAGATTCCGCAGACCGGCGGGCGCTTCATCAACGCCCGCGACGAGGAGCTCAAACGCCGCGTGGTCTTCCTCGGCAACGACCTGAAGGACGAGCTGTTCGCCGACAAGGAGGCGATCGGCGAAGTCGTCTTCATCAACCAGGTGCCGTTCACCGTCATCGGCATCATGCAGAAGAAGATCCAGATGGGAACCTACGGCGGGCCGGACGCCAACAACGCGGTGGTGCCGCTGTCGACCTTCCGCGCGCTCTTCGGCCGGCGCTACGTCTCGAACCTGGTGGTGAAGGCGACCGCTCCTGAGGTCAACGAGGCGGTGAAGAAGCGTCTCTACGAGATTCTCGGCGCCAAGTATCGCTTCGATCCGACCGACGAACGGGCGCTGGCGATGTGGGACACCGTCGAGTCGCAGAAGATCACCGCCAACATCGCCATCGGCATCGAGATCTTCCTCGGCATCATCGGCGCCCTGACCCTGCTCATCGGCGGTATCGGCGTGGCCAACATCATGTACGCCGTGGTCAAGCACCGGACGAAGGAGATCGGAGTGCAGATGGCGCTCGGAGCGCGGCGTTCCTACGTCATCGGTCCGCTGGTCGTCGAGTCGCTCTCGCTGACCGCGATGGGGGGCGTCATCGGCATCGCCGTCGGCGTGGCCCTGGTCCAGATCCTGGCGTTCGTACAGTCGAAGGCGAACAGTGACGCGCTCGAGTTCATGGGCGCCCCGACCTTCTCGCTCGGCGTGGCGTTCACCACGGTTGCGCTGCTCGGCATGATCGGATTTCTCGCCGGATTCTTCCCTTCCCGCCGCGCGGTGACCATCCAGCCGGCGGCCGCGCTGCGCTACGAGTGAGGTAACAACCCATGAACTTGTTCGTCGGTCGGAACAGTAAGAAGATGGCCGCGGTGGAGACGGTTCCAGCGATCATCGACATGCGCGATCTGCGCAAGGTCTACGACACCGGCGCGGTGAAAGTCGAAGCGCTCAAAGGGATCGACCTCAAGGTAGAGGCCGGCGAGTTTGTCGCCATCGTCGGCCCGTCGGGTTCCGGCAAGTCGACGCTGCTCAACATCGTCGGCTGCCTCGACACGCCGTCCGCGGGCTCCTACCGCCTGGACGGGGAGGAGGTCGCCGAGCTCGACGTCGACGAGCTCGCGGACATCCGCAACCGCAAGGTCGGCTTCGTCTTCCAGAGTTTCAACCTGCTGCCGCAGATCACCGCCTACGAGAACGTCGAGCTGCCGCTGCTCTTCCACGGCGACGGGGCGCGGGAGCGCAAGGCCCGCGTCGAGCTCCTCTTCGAACAGGTCGGTCTCGCCGACCGCATGCACCACCGGCCGACAGAGCTCTCGGGAGGCCAGATGCAGCGCGTGGCGATCGCCCGTGCTCTGGCCTGCGAGCCCGCGCTGATCCTCGCCGACGAGCCCACCGGCAACCTCGACACCTCGTCGGGCAAGGACATCATGTCGCTCTTCGAGGATCTCGCCGCGAAGGGTCACACCCTCGTGCTGATCACCCACGACAACGCGCTCGCCAGACGGACGCGCCGGATCGTCCGGATTCAGGACGGCCGGATCGTCGAGGATCGCCCGACCGAAGCCGCCGCCTAGCGCCCGCTAGCGGACGCGGCTGCGGCGATTGCGGATGTAGTCGGCGAGGAGGAACTCGCCGAGGTTGTCGGGGGAGGCGAAGTAGGCCCGGCCGCGGTTCACTTTGGTCAGCTGGTCGACGAACTGCTGCAGGAAGGTGTCAGTCGCGATCATGAAGGTCGTGATGACGATCTTCTGCCGCCGGCAGAGGTCGGCCTCCTCGAGCGTCAGGTTGACGATCCGCAGGTCGAGACCGAAGGGATTCTTGTAGACCTCGCCGCCGTTCTCGGTGATCGCAGAAGGTTTGCCGTCGGTGATCAGGACGATCTGCTTGTTGGGCTGCTTCTGGCGCGCCAGGAGGCCGCGTGCCAGGGAGAGCGCTTCGCGGGTGTTGGTGTGGAACGGACCGGCCTCGAGGTAGGGGAGATCGCGGATCGCGATGCGCTCGGCGCGGTCGCCGAAAGTGATGACCGACAGGTGATCTTTCGGATACTTCGTGGTGATGAGCTCGGTCAGCGCCAGAGCCACCGTTTTCGCCGGCGTGATCCGGTCTTCCCCGTAGAGGATCATCGAGTGGCTGATGTCGATCGCTACCACCGTGGCGCAGGCGGTCTGATGCTCGGTCTCAAAAACCTCGAGATCCTCCTCCGCCAGCTCGAGCTCGCCCTGCGACCGCTTGAGTGCGTTGCCGAGCGAACGCACCGAGTCGATCCGCGCCAGATCATCGCCGAACTCGTACGGCTTCGACTCCGGCAAAGTCTCGACGCCGTCGCCGCTGGCGCGGATGCCGTGGTAGCCGGGAGCGCCCTTGGCCAGACCGGAGAAGATCTGTTCGAAAGCACTCTTGCGAATCTGCCGTTCGCCCGCGCCGGAGAGCACCAGGCCACCGTCGCCGTCGCGTTCGAGCATGCGCTGCTTCTCGAGCTCCGCGAAAAAAGCCTCGAGGTCGATCGATTCATCGATGTAGCCGCGCTCCTGCAGGAAGCGCATCCACTCCATCGCCTCTTCGGCGTCGCCCGCGGAGGCGAGCAGGAGCTGGTTGAACAGGCGCGTGAGGTCGATTCCCGCCAGCATCTGGCGCAGCAGGTCGGGATCGAGATGAAAGTAGCGATGGCGCATGGTCTCTCGGGCGAGAGCGGCTAGTTGATCTCGCCCGTGCCGCGCCTGGAGCCGCGCCGGGCCGGCTTGACCAACTGGAACTTGAGCAGCTCCTTGTAGCTCACCGTGCTGTCGAGGTCGTGACGGGCGAGCTTGATGCCCTGGTGCAGGCCGTCGAGCACCAGTTCGGACCAGAACGCCAGTTGCTCACGCGTCCCGCCCTGTGCCGCGACGAGCGCCTGCAGCCCCGGCACGCGGGCGAGCTCCGCCTCGTACTCGGCGAAGGGCATTTCGTCCGAGACCGTCACCGCATTGCCGGCGGAGAACCAGGCGAGGATCGGGGTGTATGGACCCGGTTCTTCGGCAGCCGCTGCGCCGGTTTCGCGCTCGAGCTCGGGGAAGCGCCCTTCGAAGAGCTTCTTCACCGCCGTGCCGATGAGCCTGCGCGCCACCACTTCGGGGCCCTGCTGCTCGCCCTCGTAAACCATCTCCAGTTTGCCGGTGAGCGCTGGAAGCAGCGGCGGAAGGTCGCAGAGTCTCGGGTAGACCGGCTGGTCGCCGGTGGCAAGCGATCGCCGCTCGAGGTTCGACGCCAGCAGCTCGATCGCCGAGATCGCGACGCGGGCCGAGACGCCGGAGGTCTGGTCGACGAGCTCGCTCTCGCGCGCGGCGATCGAAATCTCCTCGATCAGCAGGCGCGCCTCCTCGGTGACCACGATCGGCTCCTCGTCGCGATCGGTCCACGCCTCCTGGGCGGTGATCCGGGCGGCGAGGGCGGCGGTGGGCGGATAGTGGGTGAGAATCTGCGAGGCGATCCGGTCGCGCAGCGGAGTGATGATCGAGCCGCGGTTGGTGTAGTCCTCGGGATTGGCGGAGAAGGCGAACAGCATGTCCAGCGCCAGGCGCACGGGGAAACCGCGGATCTGCAGGTCGCGCTCCTCGAGCAGGTTGAGCAGGCCGACCTGGATGCGAGGAGCGAGGTCGGGCAGCTCGTTGATCGCGAAGATGCCGCGATTGGTGCGCGGGATGATGCCGAAATGGATGACTTCGGGATCGGCGTAAGTCAGCCGCCGGGTGGCCGCTTTGATCGGATCGATATCGCCGAGAAGATCGGCGATGGAAACGTCGGGAGTGGCGGTCTTCTCGCTGTAGCGGGCCTCGGCGCCGAGCCACTCGACGGGAGCGTCGTCGCCGGCCTCGGCGATCCGGCGGGCGCCCCAGGTGGAGATGGGCGCCAGCGGATCGTCGTTCACTTCGCTGCCGGCGAGCACCGGAATCTCGCCGTCGAGCAGCGACGTGAGCTGTCGCAGCAGCCGCGACTTCGCCTGGCCGCGCAGGCCGAGCAGGATGAAGTCGTGGCCGGCCAGCAGGGCATTGGCGATCGCCGGAATGACGGTGCGCTCGTAGCCCACGATGCCGGGAAAGAGCTCCTGTTTCGCCGCCAGCTTCCGCCGCAGGTTGGCGCGGATCTCCGCGCGCACGGTGCGCGAACGGTAGCCGGTGCGTCGGAGCTCACCGAGGGTCCTGGGAGTCTGGGTCATCCGTGCTGTGCCTCCAGCCAGCGTTCGGCGTCGATGGCGGCCTTGCAGCCGCTGCCGGCCGCGGTCACCGCCTGGCGGTAGATCGGATCGGTGACGTCGCCGCAGGCGAAGACACCAGGGACTGCCGTGCGTGTCGTTGGCTCCTCGACAAGGAGGTAGTCTGCCGCGTTCGTCGCCAGTTGACCGGCGAGGAACTGGGTGTTCGGCTGGTGACCGATGGCGACGAACAGACCCTGGGTCGCGAAGACCGACTCGTCGCCGGTCAGGCGATGGCGCAGCTTCAGCCCGCTCACTCCGGCGTCGCGGCTGCCGAGGATCTCGGTCACCTCGGTGTCCCAGATCCACTCGATCTTCGGGTTCGCCGTCGCCCGATCCTGCATGATTTTCGAGGCCCGGAGCTCACGCCGGCGATGGACCACGGTGACCCTGGAGGCGAAGCGGGTGAGATAGATCGCCTCCTCGAGCGCCGTGTCGCCACCGCCGATGACTGCGACCTCTTTGCCCTTGAAGAAGAAGCCGTCGCAGGTCGCGCAAGCCGAGACGCCGTAGCCCATGAGCTCGCTCTCCGACGGCAGGCCGAGGAGCTTGGCGGAGGCGCCGGTCGAGAGAATGACGGCATCGGCGGAGTAGCTCTTGTCGTCGGTCTGAAAGCGAAAGGGGCGCTGGGAGAGGTCGATCTGCGAGACCATCTCGAACTTGACCTGCGCACCGAACCGCCGCGCCTGTTCGCGCATCTGGTCGATGAGCTCCGGTCCCTGGATACCGTGGAGGAAGCCGGGGTAGTTCTCGACCTCGGTGGTGATGGTGAGCTGGCCGCCGGGCTGGTTGCCTTCGAAGACGGCCGGAGCAAGGCCGGCGCGAGCGGCGTAGAGCGCCGCGGTGAGCCCCGCCGGGCCCGAACCGAGGATGGCGACGCGAAAATGACTTTCTGGAGACGGCGCTGCGTTGGCCATGCGACCGAAGAGCTCCTTTCAGAGGGAGATACGCGGTGAGTTACCTTCTGGACGCCGGTCCCGGCGGTGCCGCCGATCTCGGGGCTGCGACTATAACAACCGGCGACAGCGGTTCATTTCCCGGACAGTTCCCTCCGGCGCGGGACGCAGATCAGGAGGTCGCGCCCGGGCGCAGGAGCTTGTCGGCGAGGTCGACGACGTTGCCGGCGCCGCCGACGGTCAGGTTGTCGATCGTCGCCCAGATCCAGAAGGCGTTCTTGCCGGCCGCCTGGACGTCGCCGACCAGGAGCTCCTCCTCGCCGGCAGCCTGTACCGGTCCGAGCGCCGCCGGGCGCTTGGCGAGCGTCCCCGCAGCGGAGCGTCCCAGGAGCTTGCGGACCGCCGTTGGATCGCTGGCGCGCTCGAGCTCGACGAAGAGACTCAACGTGACGGCATGGAAGATCCCCGCCTGGGCGGTCTGGACCGCAACGACGCCGGAGAGCCCGAGAGCCGCCTCGGCCTGGCGGGCGATCTCTTCGCCGGAGAAGGCGGCGGGCAGGATGTTGAAGGCGATCTGGCTGACAAAAACCACCGGTTTCGCCGGCTTGGCCAGCGCCAGCAGGGCGCGGCTCTCTTCGAACAGGGTGTCGATGCCCGGCGCGCCGAGCTCCGAGGCCGGCAGGACGGCGGTCGCGACGGCGCGGCGAAGACCCAGGGCCCGCAGCGGCGCGAGCAGCCGGATCAAGCCGACGGCGGCCGGTGAGGGGGCGAGCAGACGGTCCTGGCCGAGCCAGGAGAACTCTTCGACGACGCCGACGGCGGGAAAGCCGTCTGCGGTGGTCGCGCCGTGGGAGGCGACGATGGCGCGCCCGCCCGGAGGCAGGAGCGCGATCGCCTGTCGGTCGAGCTCGATCTCGCCGCACAGGATGGTGAGGTCCATGCCGTCGAAGCAGTCCTCTTCGACCCGGCCGACGAAGTCGGCGCCATCCAGTCCTTCGGTGAGGGTTCCGACCATCCCCTCGTCGAGCGCCAGGAGCCGCAGGTCCGAGCACAGGTCGGGGCGCCGCGACAGCCGCTCCGCGACCTCCTTGCCCAGCAGGGAGACGGAGTGCACGACCGCGATTCGGCTCACGCCGGGCTCGCCGGGGCTGCCGGTGGCGGCGGCGCGCTCGAGCGTCCGACTCCCGCCCGATTCAGCAGCCAGAGCACCGGGCCGGAGAGGGCATAGGCGCTCGCCATGACCGGCAGGAAGGCCTCCGGATAGAAGGCGAGGAGGAGAATCATCGCCGCGAGCGGCAGGGCCACGCGGTAGCTGTGCGGGCGCCGGAAGTCGAGCGACTTGAAGCTCGAGTAGCGGAAGGTCGACACCATGAGAGTACCGAGCACGAGCAGGGCGGCCATCATGCCGACGAGGAGCCACCGGCGGCCGTCGACGAGAGGCGCTGCGAGGAGAATACAGGCGATGCCGCCGGCAGCGGCCGGACAGGGAAGCCCGACGAAGAAGCGCTTGTCGGCGCGCACCGTCTGGACGTTGAAACGCGCCAGCCGCGTGGCGGTGCAGACCACGAAGTAGAGCGGCACCAACCAGCCCAGGCGGCCGAAGGCCGAAAGCCCCCAGAGATAGGCGACGAGGCCGGGTGTCGCTCCGAAGGTCATCACGTCGGCGAGCGAGTCGAACTCGCGGCCGAAGTCGCTCTCGGTTCCGGTCATCCGGGCGATCCGGCCGTCGAGGTTGTCGATGACGGCGGCGATCAGGATGCAGGCGGCCGCCCAGAAGAAGCGGCCCCGAAGCGCGAGGATGACCGCGAAGAAGCCGAAGAAGATATTGCCGATGGTGAACGCGCTGGGGAGCAGGAATACAGCGCGTCGCCGGTGCTGGCGCATTCTGGACTCGGGCTTCGTCATTGTGCCGCCGCCGTTTCGCCGGGCGCTGCCGTG
>JAYTAM010000256.1:0-3218 GCA_043737505.1 Thermoanaerobaculia bacterium
TGAACAGGAAGCCCGACCCGTTGCGACCGTCGTTGCGCATCAGCGCGGTGCGGGACTCGAAGGTCTCCTCGTCCCAGACCGACGGCAGCAAGAGATCGAGGTCGCCGTCGTTGTCGTAGTCGGCCCAGCTGATCGAACGCAGATCGAAGTCGGCCTGGCCGTTGTCTTCCCAGTAGCCGGGCAGAACCGTGTCGCTTGCCACAAGTGTGCCGGCGTCGTTGCGGTAAAGGACCGTCTGACCGTCGCTCCCGACCGCGAGATCGGGATCGCCGTCGCCGTCCACGTCGCCCCAGGCGAGATCCGAGGCTCCCGAGGTGAGCTCGCCCAACGGCACGTCGATGTAGGAGAAGTCCCACTCCGTCGCGCTCGTCGGACCGTCGTTGCGCACCAGCACGAGCCGGTGCACGACGCTCTCGTTGTAGACGACGTAAAAGCCGAGCACGGCGATGTCGAGATCGCCATCGCCGTCGTAGTCGGCCGGGGCGGTGGTGGCCACCCAGAAATCCTCGTCCTGCGGCGTCACGAAAAGCGGATCGAGCGGTGTGACCTCGGTGAACTCGCCGAACGTGCCCCCCGGGCCCGTCTGGACCACGATGGCGCGGCCTCCGATATCGCTATCCCCGTCGTCGTCGGTCACCGTCAGGGTCACAATGTACGTATCGTCGGCCGGAAAGAGGTGCGTCGGATTCTGCGCGTTCGAAGTGGCGCCGTCGCCGAAGCTCCACTGCCAGGCGACGATCGTGCCGTCGCTGTCGCTGCTGGTGTCGGTGAAGCTCACCGACAGTCCCGTCGTCTGGAAGCTGAAGGAGGCGACCGGGGGCCAATTGACCGGCGTCGTGGGCGGTCCGGCGAAGTGGCGGATGAGGCCCCCCCAGCCCGCGATCCAGGCATCTCCGGCGGGGCTCGCGGCGAGCGCCGAGAAGGAGCCCAGCTCGGGTTCTCCGGCATCCATCACCGCCCAGCTCTGGCCGCCAGTCGCCGAGTACATCGCGATGCCGGCGGCGGTCGATACCCAGAGCTCGTCCGCACCGATGAGCTCGATGTCGGTGATCCGGTCGGTGGTGCTGGGCGTCGGCAGCATCTGCCAGCTGATCCCGCCGTCGCCGCTGCGCGCCGCGTAGCCTGAACCGCCGACCGCATAGCCGACCGTAGCGTTCCAGAAATCGAGATCGAGGATGGTGAGTGCAGAGCCCGGCAGGTTCCCCTCGGTCCAGCTGCCTCCGCCGTCGGTGGTGCGATAGACCGTGCCGTAAACGGCGGCGGCCCAGCCGCTCGCGCCGGCGAAATCGACCGCCGCGTAGGTGCCCTGGAAGTCCGGTACCGGAGCCCAGGTCGCGCCGCCGTCGACAGTGTGAAAGAGCGCCGCGCCGTTGAAGCCCTGACCGACGACCCAGCCGTTGCTGGCGGTCAGGAACGATACGTCGGCCGCCGAGTTGAGGCCGGACGGAACGGAGGTCGCCGCGGCCCACGTAGCGCCGGCGTCGGCGGTGCGGTAGATGCGCCCGGACTGATCGACGGCGACAGCGCCTGCCGAGCCCAGAACCTGAACCGCCTCGAGATCCGTCGCGCCGAGCGTGGCGCGAACGATCCAAGGCGCCAGTCCGCCGACGCTCGTCAGAACCCGGCCCGCTGCACCGACGGCGATCAGGTCGCCGTTGGGGAAACGGTCCATCGCCAGGAGGCTGTTCCCGATGCCGCTCGAAACCTGATTCCAGCTCTGCCCGCCGTCGACCGTCTTGACGACGAAGCCGGCGCCGGCGCCGAAGTAACCGGTCTGGGCGTCGGCGAAGGCGAGCGTATTGCTGCTGAGGTAGTCCGGATAGGGGCCGGGCGAGCTGAAGGCGCGCGACCAGGTCAGGCCCGCGTCGGCGGAGCGATGGATATTTCCCGCCCCGTCGGAGACGACGACAACCCCCTCCGCCGGCAGCGCGAAGCTCAGCCGGCCCGAGTTCGAGCCCGGATCGAGCACTTCGCCGAGGTCTGTCCACGTCGCGCCGCCGTCAGCGCTACGCAGGACGCGATCGTCGTAGTCAGGGAAGGAGCCGGCCCGACCCCACGCCAGAGCGACCGTCGGTGAGACCGCGACGAGCTCGCTGCGTCCGTCGCTCGCGCCGACAGCGATCCAGGTCGCCCCGCCGTCGATCGAGCGCAGGAAGGTCGCGTCGACGATTGCGAGGGCGACGGTCGAAGAGAGAAAGGCGACCGCTTGCGCCGCGCCGGCGTGGACGGGAACGAACGTCGCTCCGCCATCGGTGGTGCGGTAGAGCCCCGATGCGGCGCCGCCGAGGCCGGTCGTAGCGTCGGCGAAGGCGAAGTCACGCATCTCCGCGGGCGAGAGATCCCAGCTGACACCGCCGTCGCGGCTGATTTTGGCGCCGAAGTTGCCGGTCGCGAGGCCGAAGTCGGGGCGCCAGAAGTGCATGAAGTAGGTCGAGCCCAGGAACGGCAGTTGCACCCAGGTGGCGCCACCGTCGAGGGTGCGGTAGTTTGCGTTGCCCCACGCCCAGCCGTTCTGAGCGTCGAGAAACTGCACGCCGTGGAAGGCGTTCGAGAGGTCGAACGGCACGTTCCGTTGGGTCCACGTCCCGCCGCCATCCGCGGATTCGAACAGTGCTCCGCTCGAGTCGAAGGAGTTGTCGTCGGTGGCGAGAAAAACGCGCGCCGGCGTTGGCGCCGAAACACCTCGCACGGACAGATGGGTCGGCAGGGGACTCTGGGTATTCCACTGTGCCAGCGCTGCCTGCGGAGCGACCAGGGCTCCAAGCAGCAGAGCGCTGGATGCGGAGAAGAGACATCGCGCTCTGGTGCGCGAAAGGAGCTTTCTAAGCTCGGTTACGACCATGATCCTGCCTTCTGCCCCGGACCTGGGACACCTACGCATCTGAAATACCACTTGCGCTCGTGTGGCGGCGGTGCAAACAGGGCGGGGACGGAGCGTCGTACGTCCCGTCAGGAGAGACAGGCGAGACTCTCAGCTGGAACAACCGCGCGGAGAGGGCCCGGTATTCCTCTCGCGGGCCTCTCCAGCGCAATTTGCGGCCGCGCTCAGCCCGGTGGCTCCACGTAGTGCATCTTTCCCAGCTCGACCGGTTCGCCGGTGACCATGCCCTTGACGAGCTCGAACAGCACCACCGGCTTCGGCTTGTCCACCTCGAGGAAGACGGCCGAGTGAATCTCGACCCCGATGAGCACGATGCGCGGGTCAGCCGCGGTGCCGT
>JAYTAM010000257.1:0-7327 GCA_043737505.1 Thermoanaerobaculia bacterium
CTCGAGCGCCGGTTCGAGGTCACGCAACACCGGCTGCAGCGTGCGGACGACGAACGGCAGACCGATGAAGGTGAGCGCGACACCGACGCCCAGCGGCGTGTAGGCGACCTTCAATCCGAGCGGTTCGAGCCGGCTGCCCAGCCAGCCGTTGGGGGCGTAGGCCGCGGCGAGCGCGATGCCCGCGACGGCGGTCGGCAGCGCAAACGGCAGGTCGATGAGCGCATCGATCAGTCTGCGGCCCGGAAACCGATAGCGTTCGAGGACCCAGGCGGCGATGCTGCCGAAGACGAGATTCACGCAGGCCGCGCCGGCGGCCGCGCCGAAGGTCAGTCGATAGGAGGCGAGCGCCCGCTCCGAGCCCACCAGACGAACGAAGTCGCTCCACGACAACTCCGCCGCCTTCATCGCCAGAGCGGCCAGCGGCAGCAGGACGAGCAGCCCGAGATAGAGCAGCGTCGTCCCGCCCGCCAGACCGAAGCCGGGCAACGGACCGTGATCGCGCCGGGCGCTCACGCGTGGAATCTTCCGTTCAAAGCGGCCTCACCCAGCGCTCACCTGGGCAGCCGGTCGAACTCGCCGCTCTCCGCGAAGTGCTTTTCCTGCGCCGCCTTCCAGCCACCGAAGAGCCCGTCGATGGTGAATAGATCGACCGCTGGAAAGCTCACTTTGGCAGCGACGAGCGCCGCCTCGTCGCGCGGCCGGTAGAAGTTCCGCGCCGCGATCACCTGACCCTCGGGCGAGTAGAGAAAGTCGAGGTAGGCCTGCGCGACCTTGCGCGTACCGCGTCGGTCGACGACCTTGTCGACGATCGCCACCGGCGGCTCGGCGAGAATCGAGACCGGAGGCGCGACGATCTCGAACCGGTCGGCCCCGAACTCCTTGAGCGCGAGCAGCGCCTCGTTCTCCCAGGCGACGAGCACGTCGCCGATGCCGCGCTCGACGAAGGTCACGGTCGAACCCCGCGCACCGGTATCGAGCACTGGCACGTTGCGGAAGAGCTTGCCCAGGAGATCGCGCGCCTGGGAGTCGTCGCCGCCTCGCTTGTGCGCCGCGCCCCAGGCCGCCAGGTAGTTCCAGCGCGCCCCGCCGGAGGTCTTGGGATTGGGTGTGATGACCGAGACCCCGGGCCGGGCGAGATCCGCCCAGTCGCGGATCGCCTTGGGGTTTCCCTTGCGCACGAGCAGCACGATCGTCGAGGTATAAGGCGAGCTGTTGTAGGGCAGGCGCGCCTGCCAGGTGGGCGACAGCAGGCCCGCTTTGGCAATCGCGTCGATGTCGTAGGCGAGCGCCAGAGTCACGACGTCAGCTTCGAGTCCGTCGATCACCGAGCGCGCCTGCTTGCCCGAACCGCCGTGCGACTGCTGAATGGTGACCTCCTGGCCGGTACGACTCTTCCACCGCGCCGCGAAGGCGGCGTTCACCTCCTGATAGAGCTCGCGCGTCGGGTCGTAGGACACGTTCAGCAACGTCACGGGCTTCTCCGCCGCGCGGGCGGCAGCGGGCAGGAAGCAGAGAGCGCCCAGGAAGATCAGGATCAGACTGCGGAGCTGCGCAAGATTCGGCACGAGCTTCCTCCGTGGTTGAAATCCGGATGAGAATCGGCTGGAAACGAAGTCGGGCGGCTGAGCTCTCATTCGACGTCGCCCGCGGGCTCGAGGCCCTGCCCGCGGGCGGCGCGCACGACCAGGACCGGCTCGATTCCGCCGGCGTCGAGAAGCGCCCGCATCGGACGGCTCCAGGCGAAGCGTCCTTCGTCATCGGCGGGCGGCGCACCGAGCACGAGCAGATCGTGCGACTGCGCGACGCGCGTCGCGAGCATCGCCCCGGGCTCGCCGCGGAGCACTTCGGGTACTGCCGGAACACCGAGCGCAGCGAGAGTCCGCACACAAGCGGCGAGGAAGCGCTCCGCCGCACGCAGTTCACTGGCGGCGGCGTCAGGAGAGAGGACGGAGAGCACAGTCGCCCCGGCACCGAGGTGGCGCGCCAGGCGCCCGGCGAACGCGACATCCTCCTTTCCCGGCTCGCCGACCGCGACCGCGATCAGAAAACGCGATGGCGGCATCGGCGTCGCACCGCGCACCAGGAGCAGGCTGGCCGAGCTTGCCGCGAGCAGCCGCTCGGAGCTTCCGGCGACCGCTCCGGAGCGCGTACCGGCAATCAGCAGATCGGGATGCTCGACTCCTCCGTCCGGGCCGCGCCCGGCGAGCGTCGCCTCGAGGCTCGTGCGTTGCAGGCGCGCCTGCGCGAGGCGCGCGATCTCCGTCGCAGCGTGGACCGCCGCCTCCCCTGTCGCACCGTCCGATTCGGCGAGAAGCAGCGACAGGCCGGGGTGCAGCAGCACGTGAAACCGCCGGATGCCGACCCGCACGGGGTCGCCGGGAGCGAGCCGGAGGCGCCGCGCATCGTGCTGGGAGCGCACCGCCTCGATCGGCAGATCCGGATCGCCGAAGCGGCGCGGAGGATGGATCACCCGCACTCCAGGCGGCGTCGGGAGCTTCAGCCGCAGACGCTCCTGCGCGCCGACGAACGAGACCTCTTCCACCAGACCCTCGCCCAGGAGCGTCGAGGCGAGCTCCCCGCCGGGAGCGGTGACTTCGACGTCCTCGGGCCGCACCAGGAGTTGGACGCGCCGGTCCTCTCCCTCGGCCGCCATGCCTCCCTTCAGAGGTACTTCGACGTCGCCGAAGCGAATCCCGTGCTCGTCGCTCCTGCCGACCAGGAGATTGGCGCCGCCCAGGAAGGTGGCGGCGAACTCGGTCTGCGGGCGCAGATAGAGCTCGCGCGGCGGCCCATCCTCGACCAGTCGCCCCTGCGACATCACCGCCAGGCGATCGGCGAGCTCGAACGCCTCCTCCTGGTCATGGGTGACGAAGAGCGTCGTCACCGCGAGCTCGCGCTGAATCCGCGACAGCGAGCGCCGGAGCTCGATGCGAATGCGCGCGTCGAGCGCCCCGAACGGTTCGTCGAGGAGCAGCACCCTGGGTCGATGCGCCAGAGCACGCGCCAGGGCGACGCGCTGCTGCTGGCCGCCGGAGAGCTGCGTCGGCAGCCGCTGGCCCAGACCGGAAAGACCGACGAGCTCCAGCAGCTCATCCCGCCGCGACCGTCGCGATGCGGCAGGTACCCCGCGGACCCGCAGCGCGAACTCGACGTTCTCGGCCACCGTCTGATGGCGAAACAGGGCGTAGTTCTGGAACACGAAGCCGAGGCCGCGCGCTCTTGCCGGAACCGGCGCCAGGTCCTGGCCGTCGAGCAGGATCCGCCCGCTGTCGCACGGCGCGAGGCCGGCGACGAGTCGAAGGATCGTGCTCTTGCCGCTGCCTGAAGGTCCCAGGAGAACGCAGAACTCGCCGCTCGCCACTTCGAGCGAGACGTTGGAGACCACCGCCCGCCCTTCGTAGCGCTTGGTGAGCTGATCGAGGTGGATCGACATGCCGCCGGCAGGCTACGTCAGCAGCGGTATCCAAGTCAGTCCCAGCGCGGTGACATTTTCCACGCGCTCTGGAACCGCTCTCGCGGACTAATGCGTCTCTTCGATCGCCGAAGGCGGCGGCGGCGGTTTCGCTTCTCCCCGCGAAACGACGACCGCCGCGGCGAGATCGCCCGAGACGTTGAGCGTCGTGCGGCACATGTCGAGAAAGCGATCGACTCCGAGAATGATGCCGATGCCTTCGACCGGCACGCTCACCTGGCCGAGGATCATCGCCACCACCGGGATCGAACCGGCCGGCACTCCTGCCGTGCCGATCCCGCCGAGGATGCAGATGAAGAGCACCACCACCTGTTGCGAGAGAGCGAGGTGCACACCGTAGAACTGCGCCAGAAAGAGCACCGTCACCCCTTCGAAGAGCGCCGTCCCGTTCTGGTTGGCGGTCGAGCCCAGGGTGAGGACGAATCGGCTGACGTGCGACGGCAGGTGCAGCTTCTCTTCGGCGACACGCAAGGCGGTCGGCAGCGTCGCATTCGAGGAGGCGGTCGAGAAAGCGGTGATCATCGCCTCCTGGATGCCGGCGAAGAAGAAGCGTGGGCTCATTCCCCCGAGGAGTTTCACTGCCGCCGAGTAGACGACGAACTGATGCAGGGCGAGAGCCAGCACGACAACGCCGACGTAGCGCGCGAGCTGCACGACGATCTCGAGCCCCAGGTCGGCGGTGATCGAGAACAGCAGGGCTGCGACGCCGATCGGCGCCAGCCCGATGACGATGGCGATGAGCCTCATGGTGACGTCGTAGAGCCCGGCGATCATCTCTTCGAGGCGCCGGGCGGCCTCGGTACGGGTGAGCGACAGTCCGATGCCGAACAGCAGGGCGAAGAACATCCAGGCCAGGAGGTCGCCTTCGACCGCCGCCTTGAGCGGATTCGCCGGCACGATGTCGGTCACCAGATCGATCCCCGACTTCGGCGCCTGCGCCTTGGCGAGAACCGCCGAGCGCTCGGCGGCGCCGGCCATCAAGCGCGCCCGCGTGTCGTCGGAGAGGCCCTCTCCGGGCTTGAGGACGTTGACCAGCACCAGCCCGATCAGGACGGCGATCGACGATACGACGACGGTGTAGGCGAGCGTTTTCAGCCCGATCCGGCCGAGACTCTTCAAGTCCCCCAGGCCGGTGATGCCGAGCACGAGGGCGGAGAAGATGAGCGGCACCACCAGCATGAAGAGCAGCCGCAGGAAGACCTTTCCCACCGGTTGAGAGACATGCGAGAGAAACCACACCAGCCGCGGATCGCCGGCGAAATAGCGATGCGCGACGAGGCCGGCGACGATGCCGATCGCGAAACCGATCAGCATCCGGGTGTGCAGCGGCAGGCGGCGGCCGCGAGCGGGTGTCGAACTCTCCGGGGCGTTCATGAGCGGCCGAGAATACCAGCCGGCGAACCCGGGTCTATCTGTGGAGCAGCCAGGTCAGCGAAGCACCAGCCGGGCGACGACCGCGTCGTGGTCGCTGACGCGCAGAGAGTCCGGGCAGTGGGTGTTCAGGTGAACGACGTCCACCTCCGCCCCGTGGGCGAGCGCCGGGCTCACCACGATGTGGTCGATGATCTCGCCGGCGCCTTCGAAGTTGAAGCTGTAGCGGTCGGACGGGGAGACTCCGGCGACCAGATTGGCCAGCGGCGGTGCGCCGAGCGCGGCGACCCCCGGACTGGTCTCGGACTCGTTCAGATCGCCGAGCACCACGACCCGGGCCGAAGGCTCAGCGGCGAGGAGCCGGTCGACGAAGCCGCGCACCACTTTCGCCTGCGCCAGGCGCTTGGCGGCGGTCGGCGCATGCGGCGGCTGACGGACACCGAAGGTGCGGTCGTCGTCCCACTTCGAGGTCCAATGGTTGACGATCACGAACAGCGGCTGCCCGCCGGCGCGAAACTCGGCCACGAGCGACTTGCGGACCCCCTCGTCGGTGCGCAGGTCGAAGGCGCTCGAGCCCGGCGCCAACCGGGCCGGCGAGAGCGACAGACCCATCGTCCGGCCGCGGCCGACGATCTCGACCGCGTCGAGCGGCCGGGCCTCGCCCCGCCGGTAGTGCTCGACTCGCGCCGGATCGAACAGCAGGGCGACCCGGATGTTGCCGCCGGGCTGACCGCCGTCGCGATTGTTCTCGGGATCGATCGCGAGTGGGGAGTAGCGCGGTCCGCCCGCGGCGACGATCGCTTCGACAAGGGCGTCGAGCGTCGCGCGCGCGGTGACCACACCGTCGTCGGCTGGGCCGCTGTCGTCCTGAACCTCCTCGAGACCGACGATCGCCGGCGAATCGAGTCCGAAGGCGATACTTCTGGCGACTTGGCTCATCCGTTCGCCGGCGTTGGCCAGCGAGAAATTCTCGACGTTGAAGGTGGCGATGGTGAGGGTCCCGGACTTCCGGGGGAGCGCCGTGCGCTCGCTGCAGGAGGAGCTTGCGGCCGCGCCTGAAGACGCTGCGGGCGCCGCCGGCGGCTGCAGCAGCTGCACGCGGTAGTTCGAGTAGCCGTAGTCGACGATGCCGGTGAGCGGCGAGTCGATCCGGTCGCCGAGCTCGAAATCGGGCATCTGGCCGGCGATCCGCCGGCTCAGGAAGATGCGTTCGAAGAGCCTGCCCCCCTCCGGCTGGCGGATACCGCCGGCCGGCGTGCGCAGCGCGCCGGCCGTGTCGGCGCCGTCGGCGAGGAGGACAACATCGCCGAACGAGCGCGTCGGTCCGACCACGGTGCCCGGTGGAACTTCCACCCGCATCCCTTCCAGACTCTCCCAGAAGTCGATCGCGTCGGACGCAGGCTCGAACGCCGTCAGCCCGTCGTCATCGACCTGAGTCGGGATCCGGCGCGACGCGACGAGGCGCGCTGGCGCCGGCAGCGCTCGGCCGTCCGCCCCCAGCGGCTCGAGCGGCTCCAGAGCGACGAGCCGGAGCGTCGTCACCGGCAGGGCATTCGCCGGCACCGCCACCTCCTCGATCCGCCCCCCGACTCGCACCCGGTCGCCCGGGTGAAGCGTGATCGCTCCCTCCCAGGCGACATAGATCCCCTCGGAAGTCGCCGGGTCGCCGTCGGCTGCCGTGCTCTCCAGCCAGAAGCCCTTGGAGCGCGGGCTGTCTTCGATGGCCGTCACCACCCCCTCCACCGCCGCGACCCAGCGGTCGGCGACCGGCGAGCGGTGACCGCCTCCCTGCAGCGCACCGATCGAGAGCGCTTCGAACCCCGCCGCAAAGGCAAGGACGTAGCTCTTCTGGAGGTCGGGATTGAAGTTGTCATCGCTGACGAGGTAGAGAGTCCGCCGGCCGTCGGCGAGCGCTGGACCGAACGCCATGCCTTCGAAGTTGTCGAGCGGCAGTCCGAGATCGGCGAAGTCGAGCAGCAGGGTCTTCTGCGCAGGAGAGAGCGCGTCCGACTGCGGCGGATCGATCTGTGCTGCGTTTCGAGCCTCGGCGAGCGCGACTGCGAAGAGCTTGATCTCGAGTCCCACCCCCGGCACCCATTGGCGCTCCAGAGTCAACAGATGCTCCCGGTCGAGGGCGATCATCTCCACCAGACCGTTCATCATCACGTCGACGGGCTCGGGCGGCGTCCGGCTGACCGCCTCGACGACGTAGAACAGCTCCTCTGGATGGCCGCCGGCCTCGAGATCCCAGCGCAGCAGGCGCGTCCGGCTCGACACCCCCGGAGCCGTCGCGGGGCTCTCCTGGGCCAGGCCGTTCTCGGCGCCTGAGAAGAGAAAGCGCCCGTCCGGCGTCAGACTCAGGGCCTCGAATCCGAGGTTGTCACGCACCCCGACGGACTGGCCGACTCGCGGCCGGTAGCGGTCCGGCAGTGGCAACTCTCGCAGAAACCGGCCGTTGAGATCGAACTCGGCCACGAACGGCGC
>JAYTAM010000258.1:0-7319 GCA_043737505.1 Thermoanaerobaculia bacterium
CCACTTGCGGCGGCGGAACCAGCGCACCATGCCGACGGCGACGACGGCCATGAGGCCCAGCACGGCAAAGTAGCCGTAGCGGCTCTGGAGCTCGGGCATGTTGTCGAAGTTCATCCCGTAGACGCCGGCGATGAAGGTGAGTGGCAGCATGATCGCCGAAAACAGGGTGAGCACCTTCATGATTTCGTTGGTGCGCTGGGAGACGACCGACAGATAGGTGTCCTTGACGTTCGACAGCTGATCGCGCAGCTGATCGGCCGCGTCGGTGAGGCGCAGGACGTTCTCGAGCGTGTCGCGGAAGTTGAGCGACGCGGTGGCGTCGAACAGGGCGTCGCGCGAGTTCGACAGGTGCCCGAAAACGGAGCGGTGCGGCAGCATCGTGCGGCGCAGGGCGCCGAGCTTCCGGCGCAGGTCGAGAATGAGCTGAAGGTGGGCGTGCTGGGCGTCGTTCAGCACCTCCTGCTCAAGGGTCTCGATCCGCACTCCGATGTCGTCGACGATCGGGAAGTAGAGATCGATCATCTCGTCGCAGATGCTCCACAGCAGCTGCGCGACTCCGCCGGGAAGGCTTCGCCCACTCTCCTCGACGCGGCTCCGCACCGTAAGCACGCTGCGGAGTGCCGCGCGGTGTACGGTGATCAGGAGATTGGCGCGGATGAAAGCCGCCAGCTTCAGGGTTTGCAGCTCATCGACCGCCTTGTCGGAGTTGAAGTCGATGCCGCGGACGATCACGAAGAGATGGTCGGCGTACTCCTCGACCCGCGGCTGATGCTGCAGGGTGAAGGTATCTTCGATGGCGAGCGGATGGAACCCCTGCTCGCGGAGGAGCTCGTCGGCGGCTTCGGACTCACCCTCGAAGTCGATCCAGGCAGCGACGGAAGGATCGAGCGCCTCCTTCAAGAGCTCGGTTCCGCCGCAGCGCACGGTGGTGTCGGAAGATGCGGCGGAGCCTTCGCCGGCGGCGCCAAAAATCATCACGCGAATCATCGGCGCGAAATTATCACGCCCCCCGTTCGCTAGCGCTCGCCGAGTCGAGGGCGCGGCCCGCCGCGCAGCCGCCCCGTGGAACGGGCTCCGGCGACCGCACCTCCGAACCGTTCGACGAAGAGCAGATACTCGCGCTCGGCCGGACTGTCGAGGAGCTCGCGAGTCGCCAGGACATTCGCTACCAGGGCCCGGTCCAGGGCGTCCTGTTCGCGATGAATCACAAGCAGCAGCTGCTCGATGCGGGCGGCATCGGGAGCGGGCGACGTGAGCTCTTGCCGGAGCTCGCGCCGCGCCTCGTCGATCTGTCGCCGGCCGTCGCGCACCCGGTCGCCCAACTCGCGCTGCAGCCGGAGGAAACTCTCGCGCTCCTCGCCTGTGAGCTCGAGTCGATCGGCGAGACGAGATCCGTCGCGCACGTCGCGCCCGTCGCGAACGTCGCGCCCGTCGCGGATACCCGGACGATCGTCGCGCGGCTCCGCGGCCCGCATCCGATGACGAGCGATCCCCATGCCGAGGAGGCCGCAGTTCACTCCCACCGACAGCAGGAGCGCCAGAAAAATCCAGTTCCGCCTCACGGCGCAGCTACCTCGCTCCCGGCGTCGTCCTCGAGTACCACCTCGGCGGTCGCGAGCGCCTGGAGATACTCCTCCGACAGCGAGACTGCCGCCCAGGATTCCGACGCGGAATCGGAAGAATCGTCGGAATCGCCGGCGTTCGAGAGCGTCGTGCCCAGCGCGATGCCGGCGAGCAGGGCGGCAGCCGCGGCGGCTCGCATCCAGGGCGGGCCGAGGATCGGCGCCGAAGCTTCCGCCCGCTCCGCCGCCCACGCCTGGGCCACCCGGCGGGCGAACCCGGCTGGGGCGGCCGTGGCGTCCGGAGCCACGGGCAGCTCGAGCGCTGCCCAGACCGCGCGCCAGCTCTCCGGGCCTTCAGCCTCCGCAGCGCCTCCATCGAGTGCAGAGCGAACCCAGCGCGCTGCCGCGTCCTCTTCACTTCGGCGATTCATCCGACTCCCCCTTCCCTCACTGGAACCCGCCGCCTGCCTTCCTCCTGCGGTGCGAGCCGCCGCATGGCCCGGACCAGGCGGCTCTCCACCGCCCCTTCGGTGATCCCCAGGATCTCGGCGATCTCTCGCCCGGAGAGCCCTTCGAACTTGGCCAGCACCACGACGACACGCTGATTCAGCGGCAACCGGTCGAGGAGCGCCCGGGTCCTCTCCCAGCGCTCGCGCGCGAGTAGCGCGGCCTCGGCGTCGGGCGCCCGGTCGGCCGGATCGAAGGCGCCTGCCCCCGCCGCTTCAGAACCCTCGCGCCCGCCCCCCCGGCCCTCCAGGGAGAAGAAGCGCACGATCTTCCGTCGCCGCAGCCGGTTCATGCAGTGGTTGATGGCGATGCGATAGAGCCAGGTGAAAAAACGCCCGCGCGGCTCGACTTTCGCGGCGTGGCGGAAGGCCTGGAGAAAGACCTCCTGTGCCGCGTCGCGGCCCTCCTCACGGTCGCCGATCCAGCGGCCGCACAGGCCCACGAGGCGATCCTGGTGGTGCTCGACGAGCCGCGAGAAGGCGTCCTCGTCCCCGCCGGCGGCCCGCGCCAGCAGGCCCCAGTCCGCGTCCACCTCTTCTGCTTGAGGAATCTTCGCCGCCATTGGTTCTCTAAAGTCCGCCAGCTGCCGGACTTGTTCTCTGAAACCCGGCGCGCTGAGCTTTCCTGCGCGCGATCCACTGATCCTGGTCCGACCCGGGGCCGCTCCGGCGAGAGGTGCGCCGGAGATCAGGCCGTCAGCTTGTCGAACTCGGCGACCAGCGCGGCGGCATCGGCGTAGCGCGCCGCCGGACTCTTCTCGAGGCAGCGCAGCAGCAGCTGCTCGAGTGCCGGCGGAATCTCCGGCCAGTACTCGTGCGGCGCTGCCGGAGCCTCGCGCAGGTGCTTGGTGATGATCTCCATGAGGTTCTCGCCGCCGAACGGCAGCCGGCCGGTGAAGACCTCGTAGAGCACCACGCCGCAGGCGTAGACGTCGGCGCGCTGGTCGGGCTCCTTGCCCTCGAGCTGTTCGGGGGCGAGGTAGTGCGGCGTACCGACGATGAAGCCGGCCTGGGTCTGCCCCGGCGTCAACCGGGTCACCGGCCGCGCGAGGCCGAAGTCCATCAGCTTCGCGTTGCCCTGCGAATCGAGAATGATGTTCTCCGGCTTGATGTCGCGGTGGATGATCGACAGCGCGTGCGCGGCCGCCAGGCCCGAGGTGAGCTGGCGGGCGAGCCGCAAGCCGGCCGAGTAGGGCAACCGCCCCGAGCGCTCGAGCATCGCCCGCAGGGTCAGCCCGCGCACGTACTCCATCGAGATGAACGGATTGCCGTCGATCTCGCCGAAGTCGAAGGTGCGCAGGATGTTGGGATGGGTGATCTTGCGCGCCAGCTTGAGCTCGCTTTTCAGTCGCTCCACCAGCACGGCGTCGCCGGCGACGTCGCGCTTCAGCATCTTGAGCGCCACGAGATCGTCGAGCTCGCGATCGCGGGCCTTGAAGACCACGCCCATTCCGCCCGCGCCGAGTGTCGAGAGGATCTCGAACCGCGAGCCGAGAAGCGTGCCGGGACCGACGCCCGACAGGGTATCGAACGACACCTTCTCGCCCGAGGCGACGTCGGTCATGGCGGTCGGCGCCGCCGAGATCGACCGTCCAGCGATTCGCGCCGCCTCTTCACCGGCGAGGATGAAGATCGCCTGCGTCGACAGGAGCCCGCGTTGCGGGCTGAGCTCGATGCCGGTCCGCGACAGCACCTCGGCGACCTCGGCATGCACCGTCGGCGCGAGCAGAATGTCGCCGGCGGAGGCTTCGCGCAGCAGGCTCTCGACCTGCTGCAGCGGCAGGCCGATCACGGTGCGCTCGGCGTTGTCGGTGAAGTTCACCGCACCGGTGACCGCTTCGCCCGAGGTGATGGCGATCGCCGGCGGTTGCGGCTCGTCGAGGGAGTTCTCGCGCGTCGAGACCGCGGCGAGGATCTCCGCGCCGGCGGCGAGCGCGCGATCCGACTGCATCCCGCCCGAAAAGCTGGCGATCGCGCGATGCCCGAACACCGCTTCGAGATTTCCGCCGTGGGCCTCCACGGCATTGAGGATCCGCTTGAGGTCGCGCGACAACCGCTGCATCAGCGCGTCCGGATCGGCACTCTGCCGCGGGCTCGCGAAGCGGCGCAGGTCGACGCCGACGAGCGTCAGGCGCGCCCGCTCGGCCTTCGCCGGCACCTCGCCCCGCGCCACCGGTTCGGGAAGACTGCGCGACAGGGCCGAGACGTAGGCCGCCATGTCCCTGCGTTCCCGCAGGTCGACGAGCAGGGTATTGAATGCGGTCGCCAGGTCGGCCACCTCGCCCGGTCCACCGGTGGGCATCGGCACCTCGTAGTTACCGGACCGCGCGGCTGTCGCGGCTTCCACCAGCTGGCGCACCGGCTTGAACACCCGCCGCGAGACCAGATACGAGATGAGCAGTGCCGCGGCGATGGTGCCGAGCCCCAGGCCGAGCAGAATGTCGCGAATCTTCTTGTAGCCGACGAGCTCCCTGTCGAGCGAGGCGAGCGCGACCGAGGCGCCGGCGGAGGCGCCGGTCGCATCCTTGAGCGGCGCGAGCAGCGCCAGCCAGCGTCCCCCTTCGAGCGGGATCTCGACCTGGTCGACGGCCTCGCCGCGTTCGGTCACCCGCGACAGCAGGTCGCCACGGTTGCGGAGCGCCGCGAGCAGGCGGTCCTGCTGGGCCGGGGCGAGCGTCGAGGCGACGACGGCGACACCGGCCGAAGTTCCGGTCAGGTAGGCGACCTCCGTGCCGGTCACCCGCTTGACCTCGAGCGCCCGCACGTCGTTGATCGCGAAGCCGACGACGAGGTAGGCGAAGACGTTCTGGCTGAGGGTGAGCGGTACCGCAACCGCTTCATAGATCCGGTTGCCCTCCTGCCAGACGCCGCTGGCCTCGAAATCGACCAGCACCTTCTTCACCAGCGGCCGATCCGAGAGATCGACCGGCGGGGCCTCCGGCTGATCGGTGCGCACCAGCAGGCGCCCCTGCGGATCGACCATCAGCGCGAAGTCGTAGCCCAGGTCGGCCTGGCGCTCGTCGAGCTGGTCGAGGAGCGACAGTTGATCGCGCTCGTCGATCGCTCGCAGGAGGTAGGCCTTGAGCTCGGGGTCGGCGGTCAGGATCTGGGTCAAGAGCGAAAGCTGCTGATAGCGCTCCTGCTGCGATACGGACTGCACGGAATTGCTTGCCAGGATGCGCTCCGTCGCGGCGGCCAGACCGATGCGGTTGCCGAGGTACGAGGTGACGATGATCGCCACGCCCAGCGCCAGCACCAGCAAGAGTCCGGTCACCAGAAAGATGCGTGTCCCGAGCGACAGCCCGCGGCGGCGCTCAGCCATAACCCCCTCCAGAGTACGACTTTCCAAGTTTGTTCTTGTGCGGCGGGATGCGCGGCATCGTGATCTCGATGCCGATCGTAGACGGCGTCGTCAGCGGAAGCGTCAGGTCGCGGGTGGTCGGTGAGCTGCGCTCGTTCCAGACCGTGAGCTTCCCGGCGCCGGCCGGAACGTCGGGGATGCGAAAGGTTCCGTCCGCGCCGACGCGCGCCCAGTAGGGCGACGCCACGACGAAAATGTAGCCGAACATGCCGTGGTGGACGTTGCAGAACACCCGCACGATCCCGACTTCGCGAAAGAGCGCGCTCTTGCCCGCACCCTTGCCGAGGAGCCCCAGGTCGAAGGAGTTCCGGCCGGAGACCGAGAAGACGTTATGGAGAATCGGGTCCTGGTTGGGAAAGCGCACCGTCGAGCCGACCGGCACCACCAGAATGCGCGGCTGAAAGGACTTCTTCACCGTCACCATGTCGACGACTACCGGTTTCGGTGCGGTTACCGGCCGGCTGGGGGTGAAAACCACCACCGTGGCATCGACGGCGAGCGTCTTGTCGGCTGACGGCTTTCCTTTTTCGAGCAGCTCCACCCGGCCGCGAAACTCGGCAGCGGTGGCTGGCAGGACGCCCAGCAAGGCGGCGGCGGCGATCGCCGTGAAGGCTCGTACCTGCGGGCTCATGGGGACTCGAAATCAGCATAGCAGAGGGAGTGCGGCCTCCCGCGTCATGGGACCGATCCAGGTGCCCGCGAGCTGCGGCCGAAAAGTGTTGCGCACCAGGATCGGGATGCCGGCGTCGCGCGCCGGCCCGACCGCCTTCCAGTGCAGGACCCTGGCCCCCGCCTGCGCTAACCGCTCGGCCTCGTCGTACGACAGCCGGGGCAGCTGTTCCGCCGACGGATCGACCCGCGGGTCGGCGGACGAAATCCCGTCGACGTCGGTCCAGATCTCGACCCGCTCGGCTCCGAGCGCCGCCCCGACCGCCGTCGCCGAGGTGTCCGAACCGCCGCGCCCGAAGAGCCGCACGTCCCCCGCCGCATCGGCGCCGAAGAAACCGCTGACGACCGGCAGGGCTCCGCCGAGCGCCGCGAGCCGCCCCATGAGCCTGGGGCGGCTGGCGGCGACATCCGGGAAGGCGTCCTCGTGCGGACCGTCGGCGAGCAGGACCTCGGTGCCGTCCAGCATCTCGGCCGAGATCCCCGCGGCCGCGAGCGCCGCCACGAAGATCGGCACCGCCAATCGCTCGCCCGCCGCGAGTGCCCAGGCTCGGGTGCGCGGCGACGCCTCGCCGAGAAGCTCGATCGCCCGCAGCAGGTCGCGCAGACGCTCGAGCCCACGGTCGAGCGCGTCCGCCGCCGGCACGGCGGCGCGCCCGCGCGCGACCGCGGTCAACTGCGCGCGGTGGCGCTCGCGCAGGGCGCGAAAACCGTCGCGCCAGGAGGGATCCCGATCACGCGCCGCGTCGACGAAGCGCGCGATCTCGCCGGTGGCCCCTGCGAGCGCCGAAACGACCACCAGCACGTGCGCCTCGGCGATCGCCCGGCGG
The DNA here is from genome assembly GCA_043737505.1 of Thermoanaerobaculia bacterium. Lineage (GTDB taxonomy): Bacteria > Acidobacteriota > Thermoanaerobaculia > Multivoradales > JAGPDF01 > JAGPDF01. The sequence continues at coordinate 6,926 of JAYTAM010000258.1, forward strand.
ACGATGGCGCAGGCGGCGAGGAGCGCCGCGGGCGTGCCGACGGACGTGCCGCCGAACTTGAGCACCCGCCAGTTCACCGTAGGCCTCCCGCAACCGCCGCGGCCGGGATCGGACGCTCGCACGTCCGCAGCGTCCGCGGCGTCCGTCCCTCCCTCGAGACAGCCCGCTGGCGAAACTCGCGCACGATCCGATTGACCGCCTCCTGCTCGAGGAGAAAGGCGTCGTGGCCGTGCGCACTGGCGAGCTCCACGTAATCGGCCGCCGGAAGGAGGGTCGCGAGCTCCAGCTGCTCCTCCAGCGGGTAGAGCACATCGGTCGACGACGACAGCACCAGTGCCGGCAGGTCGAGCGCCCGCAGCACGCTCTCGCGACTGCCGCGCCCGCGCGCCACGTC
>JAYTAM010000259.1:0-16695 GCA_043737505.1 Thermoanaerobaculia bacterium
GGCGTGGTGACGGGCCTCGGCCCAACCCGGAAAATCGAGCTCGGGGGCGGCATCCCGCCGGGCCACCCGTTCACGCCAGTCGGGACAGCTCATGAAGGGAGCACTTTCGTTGCCGCGTACTCGGGATAGCGCTCGATGAGCTTCTGGCGCAGGATCTTGCGCGCGTTGAAGAGGTGATTGCGTACCGTCGACTCCTCGCAGCCGGCGATCTCCGCCACTTCGCCGGAATCCAGGCCTTCGGTTTCGCGCAGCAGGAAGATCAGGCGCTGTTTCTCGGTCAACTCGGCCGCGAGCTCGATGAAGATGCGCTCGACTTCGGCCTCCTTGAGCTCCGCCATGGCGCCCGTGGGGCGGCTTTCGGAGGCCCGCAGGAGATGCATGCGCACCGGCTCGGCGGCCTGGTCGCGGGAGCGGCGGGAGCGCCAATGATCGATCGCCAGGTTGGTCGCGATGCGGTAGATCCAGGTGTTGGGGCTCCAGCGGGTGTCGTACTTCGCCCGGCTGTCCCAGATCTTCAGGAAGGCGACCTGCACGACATCCCGCGCCTCCTCTTCGTCGCGCACGATCCGGGAGGTCACCTGCAGCAGGGGTCGAGTCTTTCTCGCCACGAGCTCGGCCAGCGCCAGCTCGTCGTCGGCCTGGAGCAGGCAGAGGAGTTCGCGATCGCTCCGCTCGGCGAGCTTCAGTCGTTCGCGGTTCTGGGAGTAGACCAACTCTGGCATGACCGGTTCCAATTCGTTTCTACGGACGACCGGGCCACGCCGTCCAAGCCGGAAGAAAGGGCCGCGGCGATCACCCCGGATACGGGCAAAACATTGAAGCGCTTGATTATACTGCCCCGGTCCCGATGTGGTGGATCTATCAAATTCTGGCCGCCCTGGCCCTCCTCGTGGCCGGCCCATGGCTGCTGCTCCTGCGCCGCCGGCACTACCTGCCGACCCTCCGGGGGAGGCTTGGAGTGGGTGAGCCCGGCCCGCCCGGACAGTTCTGGATCCACGCCGTTTCGGTGGGCGAGGCCGCCCTCGCCGGAACCCTAGCGGCGAAGCTCCCGGCCGACCTCCCGCTGCTCCTGACCACCATCACGCCGACCGGTCAGCGGCAGGCCGCCGCCGCCACCCTCCGGCTCGGAGAGCGGGCCACCCTGGCCTATCTGCCGTTCGAGCTCGGCTTCGCCATCGCCCGCTTCTTCCGCCGCTTCGATCCCGCTGCCCTCGTACTGATGGAGGGGGATTTCTGGCCGCTCCTGCTTTGCGCCGTCCGCCGGCGGGGCATCCCCATCGCGGTCGTCAACGGCCGGGTGAGCGACCGGAGCTTTCCGCGCCTGCTGCGGCTGCGGCGCCTGGCCATGCCGCTGTTCTTCGCGCCGATCGATCGCTTCGGAATGCAGACCGAGGTCGACGCCGAAAGGATGATCGCCCTCGGAGTCGCCGCGGAACGCGTCACCGTCACCGGCAATCTCAAGTTCGACTCCCCCGCGCCGCCGGCCATCCCCGAGCTCGAACAGCGGCTCGCACGGCTGGCGGCCGGGCGGCCGATCCTGGTCGCCGGCTCGACCATGGCCGGCGAAGAGGAGCAAGTCCTGGCGGCATTCCGCGCTGCCAGCGCCAGCGGCGGTCGCCCCGGTGACAACGCCTTGCTGATCCTCGCGCCGCGCCATCCGGAACGCTTTGCCGAGGTCGCGGAGCGCCTCGCCGCCGAGCATCCGGGCTTCGGACGCCGGAGCGCAGTCGATCGGAGCTCAGGCCGCACCTCCGACGACCGCCCGGATGTCTTTCTGCTCGACTCGATCGGCGAGCTCGCGGCGACCTACGCCCAGGCGACCGCCGCCTTCGTCGGCGGCACGCTCCGGCCGACCGGCGGCCACAATCCGATCGAGGCGGCGCGGTTCGGCGTGCCGGTCGCGGTCGGACCGTCGATGACCAACTTCCGCGAGATCGCCGAGCAGTTCGACCGCGCCGGCGCCTGGGCGCGCGTCGCTTCCGGCGAGGAGCTCGGGCGCCTCTGGGCGAGCTGGCTGGCCACTCCGGACCTCGCCCGGACCGTCGGCCAGCGCGGGCGGGCGCTGGTCGCCGCCAACGCCGGCGCGCTCGACCGCACCCTCGAGCTCCTGGCGCCGCTCGTTTCGGCGGCGCGGCGGAAGCGGACCGGAACTTGACCATGGCGCTCGCCACCCGGGCCTCCCCGCGCTCGCCGTGGCAACGGCTCTACGCCGCGGTGCTGGCCCGACGCCGCAGGCTGGCCGCCACCGAGGCCGAGCGTCTGCCGGTGCCGGTGGTGAGTCTGGGCAACCTGCACTGGGGCGGAGGCGGCAAAACCCCCTTCACCGCCGCCATCGCAGCGGACCTTGCCGCGCGCGGACTTTCCGTGGCCATCGTCTCGCGCGGTTACAGGAGGACCAGCCGCGGCCCGCTCGTGGTTTCGCTGGGTGCCGGGCCCCGCGTCCCCTGGAGCGCCGCCGGCGACGAGCCGTTCCTCCTCGCGCAGGCGCTGCCCGGAGTGGCGGTGGCGGTCGGCGAGCAGCGCGTCGAGGCGGCGCGCCTCCTGCTGCGCGAGCTCGCGCACTCACCCGACCTCTTCCTGCTCGACGACGGCTTCTCCCACGTCGCCCTGGCGAGAGACATCGAGCTGCTGCTCTTTCCGGCGGCCGACCCGTTTGCCGGCTCGCGGCTGGCGCCGGCCGGCCGCCTGCGCGAGCCCCTGGCAGCAGCGCGCCACGCCGACGCCGTCGTTCTCACCGGCACGGCGGCGGCAGAGATGGCGACCGCCGGCGCCGACCTCGCTGCGGCGCTCGCGCCGCACGGCTTCAGCGGGCCGGGCTTCGCCAGCGCCAGCGCCTCCGGGCCGCCGCGCTCGGCGGCCGGTACCCTTCTTTCGCCCGGCACGCGGGTGGTCGCCTTCGCCGGCATCGCGAGGCCGGAGGCCTTCTTCCGCGACGCCGAACGCCAGGGCTTCGAAGTCGCTGCGCGCCTCGCCTTTCCCGACCACCACGCCTATCCTGACGAGAGCATCGCGCGCATCGAGGGCGCTTTCCGCCGCCACCGCGCCGCGGCGCTCCTCACCACCGCCAAGGACGCGCTCAAACTGCAGGGCCGACTCGAGCCGCCAGCCGCCGTCCTGCCGGTCGTCGCGCGCCCCGAGCCCGCCTTCTGGGAGTGGTTCGACGAGCGGCTCGCGAGAGTATTGAAGTGAGACGCCGGTGAAGGACGCCCCCTTTCGGCATGCCCTGGAGTACGGACTCTTCGCGCTCTTTCAGGCAACGGTGCGCGCGCTGCCGCATCCGGCGAGCCGCTCGCTCGGCGGCAGCCTCGGGGCCCTCGCGGGCGGGCTCGACGCTCGCCGCCGTCGAATCGCGGACGGCAACCTCGCCGCCGCCTTCCCCGAACTCCCGGCGGCAGAGCGCAGGCGGATCACGCGCGCCTGCTTCCGGCATTTCGGCGCCTCGTTCTGCGACGCCCTGTCGAGCCTTCGATTCGCCGGCCCGGAGCTACTCGCGCGGCTCGAGTTCGTCGGCTGGGAGAATTTCGCCCGCGCCGCCGAGCGGGCGCGAGGGAAAGGCACCATCGTCCTCGGATCGCACTTTGGCAACTGGGAAGTCGTGCCCGCCGCCATCGCGCTCACCGTCGGGCCGATGAGCTCGGTCGGGCGGCGAGCGGACAATCCCCACTTCGAGCGCTTCATCCAGCGCCTGCGAACTCGCTATGGCAACCTCGCCCTCGACAAGCGCGGTGCCGTGCGGGAGATGTTTCGCCTGCTCGAGCGCGGCGGCCGTCTCGGGCTGCTGATCGACCAGCGCGTGCGCGCCGAGGAGGGCATCGACGTGCCGTTCTTCGGCCGGCCGGCGTTCACCAGCCCGATCGTCGCGCGGCTCTCGCAGCGCACCGGTGCAGCGGTCGTGCCGGTCTTCGGCGAGGAGCTCCCGGGCGGCCGCTACCGCGTCGAGGCGCTCGCGCCGATCCTGCCCGGGGAGAGCGACGACGACGTCGCGCTTTCGCGGCGCTACCTCGCCATCCTCGAGGAGCGCGTCCGGGAGCGCCCGGAGCTCTGGCTATGGCTGCACGACCGCTGGAGGCGGTCCAGGAAATGAGCGCGACTCGCCACGCTCCACGCACCCTGATCGTCGCCCCCAACTGGGTCGGCGACTGCGTCATGGCCGAGCCGGTCTTCCGCGCCCTGGAGGCGAGCGGGCGCGAGCTCGCGGTGCTCGCGCGGCGATCGCTGCATTCGCTGCTGGCGCTGTTTCCGGGTGTTTCGGCGACCGTCGAAAAGGGCACCGACGACGCCACGCTCGCCGACGTCGCCGCCGGCAACTTCGACGAGGCGGTGATCCTGCCGAATTCGTTCCGCGCCGCCTGGCTTCTGTCGCGTGCAGGGATACCGCGGCGCTTCGGCTATCGCGCCGATTTTCGCGGACCGCTGCTCGCTCCGGCGATCCCCCGCCCGCGTGGCCACCGGCCGCAGATCGAGGACTACCGTGAGCTCCTGGCCGCGATGGGCGTCGCGGCACCGGTCGACTGGATTCCGCATCTCGCGCTGCCGGCAGAGCTCCGCGAGCGCGGGCGCGAGCGCCTCGGACGCGCCCATCTCCTGGACGACCACGCTGCCGGCACGCCGCTGGTCGGGCTCTCGCCGGGCGCCGAGTGGGGGCCCTCGAAGCGCTGGCCGATGCGGCACTGGGCCGACCTCGCACGCGCCCTGCGCCAGCGCCTGCCGGGGGTGCGCGAGGCGATCTTCGTCGGGCCGAAGGAGATCTGGCTCGGCGTCCGGGTGCACGAAGAGAGCGGCAAGATCCATCCTGTGCTGGGGCCGGACCTCGACCTTCCCGGCCTCGCGGCGGCGATGTCGCATCTCGACCTGCTGGTGACCAACGACTCCGGACCGATGCATCTCGCGGCCGCCCTGGGCGTGCCGTGCATAGCGCTCTTCGGCCCGACCGACCGCCGGCGCACTGCCCCGGCCGGTCGGGGTCACGTCGTTCTCGACCGCGACCTTTGGTGCTCTCCCTGCTTCAAGCGACGCTGCCCGCTCCTGCATCACGGATGCATGCGCGGGATCGGCGTGGCCGAGGTCGCGACCGCGGTCGAGTCCGCTCTCGCCTCGTCACCGAAGGAGTAGCCTTTACAGCTGAGGTGTCGCGGCGACAACCACATCGGCGGCCGCGGGGGCGGTTGCCCGCGCCGGCATGACGATGACGACATCCTCGGGCCGCACCAGGCCGAGGCTTTCTCGCGCGACGCGATCGAGCGTCACCGGGTCGTTTTTCAGGGTCTCGATGCGGCGCTTGAGCAGCGCGATGCGATTCTCCGTGCCGGCGATTTCGGCCAGCAGGACGCGCTCGCGTCCACGCACCGCGTCCAGATCGCGATAGCTCTTCAAGCCAAACGTTGCGAGCAGCAGCGCGAGGAAGACCACCACCGCCACGACGACCGAGCGGAGCGGATGCGGACGCGGTTCTTCCGTTGGAGCGAGCGGCGGAACGTCCGTCAAGCGCGGAAACGCGGGAACGCGGCGGCGCCGGGATAGCTCGCCACTTCGTCCAGCTCCTCCTCGATGCGCAGCAGGCGGTTGTATTTGGCCACCCGGTCGCTCCTGCAGGGCGCTCCGGTCTTGATCTGGCCGGCGCGCGTCGCCACCGCGAGATCGGCGATCGTCGTGTCCTCGGTCTCGCCCGAGCGATGGCTGATGATGTTGGCGTAACCGCGCGACTTCGCGAGGTCGACGGCGGTCAGAGTTTCGGAGAGCGTACCGATCTGATTGACCTTCACCAGCATCGCGTTGGCCAGGCCTTCGGCGATGCCACGGGCGAGGATCTCCGGATTGGTGACGAAAAGGTCGTCGCCCACCAGTTGCACTTTCGCTCCGAGGACCCGCGTCAGCTCTTTCCAGCCCTCCCAGTCGCCTTCGGCGAGGCCGTCCTCGATCGAGACCAGCGGGTAGGCGCCGACCCAGTCGCGGTAGAGGGCGATGAGGTCCTGCGCCGAGAGACCCTTCTTGCCTTCGCCGGCGAGCGCGTAGCGCCCCGGTGCCCCCTCCTCGACGAATTCCGAAGCGGCGACGTCGAGGGCCAGGGCGATATCGATCCCTGGCCGGTAGCCGGCCTTCTCGATGGCGATCATCAACAGGTCGAGCGCCTCGCGGTTGCTGGCGAGGTTCGGTGCGAAGCCGCCTTCGTCGCCGACCGCGGTCACCAGACCCTTGTCCTTCAGCACCTTTTTCAGCGTGTGGTAGACCTCGACCCCCGCCCGCAGCGCCTCGCTATAACGCGTGAAGCCGATCGGCACGACCATGAACTCCTGGATGTCGATCGAGTTGTCGGCATGCGCGCCGCCGTTCAAGACGTTCAGCATCGGCACCGGCATGACCGTCGCTCCCGGGCCACCGAGGTAGCTGTAGAGCGGCAGGGCCGCCTCCGCCGCCGCCGCCTTCGCCACCGCGAGCGAAACGCCGAGAATCGCGTTCGCGCCCAGTCGCGCCTTGTTCGGCGTGCCGTCGAGGTCGATGAGCGTGCGGTCGATGAGCGCCTGGTCGCGGGCATCCATCTCCTCGAGCTCCGGGGCGATCTCGTCGTAGATGAAGTCGACCGCCGTCTCGACCCCCTTGCCGTGGTAGCGCGTGCCGCCGTCGCGCAGCTCGAGCGCTTCGCGGCTGCCTGTCGACGCGCCCGAGGGAACCTGCGCGGTGCCGACCGCGCCCCCTTCGAGCGCGCAATCGACTTCGACAGTCGGGTTTCCCCGCGAGTCGAGCACCTCGCGCGCCACGATTTCCTGGATCAGAAACATCGGTCATTCCCCCGCGGGTGGCCTGTGGAGACGTTGGAAGCGTCTTCAAGGGTAACCCGAAGGGCTCGCTTTTTCAAGAACTTGTCGTGTGGAAGGATGCGCCGCATGCATCCCGAGGTCGCCACCGCGCTGCCCCTGGGCGCCTCGCTTCCGCTCTGGTCGGCCCTGCCTTTCGCGCTGCTTCTCGGCGCGATCGCCATCGCTCCGCTGGTTCACCCGCACTGGTGGGAGGAGAATCGCAACAAGGCGATCGTCGTCGCACTGGTGGCGCTGCCTTTCGCCGCCTATCTCGTCGGCGCGCACGGCGGGCAAGGAATCGCCGAGTTGCGGCATGCGCTTCTCGACTACTTCGCTTTCATGGCGCTCCTGGGATCGCTGTTCGTGATCTCGGGCGGCATTCACATCCGCGGCTCGCTCTCCGGAACGCCGCTCGCCAACACCGCGCTTCTGGCGATCGGCGCGGTGCTGGCGAACCTCATCGGCACGACCGGCGCCTCGATGGTGCTCATCCGGCCGCTGCTGCGGGCCAACGCCGAGCGCCGCGACAAGGTTCACATCGTCATCTTCTTCATCTTCATCGTCTCGAACTGCGGCGGCCTCCTGACCCCACTCGGAGACCCGCCGCTCTTTCTCGGATTCCTCAAGGGTGTGCCGTTCGCCTGGACTCTCGGGCTGTGGAAGGAGTGGGCGGTCGTCGTCGGCGGGCTACTGCTGCTGTTCAACTTCGTCGACCAGTATCGGCTCGATCGCGAAGAGAAGAAGGAGGAGGGTTCGCTGCTCGAGGAGCTCATGGAGCACCGACCCCTGCGCATCGACGGCTGGCAGAATCTGTTCTTCCTCGCCGGCGTCATCGCCGTCATCATCGCCAAGGGCGCCCACCTGGGAACGGCTCCCGCTCCCTGGCCGCCCGGAATCCAGGAGGGGCTGATGCTCTTCCTGGCGGTCGCGGCCTGGTATACGACCCGCCCGGCGACGCGGGCGGCGAACCGCTTCGCCTTCGGTCCGATCGTCGAGGTCGCGGTGCTCTTTGCCGGGATCTTCGTCACCATGATCGCGCCGGTGCTGATGCTCAACGCGCGCGGCGCTTCGATCGGGATCGAGGCGCCGTGGCAGTACTTCTGGGCCACCGGCCTGCTGTCGAGCGTGCTCGACAACGCACCGACCTACATCGCCTTCGCGGCGGCCGCCGCCGGCCAGTTCGGCGTCGCCGTCGAAGGGACCCGCTACCTCGGCGAGTTGCTCGCCAGGGGGAGCGAAGCGGTCGCCATTCTGGCGGCAATCTCCTGCGGCGCGGTGTTCATGGGCGCCATGACCTACATCGGCAACGGCCCCAACTTCATCGTCAAGGCGATCGCCGAACAGAACGGCGTCAAGATGCCGACGTTCTTCGGCTACCTGAAATGGTCGGGCGCGATCCTGCTGCCGTTCTTTCTCCTGGTGACTCTGATCTTCTTCCGCTGATCTTCTTCTGCTGATCTTCTTCTGCTGATTTCATTCCGCTGAGCTCCCGCGTGCGCGCCGCGCTCAGCGCTGGAAGGCGTAGGAGATCTTGAAGAACGCCTGGCGGCCCAGCGGCTGGAGCTGGCCGGTGGGATCCTCGGTGCGTTCGTCGCCGACGCCGAGGAAGAGCACGGTCTGCCAGTTGAGCTTGTAGGCGAAGACCGCCGAACCGGAGAAGTCGCCGCTCGTCGGCCGGACGTCGAAGGTGTAGAGCGCCGGATCGCGCTCGATCGCCTGCCATTCGCCGATCAGGCGCAGCCAGCTCTTGGCGTTGAAGTTGTAGACCACCCGCAGGCGCGCGAGGTCGGCGGTGAAGAGGTTGCCCGAGATGTGCACGCCCGCTTCGTGACTGTCGACGTCGAGCGTCCGCCGGGCTGCCGAGAGGCCGAGGTTCAGATGGTCGGTCGGCTGGAGGTCGGCGGTGAGCGTCGCCCGCCAGCCGTCGCCGGGCCGGTTGTTGGCGAAATCGACATCGTCGCCATAGACCGCTTGCAGGGTCACTTGCTGGACGATCTTGCCCGGCCGGACCTCGACCCGCGGGCGGAGCTGGAAGCGGTCGAAGGTCACCCCCTGGTTCGCCACTTCGTCGAAGGCGAACTCGAAGCGCACGAAGGAGTTCCAGGTTGCGTCCATTCCGAAGCCCGGCACGATCTCCTGCTGCAGGAGGGCTCCGTCCTGGGTTTCCGACCTGCTGGCGTAGGTGAAGAGACGCAGACGCGACACCGGCTTCTCGACCGGGCGGAAGGTCCTGCCGCTTTCGACGAAGAGAAAGCGATATCCGACCTGGGGTACGAAGCCGTTGTCGGCGCGGAAGTCGTCCGAGAAGTCCTCGTACTGCCCGAAGAGGTCCCACTTGTCGGTCGAGTGCTGCGCCCAGAGTTTGGCGGCGTAGCCGTCGAGCTCGCGACCGTCCCATTCGGACGCGAGGTCAGGTCGGCTCGGCGTCTCCGACCAGGAGTAGAGAAACTGCCCGGTCACCGTGTCCTGCGGTGTCGGACGCCATTCGAAGTCGGGGCCTGCGACATGGTTGAATCCGCCGCCGTCGCCGGCTTCGTTCTCCCGTCCGGTATAGAGGAAGCTGACGAAGGCCTTCTTGAAGTCGTGGCGGGCGCGGGTGACGGCGACATAGGAGGAGAAGTCCTGGTCGGCGAAACCGGAGCCTTCCGGGCCGGGAAGAATCACCGAGCCGCCGCCGCGGTCCTGCCCGAAGAGCGCGGTGTATTTGGTCGACTCCGTTCCACCGGTAGCGCGCAGGCCGAAGCGCGGTGAGGTAAAGGTGCGGGTGTAGACCGCCTGAATCGGCGTCGAGAGGAGATTCACCCCTTCGAGGAAGAACGGCCGCTTCTCGGGAAAAAACAGCGCGAAACGCTCGTTGGCCGAGATCTGCCCGGCATCGGATTCGATCTGCGAAAAGTCGGGATTCACCGTGGCGTCGATCGCCAGCGACGGATTGGGAATCCACTTGGCGTCGACGCCACCGTCGAACTCGGCGTCGTTCGTCGCCAGGGAGCTCCCGAGCCCGTTCTCGGGCTCCGCCGACTGATTGGCCGAGACGTAGGGCGCGACGACGTAGTGGCCGCCACTCGGCAGACCGGCGAGGCCGACCAGCGGTCTGGAGTTGCAGATGAAGCAGCTCGAGTCGCGCGGCATGCGCGAGGTGAACATCTGATAGCGGAAGTCGCGCGGCCGGTTGCGGTAGAGCAGGATCCCCCACTGGGCGGGATCCGGATCGGTGTAGCGCATCGAGGAGAAGGGGATGCGGATTTCTAGCACCCAACCGGTGGCGGTGATCTTCGCCGCACTGTCCCAGAAGTAGTCGGGCGAGTCGTCCTCTCCGGAGGCGTCGTTGGTCAGCGCGTCGTACTGGATGCCGCGGGCGTTGGCGAGGAAGAGCTGGGCGGTGTGGCCGTCGTTCTGCGAATCGATGATGACGCCGCCGTAGTCGGTGAACGAGCGCACGTTGTCGCGATCGCCGAGCGGCGCGCGGATCGTCTTCGGATCGGGTTCGTCGAAGTCGAACGCGGCGTAAAGAAACTCGCCGTCGTAGGCGAGCTTGGCGGCGCTCCTGACCTTCGCCGGAATGTTGTCGCCGGGGTTGGTCTCCAGCCAGTCGGTGATCGGCTCGATCGTCTGCCAGGCGGGATCGGAGAGATCGCCATCGACGACGATCGGCGTCGCGATGCGGGTGATGCGGATCTCCGGGCCCATCGCCGCCCACGTCGGGGCGACGGGGAAGACGCCGACCGCGAGGAGCAGGGCGGACAGCAGACGACCGGCGGCTGGAGAACGCAAAGGGTTCATTCCTGGGTGATACGCGCGGGGGGCGCTCCGGGTTACCGGCGGCGGCGCGGAAGTGGCCGTCGGCCTCTCGCAGCCGGGGACTCTTGACAGAAGAAGAGACTCCACATAACCTTCTAGTTATGCAACTGTCTGGTTATGCAAACGCCTCTGCCAACCGTCTCGACGCGACCTTCGCGGCACTCGCCGATCCGACGCGACGCGCCATCCTCGCCCGCCTGGCGACCGGCGATGCTTCGGTTGCCGAGCTCGCCCGCCCGTTCGCCATGAGCCAGCCGGCGGTCTCGAAACACCTCAAGGTCCTGGAGCGCGCCGGTCTGGTGTCGCGTGGAGTCGACGCCCAGCGTCGCCCTTCGCGCCTCGAAGCGCGCCCGCTCGCCGAGGCCAACGAATGGCTCGAGCGCTACCGCGAGTATTGGCAAAGCTCGTTCGCCGAGCTCGACAGCCTGCTGGTCGAGCTCCAGGCGCGCGACAAACGACGCAAACGAACCAAGGCAAAAGGAGAGAAGCGATGAAGAACGTCGGCAAGATGCAGATCAGCACCCCGAGCGACCGCGAGATTGCGATGTCGCGCGAGTTTCAGGCGCCGCGGCATCTGGTGTGGGAGGCCTACACCCGGCCGGAGCATCTGCAGCGCTGGCTCGGGGTGCACAACGGCTGGACTTTCCCCATCTGCGAGATAGACCTGCGCGTCGGCGGTGCCTATCGCTGGGTCTGGCGCTCGCGCGACGGCCACGAGATGGGCATGGGCGGCGTCTACCGCGAGATCGTGCCCAACACCCTCGTCGTCGCCACCGAACGGTTCGACAACCCGTGGTACGAGGGCGAGGCGGTGGATACCGTCACCTTCGACGAGGGCGGCGGCATCACCACGCTCGTCATGACCGTGCTCTACGACACGCAGGCGATCCGCGATGCGGTGCTGCAGTCGCCGATGGAGAGCGGCGTCGCGAAGGGCTTCGACACCCTCGAGTCGCTGTTGCCGGCGTTCGCGGCAGGTTGAGACGCCCGAGACCGCAGCGGCAGGAGATGGACCAGCGCGATGAAAGCCTCAGCAAGGATGCCCCGCGAGAGCTTGCACCGAAGGTGACGTCTACAACCAAGCAAAGGACCAGTAAATGATCGCAAAACCTGAAGTCATCGAGGTCGCTCTCCAGACAACCGCCGTCGTTCGTCTGACAGTCCCACGCTCCGAGATCCAGCAGGTCATGGGACCGGGCATCACCGAGTTGATGACGACCTGCGCTACCCAGGGAGTCGTCCAGACCGGCCCGTGGTTCACCCATCACTTCAGGATGGAGCCGACCTTTTTCGACTTCGAGATCGGAGTTCCGGTGGCGACACCGGTCACCCCGGCCGGGCGAGTCCTCCAGGGCGAGCTCCCAGCCGCGAAAGTGGCGCGCGCGGTCTACACCGGACCCTACGAAGGGCTCGGCAGCGCTTGGGCAGAGCTCGGCGCCTGGATCCAGGAGCAGGGACTCAGCCCGCAGGCGGCGCTCTGGGAGGTCTATGCCGTCGGTCCGGAGTCGGGGCCCGATTCCTCCCAGTGGCAGACGGTTCTCCATCGCCCGCTGGACCTTGGCGTTTGACCAAGGTAGGGCCGGTGTGCCATCCTTATCGACCCCGGCGGCCTGCTGCCGGGCGTCGGAAGAAGTAACGGACGCGGGGTGGAGCAGCCAGGTAGCTCGTTGGGCTCATAACCCAAAGGTCGCAGGTTCAAATCCTGCCCCCGCAACCATCGCACTCTCCCAGAAGGTCGGGCCTCACGCCCGGCCTTTTGTTTTTTTTGCTTCCTCAGCCGAGCCGCCGGCGAAGCAGCCAAAGTCGAGACGAGCGCGCCAGGAACAGGCGGGGAGTACAATGAGAGCGCCCGCAGTTGCAGGTCGCTGGATTGGCCGCACGATCTGAGGTTTTCCAAAGGGCAGCAGCGCTCTCAAGTGTCGTCGGCCGCTTCCGCTTCGGACGGACCCGAGGATACCCTTGCCCACCACCCGCCGGCTCGCCACACCACTCCCTGAAGGCACGCCGTCCGCCGGGCAGACTGTGGACCGGCAGCTGGCCGACGCCGCTCTCGCCCAGAGCGAGGCCAGCAAATCCGCGATCCTGGACTCGGTTCTCGACTGCATCATCACCATGGATGCCGAGGGCAGGGTCATCGAGTTTAACTCGGCCGCCGAGCGAACTTTCGGCTACGCACGGGCCGAAGCGATCGGGCGTCCGCTCGCGGAGCTCATCATTCCGCCATCGCTTCGGCCGGCGCATGCAGCCGGCCTGGCGAGATTCCTGGCTACCCGGGAACCCCGGGTGCTCGGCAAGGTCATCGAGATCACCGCCATCCGGGCGGACGGTTCGCAGCTGCCGGTCGAGCTGGCGATCACTCTCATTCCGTCGCCGGGGCCACCGATCTTCACCGGTGTCCTGCGCGATATCTCCGCCCGCAAGGGGGCCGAAGAAGCCCGCGCCCGTCTCGCCGCGATCGTCGACTCTTCGGACGACGCCATCTTCAGCATGGACCTCGACGGAACGATCCTCACCTGGAACTCGGGAGCGGAGCGGCTGTATGGATACCCCGCGAGCGAAGCCATCGGACGACACCGGAGCTTCCTCGCTCCCGACGACTCGACGGCCGAGCTCGCGGAGGTCCTCGCCAGGGCTTTGCGGGGCGAGCCCGGTGAGGCCCTCGAAACGAGGCGCATCCACAGGGACGGCACGCCGTTCGACGTCGCTCTCACCGCCTCGCCGATGATGGACCTCCAGGGACGGGTGACCGGCATCTCCGCGATCGCCCGCAACATCACCGAGCGGCAGAATGCCATCAGGGCGCTCCGCGCCGCGGATGAGCGCACGCAGTTCGTACTGCAGAACTCCAACGTCGGCGTCTGGGACATGGACTACGGTACCGGCGTCCTCAAGTGGTCTGGAACCATGGAGGCCCAGTACGGGCTGGCTCCGGGAACTTTCGGAGGCAGCTTCGAAGCGTTTATCGAGGGCATCCATCCCGAGGACCGAGCCTCGGTCCTCGCAGCGGTGGGTAAGGCGATGGCGTCGGGCGCCAATTTCGCTTTCCTCCACCGCACGCTGCGGCCCGACGGCACGATCCGCTGGCTGAACGCCGTCGGACAGACGATGCTCGACGAACGGGGCGAACCGCTGCGGGCGGTCGGTATCTCCATCGACGTGACCGAATGCCGGCGGCTGGAACGACAGTTCCAGCAGGCGCAGAAGATGGAGGCCATCGGGCAGCTCGCCGGAGGCGTCGCGCACGATTTCAACAACCTCCTGGCGGTCATTCTGGGAAACTGCGAACTGATGCTCGAAGGGCTCGATTCCGCGAATCCCCACCACACCGATCTCGAAGCGATCCGCAAGGCCGGCATGAGCGCCGCCGGACTGACACGTCAGCTCCTCGCCTTCAGCCGCCAGGAGATCATCGAACCGACGCTGCTGGATCTGAACGAGGTCCTGGCGGGCATGAGGGCGATGCTGAAGCGCCTCATCCGAGAGGACATCGAGATCGTGCTCTCGTTGCGGCCCGAGCTCGCGCTCGTCAAGGCGGACCGCGGCCAGATCGAGCAGGTGGTCCTGAACCTCGCCGTGAACGCCCGCGATGCCATGCCCAGGGGCGGCACCTTGACGATCGAGATCGCCAACGTCGAGCTCGACGACGACTGTCCGATTTCGCACGGAGCGGTGACACCTGGACCGTTCGTCGAGCTCGCGGTGAGCGACACGGGCGAGGGGATGTCGCCGGAGGTCCACGCACGCCTCTTCGAGCCGTTCTTCACCACCAAGGAGGTCGGCAAGGGGACGGGCCTCGGCCTGGCGATGGTGCACGGCATCGTGTCCCAGAACGGCGGATGTATCGACGTCGCCACCCAGATCGAGAAAGGCACGTCCTTCCGGGTATATCTACCGCGAGCGGAAGGGGAGGAAGAGGTCGCCCCTCCGACGCCGGCCATCCCGCCGGCCCGAGACAGCGCCGAGACCGTCCTCGTGGTCGAGGATTCGGATGGGCTGCGCATTCTGGTGCCGAGGCTGATCGAGCGCCTCGGCTACACCGTGCTGGTCGCCGCCAACGCCGATCAGGCTCTGCGGATGTTCGAGAGCCATCGCGTCGACCTGCTGCTGACCGATGTGGTGATGCCCGGCGGCAGCGGACCGGACCTCGCCCGGCGGCTCACCGATCTGCAGCCGGCGCTGAGGGTGATCTTCATGTCCGGATACACGGACGAGGCGATCGTCGACCACGGAGTTCTCGGCACGGGAATCGAATTTCTGCACAAGCCCTTCACCTCCGAGATCCTCGCGCGCAAGCTCCGCGAAGTGCTCGACCGTTGATCTTCGGCCTCGCGCCACAAAAAGAGGGGAGACCCGCCGCAGCGGATCTCCCCTGACCATGCTGGAAAGAGCGTTTCGTCAGTTGGGCATCACGACGGTGTCGACGACGTGAATGACGCCGTTCGACTGCAGGACGTTGGCGATGGTGACCATCGACGTGCCGCCCTTCTCGTCCTTGAGCCAGATGGCGCCGTCCTTCTCCATCGCCGAGAGGCTGCCGCCGGCGACGGTCTTGAGCATCGCCGTGCCGTTGCCGTCCTTGATCGCCTTCTTGAGCTCGACGCTGGTCATCTTTCCCGCCACCACGTGGTAGGTGAGGATCTTCGACAGCGTCGCTTTGTTCTCGGGCTTGAGGAGGCTCTCGACCGTGCCGGCCGGGAGCTTCGCGAAGGCGGCGTTGGTCGGCGCGAAGACGGTGAACGGACCGGCACCCTTGAGGGTCGTGACGAGGTCGGCGGCCTTCACTGCGGCGACCAAAGTCGTGTGGTCGGCCGAGTTCACCGCGTTGTCGATGATGTCCTTGTTGGGGAACATCTCCTTGCCGCCGACGATCGGGTTGGCGGCGAAAGCGCCGGCTGCGGTAACGGCGAGGCTCAGAGCGGCGGCGCACGCGAACTTCAGGCTGTTCTTCATGATTTCGATTCTCCTGGTTGGAAACGTTTGGAATCGCGCGAGCATCCGATCGATTATTGTTCTCGCTCCCTTCTTACTACGGGGTAGACGCGAAGACGGATGTTTGTGATTCACTGCACAACCGGACGGCGATTTCGCGCGTAGAGCTGGACAGAACCGATGGCGGAGAAGATGCGCGACGAGAAGACAACATTGCCCTCCAGGGGCTCGGCGACGCGGCGAGAGCTGTTGAAGCTCGCGCCGCTGGCGCTCGCAGCCGGGCTCTTCGTGCCCGCCTGGCGGAAGAAGCTCCTCGGCGGCGGCCTCGAATGGAGTGACCGGGTGGCGCAGGCGACTTTCCGCCCGGACCTCCTGGCACCGACCTTCGCCGACTCCGAGCTCCTGCCGCTCGAACGTTTTCCGTACAACTACTACCTCGTTTCCGAACCCGACATCGATCTCGAGACCTGGCACCTCGATGTCTCCGGCGCCGTCACTCGGCCGGGGCGCTATCGCCTGGCCGACTTCGCCCGCCTGCCGAAGGTGTCGCAGAACACCCGCCTGGTCTGTGTCGAGGGCTGGGAGGCGGTGGGCAACTTCGCCGGCGCGCGGATCGCCGATTTTCTCGATCTCGTCGGCGCCGATCCCGAGGCCGGATTCGTCGAGGTCGAGTGCGCCGACGACTACTACCAGTCGATCGACATCGCGAGCGCGCGCCATCCGCAGTCTCTGCTGTGTTACGAGATGTACGGCCAGCCGCTGGCACGCGGCCACGGCGCGCCGTTGCGACTCGCGATGCCGACGAAGCTTGGATACAAGCAGGCGAAGTATCTGACGCGACTGCGGGTGACGCGGCTCCTTGGGGCGCGCCGCGGCCTGTGGGAGGACCAGGGCTACGACTGGTACGGTGGACTATGAAAAAGAACCGACCGCGGGAGTTTCGCCGCGAAATCGAGCTCGTCGACCGGCGCGGCCGGCGATGGCGGGCGATGTTCGAGCACCCGGCGCCGGTCCGGCTCGCCCACTGGGCGATGGCGCTCGCCGTGCCGCTCCTCATCCTTTCGGGTCTGCAGATCTTTCGCGCCTTCCCCGGCTTCGGTCCGAAGATCCCGCAGCAGGACCTGCTGGCGCTGCCGCTCTGGGCGGGCCTCGGCGGCTGGCTGGGAGGTGC
>JAYTAM010000260.1:0-3194 GCA_043737505.1 Thermoanaerobaculia bacterium
TCCTGCCCGCTCTTCAGGTCCTTCTGATACATCGCCAGAATCTCCTGCTTCTTCACCAGCAACCGCTCCCGCTGCTGCTCGAGGAACGCCGCCGGGAAGACCGGCCGGTCTCCCGCGGGCTGGGCGAATCGCGACTCGCCGACCCGCACCGATTCGCGCGAGAAGGGTCGTTTCGCCGCCGGCTGGGTTCTCGCAGGCGACATCGGCCTCGGAGCGGGAGCCGGTGCCGACGCCGGAACGACCGCTGCCACCCGCGCGGTGCTCTTCGCCGAACCGAGCTCGGGCCGGCGCTGCGGATGCCGGGGAGCGAGCGTCGGCGGTGGGCCGACCCGGACCGGCACAGCCGCCTTCGGGGCCGGCGCCTTGCTCGCCGCTCCGGCGCCCGTCGTCGCCGCCTTCGCCGCCGTTGTCGCCTTCGCCACCGTAGCTGCCTTCGCCGCCGTTGCCGCCTTCGCCGCCGTTGCCGCCTTCGCTGCCGATGCCGCCTTCGCTGCCGGCGCGACCTTCACCGCGGCGCCCTTCGCGCTCGCGGAGGCCTTCGCCGCCGGCTTCGCGGCAGGCGTCCTGGCCGCCGGCTTTTTCGCCGCGGACTTCTGGGTCATCGCCTTGCTGGCCACCTTGCTCGCGGGCTTGCTCGCCGCCTTTTTGGGCACGGGCTTGGCGGACGGCCTGCCTGCCGTTGCAGACTTCTTCGCCGGCTTCGGAGCAGACTTGCGCACCGGCTGTGCCGAGCCGCGGGCCTTCGCCCCCTGCTTCGCGCTCCGACCGGAACCCTTCACTGTTTTGGCTGCCACCCATCGCCTCCTTGCACCTGTGCTTCTACCGCACTACGGCCGCGCTTCGGCCCCTACTTCAACGTCGCGCGATGATAGTTGATTCCCGCCACGATCGAAAGCGCGCGATAAAGCTGCTCGAGCAGGACCAGTCGCGCCAGGTGATGGGGCAGGGTGATCCGTCCGAAAGCGAGGCGCAACCGGCAGGACTCGACGAGCCCCGGGTCGAGGCCGACGTCGCTGCCGAGGAAAAAGACCACCGGATGCGGCCACTCCGCGCGCCAGCGCTCGACCTGCCGCGCGAGCTCCTCGGAGGTCCAGAGAGCGCCGCGCTCGTCGAGCGCCACGAGGAAAGCGGGCTTGGGGGCCGCGGCGAGGAGAGCCGTGGCTTCGAGCCGCTGGCGGGAGCGGTCCTCACCGCCGGTAGCCACCCGGACCGCCTGTTCGCGGATAGGCACGTAGGGCTCGATACGCCGGCGGTAGTCGGCCGAAAGCGACTCCCACGGCTCCGGAGAGTGACGGCCGGCCCAGATGAGCTGGAATCCGAGGCCCACTACTCGGCTTTGTCGGCAGAAGCCGGCCGGTCCGGGTCCTCGCCGTCGCTCAGGAACTCGTGCCATTCGTCGACAAAAGCGAGCGAGGCGAGATCGTGCATCCGGTCGAGGAAGAGCACGCCGTTCAAGTGATCGAACTCGTGCTGCACGATGCGCGCCTCGAATCCCTCGACCACGCGGTCCACAGGCCGGCCATGGCGGTCGAGTCCGCGCAGGTGCATCGCGGGATGGCGCGGCACGAGCCCGCGCAGGTCGGGAATCGACAGGCAGCCCTCCCAGTCGAAGATCAGCTCGCCACCGGGAGGCTTGAGAGGGTCGAGCGATTCGACCGGTTGGAGCGTCGGATTGACCAGCACGGCGAGCGGGATGCCGCCTTCGGGATGGTCGTCGTCCTCGGCCTGATAGACGAAGAGCTGCCAGGCGACTCCGACCTGGGGAGCGGCGAGTCCGACTCCGTCGGCCTCGTGCATGGTCTCGATCATGTCGTCGATCCACTGCTGCGTGGTGGGCTCGGCCAGCGCCTCGGGCGGCACCGGCGCGGCGACGCTGCGCAGCACCGGATTTCCCATTCGAACGATCGGCAAAACGGCCATAAGACCCCCTCGCAGCTCATCCTAACCCCTCGGGGAGGCGCCGGGTGCCATGGTATTCTGACCCCTTCATGACCGCCTGGACTTCCGAAGAACAGCAGCGTCGCAAACGGCGCCAGCGGATTCTCCGCGGCCTCCTCCTGGGTGGGGCGGCGATCGGCCTGCCTGCGGTCATCAACGCGACGATCGCCCGCCAGGCGAAGCGGGTCGAACCGACCGTATGGGGTCGCCGGCATCGCTACGCCTGGGACCTCGCGGACGTCGTCTTCCAGCGCCTCGGGGCAGGCGAACCGATCGTGCTGCTGCATTCGTTCGGGCCCGGCCACGACTCCCTCGAGTGGCGCCAGACGGCGGAGCGGCTGGCTGAGGGCTTCCAGGTTTTCGCCCCGGACTTCCCGGGCTGGGGGCGCTCCGAGCGGCCGCCGACGGCGCTCGACGGCGAGCTCTACATCGAGTTTCTGCTCGACTTCCTCGACGACGTCGTACGGCGCCGGGCGGTGCTCGTCGCCTCGGGCCTGACCGCCGCCTACGCCGTCCAGGTGGCCGTCGATCATCCCGAGCTGGTCCGCGGCCTGGTGCTCGCCTGCCCGGTGGGAATCGATCTCGCGAGCGAGGAGCCGGACTTGAAGGACGCGGTCATCCACCGCCTGCTCAAGTTGCCGATCTTCGGCACCTCGGCGATGAACCTCTACACCACCCGCAAGGGCATCGAGCGCTACCTCGCCGAGGAGGTCTACTTCGACCGCGCGCTGGTGACCGAGTCGCTGGTCGATCATCACTACCGCGGCGCCCATGAGCCTGACAACCGCGCGGCGCTCGCCGCCTACCTCTCGGGCTACCTCAACCACCGCATCGGCCCGGCGCTCGCGCGCCTGCAGACGCCGACGTTGCTCACCTGGGGCCGCGAAGCCGTGAACCCACCCGTCGAGTCGGCCGATCTCTGGCTGCAGAAGATCCAGAACGCCGAGCTCGAGGTGTTGGAAGGAGCCGGAACACTGCCGCACCGCGAAGCAGCAGTGGCCTTCGCGGAGCGCATCGGCCCGTTCGTCGAGCAGTTGCCGGCCGGATGACCACCCCCAGATTCCCCCGGGTGCCCGCGGGCTACCCGTTTCCGCAGCTCGAGGCGGCGGTGCTCGAGTTCTGGCACCGCGAGCGCATCTTCGCGCGCTCGGTGGAGAAAAACGCCTCCGCCGCAGAGTTCACCTTCTTCGAGGGTCCGCCGACCGCCAACAACACGCCGCATGTCGGCCATGTCCTGACGCGCGTGGTCAAGGACC
>JAYTAM010000261.1:0-3180 GCA_043737505.1 Thermoanaerobaculia bacterium
TACGATCCGGAGCTCCTCACGATCCATCCCGAGCGCTTCCTGGTCGCCGAGCGCATCCGCGAGAAGGTGCTGCGCGAGACGCGCAACGAGCTGCCGTTCTCGACCGCGGTGCTGCTCGAGCGCTGGGAGGATCCGGGGCCGGAGAAGGCTCTGCGCATTCATGCGGCGCTCCTCGTCGAGCGCGAGTCGCAGAAAAAGATCCTGATCGGCCACCGCGGCGACATGGTGAAGACCATCGGCACCGCGGCCCGCCACGACCTCGAGGAGTTTCTCGGCCGCAAGGTCTTCCTCGACCTGCGCATCCGCACCGAAGAGGACTGGCGCGAAAACCCCCGCATCATCGCCGATATCAAACGCGACCTCCACGCCGGCACCATGCTCGACCTCGACGAGCTCAACGCCGCCGCGGACGATGCCGAGGATTCCGACGACCTCGAGAAGCTCCTGAGCGACCTCGCAGACGACTGAGGTTCGTTCCTCGCGCCGTTTGCGGGGTTGTAGTTCGATTCGCTAGACCTGTATGGCGTTCTCCGCCACCACTTTCCGCACCAGGGCGATGTTGTCGCGGTGGCCGGTGAGGTGGGCGCGGACGCGGCCGCGGATGGGGTAGCCGAGGAGGTAGAGGTCGCCGATGATGTCGAGGATCTTGTGGCGGACGAACTCGTCGGGGAAGCGGAGCTCGGTGTTCACCACATGGTCTTCGCCGACCAGGATGAAGTTGTCCAGCCGGCCGCCGGAGCCCAGGCCGATCTCGTTCATCATCTTCAGGTCGCGCAGGAAGCCGAAGGTGCGGGCCGGGGCGATTTCGCGCTTGAAGGCGTCGAAGCTCGTCAGGTTGAAGTCGTAGAACTGCTCGCCGATCGGCGGCGGATAGCGCAGCAGGTACGACACCGCGAAGCCGTCGAACGGTTCGAGGGTCAAGGTCTTCTCGCCCGAGCCGACCTCATAGGTCCGGTCGACGACGAACTCCTGCCGCGGCGCATCCTGCTCCTCGATGCCGATCTCGTCGATGGTGCGGCAGAACTCGACCGCGGAACCGTCGAGCACCGGCACCTCGCCGTGCACCTTGATCAGCAGGTTGGTGATCCCCGAAGCATGGAGCGCCGACAACAGGTGCTCGACTGTCTTGATCGTCGAGCCGTTCTGCCCGAGTGTCGTGGCGTAGTCGGTGTCGCCGACCGCCGAGACATGGGCCGGGATCGAGTCGCCCGTCGGAAGGGAGTGGAAGTGGATTCCCGATCCCGGCGGGAGCGGCTGCAAAACCATTCCGGTGCGACCGCCGGAATGCAGTCCCATGCCGTAGAGGACCGTGTTGCGGCGGAGCGTCCGCTGGGCGACAGCGCTCGGCTCGAGGTGGAGCAGCGCGGGAATCGGCACCCGGCGCGCCTCGCCGTGGTTGGCGAAGCCGTTGGAATCCTCCGGCAGCCGCGCGTCCGGGCTCGAAGCGGCCGCCTGCCGGTGGGCCAGGCCGGCCCGTGCCGCCGACACCACCTGCTCGTACGAGAGCGGTTTCTCCAGGTAGTCGAACGCCCCCATCTTGATCGCCCGTACGGCGGTCGCCGACGTGCCGTGGCCGGACATCAGGATGACCGTCGCGCGCGCATCGAGCTCGCGCAGCATCTGCAGGGTCTCGAGGCCGTCGCGGTCGGGAAGCCAGACGTCGAGGAAGACGATTTCGGGCCTCCGCGCGGCGTAGATCTCCAGCGCGTCGTTGCCGCTCGGGGTCGTCGCCACCTCGAAGCCGTTGTCGGTGAGGACGCCGCCCAGAGTCGTGAGAATCCCTGCTTCGTCGTCGACGATGAGAGCCAATGGACGGGTCATCTGGAGCGAGTTTATCCCGCCCGGAGGGCCCAAGTCCCTGTGCTACATTCGCCGGCGTGGACGCCCCCATGCCGCAGGATCCGCCCCGGCGCCAGCTGCTCGCGGACACGCTGAGAAAGTTCCAGGAGCGCGGCGCCGAGGTCAACATCTCGCGCCTCCTCGGCCGCGTGCGGCCGGAAGACGTGGCGATGCTCCTCGCCGATCTGGGAAGCGCCGAGCGCCGGCAGGTTTTCGACATCCTGAGCGCCGACTTCGCCGACACCGCCGGCGACGTCCTGACCGAGATGGCGCCGGCGCAGCGTCTCGAGCTGCTCGAGAATCTGCCGCCGGAGCGCACCGCCCTCCTCCTCGAGCGGCTGCCGGTCGACGATGCCGTCTTCGTCCTCGAATCGCTTCCGGCCGACCTCCACGACCGGCTCCTCGAGCTGGTCGATCTCTCCGGCCGGTCGGAGATGCAGGCCCATCTTGCCCATCGCGAGGGCAGCGCGGGACGGATCATGGATCCGGAGTTCTTCGCCCTGGCCGAAGGCGAGACCGTCCAGGCTGCGATCGCGGCGATCCAGCAGAAACGCGATCTCGAGATGATCTTCTACCTCTACGTCATCGACCGCGACGCCCACCTCGTCGGCGTGACGTCGCTGCGCCAGCTGTTGCTCTCGCGCCCGCCGCAAACCCTGGGCGAGATCATGCAGAAGTCGGTCATCAAGGTGCACGTCGATACCGACCAGGAGGAGGTCGCGGCGCAGGCTGCGCGCTACGATCTGCTGGCGGTGCCGGTGGTGGACGACCAGAACCGCCTGGTCGGCATCGTCACCGTCGACGACATCATCGACGTGGTCAAGGAGGAGGCGACCGAAGACCTCTTCAAGCTCGCCGGTTCCTCGGACGGCGAGCTGCTCTACGAGGAGCAATCGCTGCGGGTGGCCGGCCTGCGGCTGCCGTCGCTCCTGGTGAGCATCGTCGGACTGCTCGCGGTCGGTTTCCTTCTGCAGTACTTCCAGCTCAAGTTCCAGGACGCCCTGTTCCTGCTCGCCTTCGTGCCGGTGATCATGGGTCTGGGCGGCTCGATCGGCAGTCAGACCTCGACCGTCGCCGTGCGCGGCCTTGCTACGGGTCGCCTTGAAGCCGGCGAAGGGCGCTTCGGCGCCTTCCTCGTCCGGCAGCTCCGAGTGGCGCTGCTTCTGGGCCTCGCCTGCGGGGTACTGGTCGGGGCGGCGGCGCTGCTCTTCTGGCAGAGTCCGATTTTCGGGCTGGTCGTCGGACTGGCGATGTTTTTCTCCATCCTGCTGGCCTCGGCCACCGGCGCGCTGCTGCCTCTCGCCCTGGAGCGCCTCGGCTTCGACCCGGCGGTGGCGTCCG
>JAYTAM010000262.1:0-16468 GCA_043737505.1 Thermoanaerobaculia bacterium
CATCGACGGTCGCAGCCGTCTCGGAAAGCCGCGAGAGGATCCAGCGTTCCGGCAGGCCGAGACTGGCGAAGTCGATGGCCTCCGGCACGCGCGCCTCCCCCACTTTCGACAGCGCGAAGCGCGTGGCGTTCCAGATCTTGTTGCCGAACGCGCGATACCCCGCCATGCGCTCGGGGTCGAGCGGAATGTCCCGGCCCGGGCTGTCGAGCAGCGCCAGCGTGAAGCGCACCGCGTCGGCGCCGTACTCATCGACTAGGTCGACGGGATCGAGCACGTTGCCCTTGGTCTTCGACATCTTGACGCCTTCGGCATCGCGCACGAGGCCGGTCAGATGGACGCGGGCGAAGGGGCTCTCGCCGGTGAAGTGGAGCCCCATCATCGCCATGCGGGCGACCCAGAAGAACAGAATGTCGAAGCCGGTGATGAGCACCGAGGTGGGATAGAAGTACGCCAGATCGCGGGTCTTCTCGGGCCAGCCCAGAGTGGAGAACGGCCAGAGCGCCGACGAGAACCAGGTGTCCAGCACATCGCCGTCCTGAGTGAGCCGGTCGTGCCCGGCCTGCGCCGCCGCCGCCTCGCGCGTGCGGGCGACGAAGCACTTTCCGGCCTCGTCGTACCAGGCCGGAATCTGGTGACCCCACCACAGCTGGCGCGAAATGCACCACGGGCGGATGTTCTCCAGCCAGTGCTCCCAGGTCTTCCCCCACGAGGCGGGCACGAGCTCCAACCGCCCGTCGCGGTGGGCAGCGAGAGCTGCGGTGGCCATCGCCGAGACGTCGCAGAACCATTGCGTCGACATCAGCGGTTGAACCCGCACCCCGCTGCGCTGACAGAAGCCGACGTTGTGGAGGTAGTCCTCTTCGTGCACGAGGAGTCCGGCGGCGCGCAACTTCGCCAGGAGGAGGACACGGGCGGCGTCGACCTCGAGACCTTCGAACTCTGCACCCGCGGCGGCGGTCATCCGGCCTTTGCGGTCGATCACCTGGATTCCAGCCAGCCCGTGGCGGCGACCGGTCTCGAAGTCGGCCATGTCGTGGTACGGCGTGACCTTGACCACTCCGGTACCGAACTCGCGCTCGACCGATTCGTCGGCGACGAACGGAATGAGTCGCCCGGCGATCGGGACGATCGCCTGCTGGCCGAGAAGATGGCGGTAGCGCTCGTCGTCAGGATGAACCGCCAAAGCGGTGTCGCCGAGCAGCGTCTCGGGGCGCGTGGTGGCGACCACGACGCGCTCATCGCTGCCCGCGATCGGATAGGCGATCTTCCAGAGTTTGTCCTGCACCGGCCGCATCTCCACTTCGAGGTCGGAGATCGCGGTGTCGAGCCCGGTCGACCAGTTGACCAGATACTCGCCGCGGGTGATCCGGCCCTCCTCGAAAAGGCGCACGAAGGCTTCCCGCACGGCCCGCGACAGGCCCTCGTCGAGCGTGAAGCGCTCGCGCGTCCAGTCGCAGGAGGCGCCGAGCAGATCGAGCTGCCGGCGGATGTTGCCCTGATACTGCTCTTTCCAAGCCCAAACCCGCGCCAGGAAGGCCTCGCGGCCGAGGTCGTGGCGCGATTTCCCCTCTTTGGCCAGGTCCCGTTCCACCATCAGCTGGGTGGCGATTCCGGCGTGGTCGGTGCCCGGCAGCCAGAGCGAGTTGCGACCCTGCATGCGTCGCCAGCGCGTGAGCAGGTCCTGGAGGGTCGACTGCAGGGCATGACCCATGTGGAGCTTGCCGGTGATGTTCGGCGGCGGAATCATGATGCAGTAAGGCTGCGGGGCGTCGGAGCCGGAGGACTCGCCGCCGTCGGCCGGAACGGTGCAGACGAAGTAGCCCTTCGCCGCCCACTCCTCCTGCCAGCGGCTCTCGTAGCTCTTCGGATCGAAACGCTTGTCCATCTCGCTGATCGGAGTCGTCCTCATGAGGCGGCCGGTCGAGGACGCCGGATAGAGGGCCGGCTGGCGCGCTGCCACCGCGGGGGCGGGGGCGGGGGCGCGGGCTGGCCCGGGTGGGGCTAGTCGACGGAAGACTCCAACTCGCGAATGCGGCTCTTCAGGAGCACTTCAGCGAGATCCGGCACGACCTCCCAGGCGACGTCGCGCACCGCCTTGTCGCCCACCAGGTCGATCATGCGGCGGGCGATCCGGTCCACGTCGGCATCGGAGAGCGCCGCTCCGGCGAAGGTCGCGGCCGTCGGCGCGGCAGTGGCCAGGGAGGGCGCAAATGTCGAAGCGGCGGAGGCCG
This sequence comes from Thermoanaerobaculia bacterium, assembly GCA_043737505.1. Classification (GTDB taxonomy): domain Bacteria; phylum Acidobacteriota; class Thermoanaerobaculia; order Multivoradales; family JAGPDF01; genus JAGPDF01. Next base: position 2,232 of record JAYTAM010000262.1, read on the forward strand.
CCAATGACACGGCATCGGGAGCGAGCGGCGCGGGAGCGAACGGGACGAATCGAGTGGCGCTGTCCGCCGGCGGCTCGGGCGCGGCGTAGAGCTCCGGCGCCTCCTCTTCGGGGGCTGGCGCTGACGAGCGGTCGCTGGCGAACTCCGGCAGTTCCTCCACGATCGGTTCCCAGAGATCCTCGCCAGGCGTCGGCAGGGAGTACGCTTCGTCGGAGGCGGAGGCCGCGGCGAAGCCGGTCGCAGACGAAAGCGGCAGCTCCGCTGCGAATTCAGGGGAGGCCGGGGGTACGGGCAGGGAGCGGGAAGGCGACGCCGAAAGCTCGCGCACGCGTCGCATCAACTCCTGGGAGTCGAACGGCTTCTTCAGATGGCCGTCGGCGCCGCAGCGCATCGCCTCGTCGGCGTCGAATCCCTCGAACGTCCCGACCAGCAGGAGGACCGGCACCGCGGGATAGAGCTCCTTCGAGCGCCGGCACACTTCGAATCCCCCGGCAGCCGGCATGTGGACGTCGGCGATCACGATATCCGGCTTCGACTCGCTCAGACGCGCGATCGCCTCCGCTCCGTTCGAAACCGCAGAGACCCGAAAGTCCTCGTCCATGAAGGTGAGCTCCACCACCTTCTGGATGGTCACGCTGTCGTCAGCCAGAAGAATCGTCTTCGTCATTGCTCCTCCGAGTCGCACCCCGGGGCCGCGAGGCCATCATCCGGAGAGGCCCCCTGCTCAGGCCCGAACGAGACGCTGTTCGAGATATTTCACGATGTCCCCGGTATGGGTTCCGGGAAGAAAGATCTGGTCGATTCCGGCCTGCTTCAACGTCGCGACGTCGCGATCGGGGATGATCCCGCCCGCAAACACCACCATCTCCTCCGCGCCGGCCTCGCGCAGCAGCCGGGTAATCTCGGGCAGCAGCCGATTGTGGGCACCGGAAAGAATCGATAGCCCGACCGCATCGACGTCCTCCTGCACCGCCGCCGAAGCGATCTGCTCCGGAGTCTGCCGGAGGCCGGTGTAAATCACCTCGAAACCGGCATCCCGCAGCGCCCGCGCCACGACTTTGGCACCGCGATCGTGGCCATCCAAGCCAGGCTTGGCGATGAGAATGCGTCGGGTCGTGTCGGCCATCCGATTGATTCTAACAGGGGAAACGCATTTTTGGGGGCGTCAGTTGCCGATATAGCCCAGCGCCTTCAGCTGGTTCTTGAGATCCTCGTCGATGTCGGCCGGGACCTCTTCGTCGCGGGCGGTATCACTGCCGTCCATGATCCCGCCGATCTTCATGCGCAGCTCGGCCACCCGCGAGCCAAGGCCCGGCGCCAGGTTCTGCCGCTCGCCCGGATCCCGCTTCAGGTCATAGAGCTCGAAGCTCTCGTCACGGCTTTCCGACGACTTGCGCGGGATGGAGACGATGAACTTGAAGCGCGGCGTGCGCAGCGCCTTCTGCTCGTTCTCCTTGACGTTCGTGTGCTCAGCGAACGCTTCCCGCGCCGGCAGCGAGCCCTGGCCCTCGAGGAGGGCACGCAGGCTCCGCCCGTTAACCGGGCTCTCGAGCTCGATGCCGAGAAGATCGAGCAACGTCGGATAGAGGTCGATGAGCTCGACCTGGTCCTCGATCGGACCCTGGGTGAGCGCCGCTCCCTGGCTCTTCTTCCGGCCCGCGCGCTCCAGCTCGCCGCGGATCGACTCGGGCAGGAAGACCAGCAGCGGGACGTGGATCTGATGATCGTGCAGGTTCTGGCCGTGGCCCCACGTGCCGTTCTCCCAGAACTGCTCGCCATGGTCGCTGGTGACGATGACGATCGAGTCCGCGAGCAGTCCCGCGCGCTCGAAGCCGGCGAAGAACTCGCCGATCTTCGCGTCGGTATAGGCGATATCGCCGTCATACAAGGCCTCGGCGTAGCGCTTCTCCTCGTCGGAGAAACGCTTTCGCAGCCGGTTCCAGATCTCCTTCGAGAACTCGCCGGCGAGCCGTCCCGGCGGCATCCCCTCGGCGAAACGGGTATGCGTGTAGGGCTCGTGGGTCTCGTAGCAGTGCAGGAAAGCGAAAAACGGTCGGCCGGTCCACTGCGCCCTGTCGCTCGCCCAGTCGACCATCTTCTGCGGCTCGTGGATCCAGTCCCAGACACGATAGATGCCGAAGCCGCGGTCGAAGCCGAGTGTCGAATCCACCTGTCCACCGCCGGTGACTGCGAACGTCTCATAACCGGCGCGGTAGAGGACCTCGCCGATCATCGGCGAGTCTCGTCCCCCACGCGACGCGGGGTAGACGCCAGTCAGCATCGAGCGATGCGACGGCCTCGTCCACGGCGCCTGGCTGATCGCCCATTCGAAGCGCAGGCCGCGTTTCGCGAAGGCATCCAGATTGGGCGACGTCGGACGAGCGTAGCCGTAGGCTCCCAGGTGATCTGCCCGCAACGTGTCGAGGCTGATCCAGACGACGTTCGTTCTCCGCTGATTGTCGGACTTCTCCGCCGCCGGTGGCGGCTCCACCAGCTGCGGCGAAGCCCAGGCTCCGATGAGTTCCGCGGGCGCGCCGGCGAGTGCGGCAAGCTCGAGGGTCACCTGCCTGCCGCCCCAGGCCGAGAGATCCACATCCTCATCCTGCCAACGTCCCGGCAGCTCGGCAGCCACCTTTCGAGCGAACACCTGGGTAGACGTCTCGTCGGCGCCGCTGCGCAGATGGATCTGCATCTCGATCGCGCCACCCTTCTCGGCGCTGTCGAGCACGCCGATGCCGAAGCGCAGATGTCCGCCGGTCGGAACTGTCAGGGAGTAGCGGAAGTTCGAACCGGGCGGAGCTACCAGCGCCAGCCGCTCCTCGCGGGTGAAAACCTCGCCGAGGCGAATCCGGGCGACATAGGGCGGCCCGGTCGGGTCCAGGGTCGCGAGGTCGTCGCCGGCGCGCAGCCCGGCCTCCGGGAGGACCGCCCCGACGGGCCAGACAACTTCGGGATTCCAGCCGGGATCGAGAAGGCGCGAGCTGCGCTTCTCGGCCTGCGGGCCCGGACAGGCGAGACAGGAGAGGCCGAACAGGAGCGCTCCGGCCCGGCGAAGGCCTCGCGTCAGAATGCCCCCCGGAAATAGACCAGATCGGTGTGCGGCGGAATGTAGCCGAGCTGCCGCAGCAGGCTCACCACCTGCCCGCGGTGGTAGGTCGCATGATTGACGAAGTGCAGCAGCACGGCGCGAAACGGCGCGCTGTGATTCTCGCCGGCGAGGTTGGTCCAGGCGAACTCCTGATCCAGTTGCTCCTCGGCCAGGGAGGCGAGAAAGAACTCGAGCTGCGGCCAGAAGTCCTCGTAGCCCGTGCCGAGCGCCTCGAGCGTCGGAAAGTCCTCGACTCCCGGCACATGGCCGAGCGGAATGCCGAGGAAACGCGAGAGCCAGAGCTGCTCGGAACCCAGAATATGGGCCATCGTACCGAGCACCGAGCCGAAGCTGGTTCCTGTCTCGCGCGTCAGGTCCTCGGAGCGGACGTTTCCGAGCTCGGCGAGAACCGTCCGGTCGGCCCAGATGGTGTAGGCAATCAATCCGCGCACCGTCGACAGCAGCGAGCTCATCGCGCCCTCAGAAAACCGCCGGCTCTTCGTAGGTACCGAACACGTCGCGCATGGCGTCGCTGATCTCTCCCACGGTGCAGTAGCTCTTCACGCAATCGAGAATCAGCGGCATCGTGTTCGCTTCTCCCCGGGCCCCGTCCCGCAATGCATCGAGCGTGCGCGCCACCGCGCCACGGTCGCGCGCCGACTTGACCTGGTCGAGGGCCGCGATCTGCAGGTCTGCGAGCTCATCCGAGATGTAGAGCGTGTCCATCGGCGTCTCGTTTTCGACCACGAAGGCGTTCATCCCGACCACCAGCTTCTCCTCCCTCTCCACCGACCGCTGATAGGCGAAGGCAGCGTCCATGATCTCGCGCTGCGGGAAGCCAGCCTCGATGGCTTCCACCATGCCGCCGAGCTCGTCGATCCGGCGGAAGTAGTCGAAGGCGCCATCGACCATCTTGCGCGTCATCTCCTCGACGAACCAGCTGCCGCCCAGTGGGTCGACCGTATTGATGACTCCGGACTCGTGAGCCAGGATCTGCTGCGTCCGCAACGCGATACGGGCGTTCTCCTCCGTCGGCAGCGCCAGGGTCTCGTCGAGGGCGTTGGTGTGCAACGACTGAGTTCCGCCGAGAATCGCCGCCAGCGCCTGAACGGCGGTGCGCACGACGTTGTTCACCGGCTGCTGAGCGGTGAGCGAGCAGCCCGCCGTCTGGGTGTGAAACCGGCACATCCAACTGCGCGGATTCTTGGCGCCGTAGCGCTCCCGCATGACTGTCGCCCAGATCTTCCGCGCGGCGCGGAACTTCGCGATCTCCTCGAAGAAATCGTTGTGGCTGTTGAAGAAAAAGGACAGACGCGGCGCGAAGGCGTCGACATCTAGCCCGGCGCGGACACCGTATTCGACGTACTCCATGCCGTCGCGCAAGGTGAAAGCGAGCTCCTGCAGCGCGGTCGAACCGGCTTCGCGGATGTGGTAGCCAGAGATCGAGATCGTGTTCCACTTCGGTACCCGCTCGGCGGCGAACGAGAATTGATCGGTGATCAGCCGCATCGACGGACGAGGCGGATAGATGTATTCCTTCTGCGCGATGTACTCCTTGAGGATGTCGTTCTGCAGCGTGCCGGAGACCTTGCCGGCGACATCGACACCCTGCTTCTCCGCCACTGCGAGGTACATGGCAAAGAGGATCGGCGCGGTCGAGTTGATGGTCATCGAGGTCGTGACCTCGCCCAGAGGGATGCCGTCGAAGAGCGCTTCCATGTCGGCCAAAGAGTCGATCGCGACGCCGCACTTGCCGACCTCGCCGGCTGCCATCTTGTGGTCCGAGTCGTAGCCGTAGAGGGTCGGGAGGTGGAAGGCGACCGACAGGCCCGTCTGGCCCTGCGACAGCAGGTATTTGAACCGCTGGTTGGTGTCCGCCGCAGAACCGAAACCGGCGAATTGGCGCATCGTCCAGAGTTTTCCGCGGTAGCCGGTCGGATGGATCCCGCGCACATACGGAAACTCGCCCGGCACACCGATTCCGGCGATCGGATCGCTCACCGACTGATCGGGCGTAACCAGTTCGGGAACCGGCTGGCCAGAGACGGTCGTGAAGTCCTTCTTCCAGTAAGGGCGGGCGGCGGCCTCGCGATCGCGGGTCGCCTGCCAGCGCTCCCTCGCTGCCTGCGCGCGCCCGCGAACCTCCTCGCGCAGTGGAGTCAGGGCCTCCCTGGGCTGCGCCGGGGCGGCTTCCTGCGGGGGCTCCTTGACGGACATGGTCGGCTTCTCCTGGGTCTCCTGCGAAGGAAGAGTATAAGGCTCCCGGCGCCTTCCGGGGGCCTCCTGGGAGTTGGACTCGCCCGGCAGGAACTCCCCCGTCGTCAGGCCACCGGCGGAGCCGGGAGAGCCGCCCGGAGGCCGGCGAGAAGGCCGCGGAACTTGGCGACCACGGCGCCGGTATTGCCCCGCGGCAGCTCGCGCAGGAAGGCGAGCGGCATCGCCACTGCGGTCCAACCCAGGAAACCGGCCCAGCCCGCAAGGCCAGCGTACTTGCGCACGAAGATCGCGGTCGATCGTCCGGTGCGGAAGGTCCGGCCGGGCGTGTAACCGCCAGTGGTCGGCGACACCATGTGCCAGAGCCGGGCGCGGTGGGCGTAGCGGCAGCGGAAGCCCGCGCGCTTCATCCGCACGCACCAGTCGGCGTCCTCGACCGACACGTGGTAGACGGGATCCCACAGGCCTGTGGCGAGCATCGCCTGGCGGCGAATCAGCATCAGCGCGCCGTTCGTGTAGTCGACGTCGCCGTCGCGATCGTACTGACCGCGATCGAGCTCCCCCATGCCGCGCTCGCGAGTGACCGACTCGCGAAAGCGGAGGATGCCGCCGGCCGACCAGAGGCGGTTGCGGTCGCCGTAGAAGTAGAAGCATTTCGGTCCGGCACAGCCGATCGTGGCATCCGGTTCGACTGCCGCCAGCAGCTCCCGCAGAAGGTCGGGCGCCACCTCGATATCGTTGTTCATCGGCATGAGGTAGTCCCAACCCTCGTCGAGGCCCAGCCGGAAGCCGAGGTTCAGACCGCCGGAAATGCCGAGGTTCACCTCGGTTCGAAGTCTGCGTACGGTGGGAAAGGCCTTCGCAACCGCATCGTCCGAACCGTCGGTCGAGCCGTTGTCGACCACCAGGATGCCGATTTCCGGGTAGTCGAGCGCCAGGAGACTGGCGACGGTCGAGAGCGTCATCTCGCGTCCGTTGTAGTTCAGGACGATTGCGAGGACCCTGGGAGTGCCTCCGCTCACGCGCCCAGCAGATGCCGCGCGATCACCAGGCGCTGCATCTCGCTCGTGCCCTCGTAGATGGTCGTGACCCTTACATCGCGGTAGAGGCGGGCGATCTCATACTCCTCGCTGACGCCGTTTCCACCGTGGATCTGAAGGGCGTCCCAGACCGCACGATTGGCGGCTTCGCTGGCAAAGGCCTTGGCTTCGGCAGCCAGGCGGCCAGCGGCGGCGGACTTCTCCGACGCCGCCGCGTGCCACAGGAGGGCGCGGGCGGCGGCCAGCTCGGTAGCCATCCGCGCGAGCTGGAACTGGATCGCCTGGTGATCGGCGATCGGCACGCCGAACTGGATCCGCTCTTTGGCGTAGGCGACGGCGAGCTCGAGCGCGCGCTGGTGCATGCCGACGGCCTGGGCGGCGATTCCGAGCCGGGAATGGTCGAGCGTCGCGAGCGCGATCTTGAAGCCGCCTCCCTCCGCACCCAGGAGCTGGCCGGCGGGCACCCGGCAGTCGGTAAAGGAGACCGCCGCTGTCACCGAGGCACGCAGTCCGAGCTTTTCCTCCGGCCTGCCGACCTGGATCCCCGGCGAAGCCGCGTCGACGACGAATGCGGAGATGCCGCGCTTGCCGGCGTCCGGATCGGTCTTCGCCATGACGACGAAGGTCCCGGCGACTCCTGCGTTGGTGATCCAGGCCTTGGCGCCATCGAGAACGTACTCCTCGCCCTCCCGCCGCGCGGTGGTGAGCATCGCCCCGGCGTCGCTGCCCGAACCGGCCTCGGTCAGGCAGAAGCCGCCGAGCTTGCGACCGCTCGCGAGGTCGGGCAGGAACCGTCGCTTCACGTCTTCACTGCCAAACTTCGCGATCGGCCAGCAGCAGACAGAATTCGAAACGCTCATCGTCACGCCGATCGACGGGCAGATGCGCGAGATCTCCTCGACCGCGAGGCAGTAGGAGAGCGGATCGAAACCGGTGCCGCCGTAGCGCTCCTCGACCAGCATGCCGAGAAGGCCCATCTCTCCCGCCTCCCGCACCAGCTCCGCGGGGAAGGTGTGGTTCTGATCGCGTTCGCGCAGACCCGGGGAGATCCGCTCCTCGGCGAACCGGCGAATCTCCGCGTGCAACATCTCCTGCTCTTCCGTGAAGGAGAAGTCGACCGCCACCGAGGCTCAGCCTTCCTTGAGGATCGAGTCGGCGATGACCAGCTTCTGAATCTCGCTGGTGCCCTCGTAGATCTCCGTGATGCGCGCGTCCCGGAAATAGCGCTCGACGTCGTAGTCGCGGGTGTAGCCGTAACCGCCGTGAATCTGAAGCGCCTTGTTGGTCACACGTTGCGCCATCTCCGAGGCGAACAGCTTGGCCTGCGCCGCTTCGAGCGTGTAGCGCTTGGTGTTCTCCTTCGCCCAGGCCGCCTTGTAGACGAGCAGCCGGGCGGCGTCGAGCTCCATCGCCATGTCGGCGAGGTAGAACTGGATCGCCTGAAAGTCGGCGATCGGGTGGCCGAACTGCTCCCGCTCCTTGGCGTACTTCAGCGCCGCCTCGAACGCTCCCTGAGCGATGCCCACCGCCTGCGCTGCAATGCCGATGCGGCCGCCGTCGAGCGTCGACATGGCGATGCGAAAGCCCGTGCCCTCGTCGCCCAGACGTTGTGCTGCCGGGACGCGCAGGTTGTCGAAATACAGCTGTGTCGTGCCCGAGGCCTGCACGCCGAGCTTGTACTCGTGGTGGCCGCGGCTGAATCCCGGGCTGTCCATGGCGACGATGAAAGCCGCGATTCCACGATGCTTCTGCGCCGGATCGACGGTGGCGAAGACCAGCGCGGTGTCGGCATGGGTGCCGTTGGTGATGAACACCTTGCTGCCGTTGAGGACGTAGTCGTCGCCGTCGCGCCTGGCCGTGGTCCTGAGCGCGGCGGCGTCGCTCCCTGCCTCGGGCTCGGTGAGCGCGAAGCAGCCGAGCTTCCTGCCGGACGCCAGCGGAACCAAGAACTCGCGCTTCTGCTCTTCGCTGCCGAATTTCAGGAGCGGTTCGCAGACCAGCGAGTTGTTGACCGACAGGATGACCCCGCTCGAGGCACAAAAGCGGCTGATCTCCTCGATCACGACGCAATAGGAGACCGTATCCATGCCCGAGCCACCGTACTCCTCCGGTACGCAGACTCCGGCCAGGCCGAGCTCTCCCGCCTGACGGAAATAGGCCAGCGGAAATTCGCCGCTGGCGTCGATCTCGCGCGCCCGCGGCGCCACCACTTCGGTCGCGAAGCGGCGCACGGTGTCGCGCAGCATCACCTGTTCAGCGTTGAGTTCGATCTCCATGAGTACCCTCGCTGCGATGCTACCAGCGCAAGCGCATGCGGGAAAGCGCTTGCGCCCGCCTGCGGCCGCCCGCGCCCGGCGCCAGGAGCGCCGCCCGATGCCACTTGGAGGGCGGCCCTTTCTGCGACAAGATTCCCGCATGATGGTCGAATCGAATCGCCTCACCTTCACCGAGATCGAGATCCGCAGCTACCTGCCTTCAGGATGGGGCATCGGCCCGCAAGGCACTGGAACCTGGAACGCCGGCAAGAGCGCGTTCGAGCTCGAGGTCTACGACCCGGCGGACAACCTCTGGCCTCTGGCGGTCACCGGCAAGGCGGCCGCAGCCAGCGGGCGGCTGGAGGCTCTCAAGGCGAGCGTCGACAAGCTCTATCGCCAGGCTCTGGGCTAGCCCGGAGCCGCCGATCGCGCGGGTCGCCGGCTCGCCCGCTTCAGCCGGCGACGAGACTCTGCGGCCGGCTGCCCGGCTTGACCGCCGGCGAGCCTTCGCGGCACAGCGGGCAGGCGTCGGGCGAATAGGTCGGGAGGTCCAACGGCAGCAGGGCCTCGAAAGGCACCGGGAATCCGTTCCTGCCTCCGCTGCGGTCGATGATCGAGCCGATCCCGACGACGACCGCTCCGCTCTCTTCGGCCAGCGCGGCCGTCTCGAGGGTCGACTTGCCGGTGGTCACCACGTCCTCGACGATCGCCACCCTCTCGCCTGCGCCGAGCTCGAAGCCCCGCCGCAAGGCGAGCTTGTCGCCGGCCCGCTCGGCGAAGCGGAAGGGAACTCCCAGGGCGCGCGCGACTTCGTAGCCGATGATCACTCCGCCGAGCGCCGGCGCCAGCACGGATTCGGGCCCGTGCGCGCGCAGCCGGCCGGCGATCTCCCTGCCGGCGGACTCTGCCCGCTGCGGACTTTCGAGCAGCAACGCGCACTGCACATAGGCCGGCGAATGAAGCCCCGAAGAGAGCAGAAAATGTCCACGGCGGAGAGCGCCGCAGGCCTCGAGGGCCGAGAGCAGGTCGCTAGGCGTCGTCGCGTGCAGGGGAAGCTGGCTCACGTCTTCGGATTTCATACTGCTCCATCTTCTTGTAAAGGTTGCTGCGTGGGGTGTCGATGGCGAGAGCCGTCTGGGTGACGTTCCACTGATGGTCGCCCAGCTTCTGCACCAGAAAGAGCTTTTCCGCCTGATCGCGGAACTCGCGCAGCGTCTTGAGCCCCTGGAACGACTCCCCGAGCTCGACGCGCGCACTGCCGGCGGCGCCGGACACGGCCTCCTGTCCGATGGCGTCACCGGGGGTCAGGATGAGCAGGCGCTCCACCATGTTCCGCAGCTCTCGCACATTGCCCTTGAAGGGCAGCATCTGCAGCAGATCCATCGCCTCGGCGGTAAAACGCTTGCGGCGGTAGTTGTTGGCCTCGCAGAAGCGCCGGGCGAAGTGCTCGACCAGCAAGGGGACGTCCTCGAGCCTTTCGCGCAACGCGGGAGTCCGGATCGGAACGACGTTCAGGCGGTAGAACAGATCCTCGCGAAAGCGTCCGGCCTGGATCTCCTCTTCGAGATTGCGGTTCGTCGCCGCGACTACCCGGACATTCACCCGCACGACTTTGTCGGCGCCGATCGGTTCGACATCTCCGCTTTCGAGCACCCGCAGGACTTTGGCCTGGGTGCGCGCCGACATGTCGCCCACTTCGTCGAGGAAGATCGTCCCGCCATCGGCGGCGACGAACTTTCCCGTCTGGCGCCGGACGGCGCCGGTGAAGCTCCCCTTCTCGTGCCCGAACAGCTCCGACTCGATGAGCTCCTCGGGGATCGCGGCGCAGTTCACCTGCACGAACGGCTGGCCCCGGCGCGGGCTCAGGTTGTGGATCCCGCGCCCGACCAGCTCCTTTCCGGTGCCGCTTTCACCGGTCACGAGCACGGTGGCGGCGGTCGGCGCCGCAAGCTCGATGGTTTCGCGCAACCGGCGCATGGGGGGCGACGTTCCGATGAGCTCGGAGGTGTCGGCCGCCGGGCTTCCCTGGCGGTTGTCGCGCTGCAGCCGGAAGGACTCCACGGCATTGCGAAGCGACAGCAGGACGCGATCCCGCTGCAGCGGCTTCTCGAAGAAGTCGAAGGCTCCGCGGCGCGTCGCCTCGACCGCCGTCGCCACGTCGGCGTGGCCGGACAGCACCAGCACCGGCATGTCGTAGCCGCGTTCCCGCAGGGCGCGCAGGGTTTCGAGACCGTCCATCTCGGGCATCCGGATGTCGAGGAGAAGCGCATCCGGCGGGCGCTCGCGGACCTTCTGCAGCGCCTCGATCCCGTGCCGGGCTTCCTCCACGCGATAGCCCTCGAACTCGAGAATCATCCGCAGGCTCTCGCGGATGTCCGCCTCGTCGTCGACGACCAGCACCGAAGCCTTGGAAGCTGCGCCCATGCTTTCAGTTTAACAAACGAAAAAGAGGCCGGCTCGAGATCGAGCCGGCCTGCAGGAGAGGCAGAGACCTAATGAAGACTGTAGGGCCGCGGGCCCGTCGTCGGTGGCTGGCTCAGGGCACGCGGACGATGGCGAAGTAGTTGACCTGCCGGCTCCCCTGGGCCTGGGGATTGGCCCGCCGCAGGTAGAGACGCAGGAAGGAGCCGGAAGGCACCCCGCTGACGACGGCTTCGAACTCCTTCACGTTGGGCGTCGGCTGGCCGTTGACCTCGATGATGAGGTCCCCTTGCGAAACGCCCTCGTCGTAGAGCGGACTGGACGCCGTGACCTCGCGCACCAGGACGCCTGCGATGGATCCCGCAAGTCCGAGGCTCTGGCGCAGCGCGGGAGTCAGATCCTGGTACTCGAGCCCGAGCCAGCTGAATCCACGTGTACCCTCCTCGGCCTTGTCGCTCGACTCGGCGACTTCGTCTCCCTGGCGTTCCGAGAGCTCGACGGTCCGCCGGAGCCGCTTGCCGTCGCGCAGAATCTCGAGCTCGACCTTCTTGCCCGGGCCCTGGGCGGAGACGTAGTCGATGAGGTCGCGCGTCTCTTTGACCGCGCGGCCATCGACGGACAGAACGACGTCGCCGTGCTCGACGCCAGCCTTGGCGGCCGGGGAGTCGTCGACCACCTGGGTGACCAGCGCCCCGCCCGCCTCGGGCAGGCCGAAGGCCTGCGCCCGGTCGAAGTCGATGTTGGTGATGTTGACGCCGATGTAGCCGCGGCTGACCTTGCCCTTCTCCCGAAGCTGCGGCAGGACCGACTTGAGGGTGCTCACCGGGACGGCGAAGCCGATGTTTTCGGCTCCGCCATTCATCGCCGTGGCGATGCCGATCACTTCTCCCGCCAGATTGACCAGCGGGCCGCCTGAATTACCGCGGTTGATCGCGGCGTCGGTCTGAATGAAATTCTCGAACGAGCTGTCGCGGGTGAGGCCGATCGAGCGGCCCTTCGCGCTGACCACGCCCACTGTTACCGTGTGGTCCAGCAGCAGGGGGTTGCCGATCGCCATCACATAGTCGCCTTGTCGCAGCCGGTCGCTGTCGCCGAGCGGCAGGAAGCTGAGCGGCCGGCCGGTCTCGATCTTGAGCAGGGCGAGATCGGTTGCCGGGTCGGTGCCCTTGACCGTCGCATCGTAGTAGCGCTCCGCGAGCCGCACCCTGAGCTTCGTGGCTCCTTCGATGACGTGATTGTTGGTGACCACGTAGCCGTCGGCACTGACCACGAATCCGCTGCCGCCCGAATCAGACCGGTACTCGCGATTGTCGTCTCCCTGCGGCTGCCCGCCCCGGGGACCGAAGAAGAACTGGAACGGATCCTGCGAGCCGCCCTGGCCAGGACCGCGCCGGGCGCCCGCCTTTTCGATGGTCTGGGCTTCGATCGACACGACCGCGGGCAGGACCTTCTCGGCCAGATCGGCAAACGACGGCATGTACGGCGCACCGCTGCGGGCCTCGGCCTGGGACGCCGGTGAGAGCGCGGCGCCGGGGGCCGCAGGGACGGGCGCCGCGGCTCCGGTGGCGGAAAGGTCGAGACCACCGGCGAGTACCATGCCGAAGATCACTGCACCGAGGAGCAAACCGAGGGACGCAAGGTTGCGGCCCGGATGCGAGGAAGACGACATGAAGGGTTCTCCTTTGAGAGCGTTCCGTTTGGCCTGCCCCATCTCTCTAAAGCAATCGCCGTGCCCGAAACCCGACTCCGGGACGTCAGAGTGACGCGGCGCCTCAAACCCCGACGCCTCCGTAACTTGCCAACCCGTTAGCAGCGCGCTATCATGCGCACTGACAGCTTGCCTAACGGTTGTAAGGTGGGCCGAGCAGCCCACCTTTTTTGTTGTACGGCAGGCAGCATTGGACGGGATGGCCGGAAAAGGGATCGACCCCGAACTCGGCAGAGAGTTGGCCGAGCTCGCTGCAGCCCAGGGCTGCGAGCTTCTGCAGGTCGAGTTCCAGGCCGGCACTCTGCGCCTTATTCTCGACCGCGAGGGAGGGGTTCGTCTCGAGGACTGCGAGACGGTCTCCAAGCTTTCGTCGGCGTTGCTCGATGTGCGCAGCTTCGGGCCTGGACGTTACACGCTCGAAGTGAGCTCGCCCGGGCTGGACCGTCAGCTCTACGGACCGCGGGACTATGCGCGCTTCGTCGGGCATCGAGCTCGTGTTCGCTTCGTCGATGCAACGACCGGCAAGCGCGCGACGATCGTCGGCCGGCTCGTCGCTTTCGATGAAGCTGCCGGCGAAGTGGAAGTAGATGAAATTGAAAACAAGCCGCAGATGCGGCTCCGATTGCAGGACATCCAGCTCGCGAAGCTGGTGATCGACGAGTAGGAACAGGACGGTATGGCTCAGACACAGGCAGCCCCGGAAGTCAATCTTGGAGACGTGCTGCGCCAAGTCGCGCGCGAAAAGGAAATCGACTACGAACGCTGGGTTCAGGCGCTCGAAGACGCGATGGCCTCGGCTGCCAAGAAGCAGCACCGGATCAAAGAGCCCGTGCGCGCCACCTGGAATCCGGAAACCGGCAAGTTCGACGCCTGGACGGTGCGCAAGGTCGTCGAGGTCGTCGAGGACCCGGCCGCCGAGTGGAGTGTGGAAGAGGCGCAGCCGCACAAGGCCGGCGCCCAGGCGGGCGACGAGATCCTCACGCAGATCTCCACCGAGGGTCTTGGGCGCATCGCCGCTCAGTCCGCCAAGCAAGTCCTCTACCAGCGCGTCCGCGAGGCCGAGCGCGAGAAGGTTTACAACGAATATATCGATCGGGTCGGCGAAGTGGTGAACGGCACGGTCAAGCGCTTCGAGCGCGGCGACATCATCGTCGACCTGGGCCGAACAGAGGCCGCCGTGCCGCGGCCGGAACAGGCGCGGCACGAACGCTACAGCCAGGGCGAGCGTATCCGTGGAGTCATCGTCGAGGTCCACAAGCAGCCCAAAGGGCCGCAGATCATCCTGTCCCGCACCGATCCGAGGCTCCTGGTCAAGCTGTTCGAGATGGAAGTGCCGGAGATCTACGACGGTACGGTGATGATCAAAGCCGCGGTCCGCGCTCCGGGCGAGCGCGCCAAGGTCGCCGTTTACAGCCGCGAGCGCGACGTCGATCCGGTCGGCGCCTGCGTCGGCATGAAGGGCTCTCGCGTGCAGTCGATCATCCGCGAGCTTCGGGGCGAGAAGATCGACA
>JAYTAM010000263.1:0-7223 GCA_043737505.1 Thermoanaerobaculia bacterium
TCACGAACGTCGCCTCGAGGTGCGGATGGAGTCTCGGGCCGAGGTCGAGGAGCGGCAGCATGCCGTCGTGCACCGCCACCATATGACCCCAGAGATAGATCAGGCGGTTTCTGCCCGGAGCGATCGCCTTGCCGAGTTGCTCGTCGTCGAGAGGAAAGAAGAGTTTCTCGGCGCGCTCGACGTTCTGCTTCCAGGCCTGGACGGCGGTGGCGACGAATGCGTGCTCTGGAGTCATGGTCACCTGTTGGGTTCGGTGCTGCTGGCAGGGAATCAAATGGCGGAGAGGGTGGGATTCGAACCCACGGTACCCTTGCGGGCACAACAGTTTTCGAGACTGTCCCGATCGGCCACTCTGGCACCTCTCCGGCGTTGCTTTTCAATGATTGGCGGAGAGGGTGGGATTCGAACCCACGGTAGAGTTTCCCCTACACACGCTTTCCAAGCGTGCTCCTTAAGCCACTCGGACACCTCTCCGTTCACTGCCGTCTTCTCAAAGAGCCGCGCTGCAAACTCCGGATCAGGCGCGGAGGCCGGCGAAAAACGACCTCAACTTCGCGCCCGCTTCGTCGGCGAGCACCCCGCCGAGCACTTCCAGGCGGTGATTCAATCGCGGATCGCGCACCAGATCGCCGAGCGAGCCGCAAAAACCGCCCTTCGGATCGGAGGCTCCGAACACTAGCCGTTCGATCCGCGCCAGCACCACCGCCCCGGCGCACATCGCACACGGCTCGAGGGTGACGTAGAGGGTGCAGCCTGCGAGGCGCCAGGCTCCCTTCGCCGCCGCCGCCTCGCGGATGGCGATCATCTCGGCGTGAGCGGTCGGATCCTGCGCCCGTTCGCGCTCGTTCCAGCCCTTCCCGACCACCGCACCTTCCGCCGAGACCACCAGCGCGCCCACAGGAACCTCCCCTGTCGCCGCTGCCCGGTCTGCCAGGAGGAGCGCTTCCCGCATCCAGCGTTCGTCTGTCGAAGATGTGTGCGCCTCGACCGTCAAACCACGGGATTCTACTGCAAGCCCGGCCGCACCGCTTTACAGCGCCCGCCCACCCGACTACGATGCTCCCGACCGCGAGCCGGAAGCGAAGGGTTCAGGTCCTGTGCATCGAACGGTTCCGAACCTCGTCAGGCCCGGAAGGGAGCAGCGATAAGGTCCTCGCTTCGGGTGCCGCAGGAGTGCCGGAACCCTTCGCCTCCGGCTCGACACATCCAATGGCCTACCAGGTTCTCGCCCGCAAGTGGCGCCCGCAGGACTTCGCGTCGCTGATCGGCCAGCAGGCCGTCGTGACGGCGCTCACCAACGCCCTGCGCGAGGGGCGTATCGCCCAGGCTTACCTGTTCTCCGGTATCCGCGGGGTCGGCAAGACCACCGCCGCGCGCGTCTTCGCCAAGGCGCTGAACTGCGAGCGCGGCACCGCCGACGGTCCCTGCAACGTCTGCGAAACCTGCAAGGAGATCACCAAGGGCGCCGATATGGACGTCCTCGAGATCGACGCCGCGACCTACTCCAAGGTCGAGCAGGTACGCGAGCTCGCCGAGAGCCTGAAGTACGGACCGGCGCGCGACCGCTACAAGGTGGTGGTCCTCGACGAAGTCCACCGTCTGTCGCGGCAGGCGTTCGACGCGCTGTTGAAGATCGTCGAGGAACCGCCGCCGCGCCTGGTCTTCATCTTCGCCACCACCGAGATCGAGGCGGTGCCGGCGACGATCCTCTCGCGCTGCCAGGAGTTCCACTTCCGGCGCGTGTCGAACGCCGAGGCGGTCGCCCATCTGCGCCACATCTGCAAGGAAGAGAAGATCGAGGCGAGCGACGCCGCGCTCGCTCTCCTCGCCCGCGCCGGCGAGGGCAGCGTGCGCGATTCGGTGGCGCTCCTTGACCAGCTGGCGACGTTCGGCAACGGCGTGGTCGACGAGCTGGAGGCGATCCGCCTGTTGGGTGGCATCGACCTCGCGCTCTTCCAGAAGGCGCTGGTCGCGATCCTCGCCGGCAACAGCCCGGGGATCTCGCTGCTGGCGCGCGAGGTCGAGGAAAACGGCTGGGATCCGCGCACGGTGCACGGGCACTTCCTCGCGTTCTGCCGCGACGCGCTCCATCTCGCGCTCGGCGAGAGCGGCGAGACGCTCGCGCTCCCCGCCGAAGAGCGCAAAGCCCTGGCGCAGATCGCCCAGGGCGCCGGCTACGAAAACCTCCTGCGCCTGCTCCATCACCTGCTCGGCAGCGAGAACGCCATCCGGCGCAGCGAGGCCGGAGCGCTGGCGCTCGAGATCGCCTGGCTGCGGGCGGCGGAGCTGCCACGGCTGGTGGCCATCGAAAAGTACCTGGCGGGCGATGCTCCCCTCGCCACTGCCTCTCGTGCTCCGCGGCCGACGCCGCAGCCGTCGGAACCGTCGAAGCCCGCGAAGCTCGCCGTTGCCGTCTCCCGGCAGGCACCGGCGGCGGCGGTGGCATCGGTGCCCGCGACGCCGACACCCATCGCCGCCGTCCTGCCGGTTTCCGCGGTGTCGCCGTCGGCCCCTGCGCCGCCGCCGGCGGAGCCGGTCGTCCCGGCGACAGTCCTCACCGCTTTCGTCGAACAGCTGGTGCTCCGCCGCCCGACGCTTGCGGCGCTGCTCGAGGATCCCGCGACGCTCGCCTGGAACGAGAGCGAGCGCACGCTGGTGGTTCGACCGGTGTCCGACTTCGCCGCCGCGTCGCTCCACCGCAATCGCGAGCTCATCTCTTCGGCGGCCGTGGCGACTTTCGGCGCGGGGGTCGTGGTCCGGTTTGCGCCCGTCGTCGCGCTGCGCGAACGGGAGACCGCCGCGACGCACAACGGCGTCTCGAGCGCGCCCCTCGCGGCGGAGCGCAAGGCCCTGGCCATAGAGCATCCGCGGGTTCAGGCGGTGCTCGAGATCTTCGGCGGCGATGTCGCGACGATCGAGACGCCGGCGAACGCCGAACCGCCCTCTGACGACGCACTCTCCCCTTCCGACCCCTCCGAGGACTCCTGAAGATGAACATCCAGAAGCTCATGAAGCAGGCGCAGCAGATGCAAGAGAAGATGCAGCGCGAGCTCGCCGAGCTCGTCGTCGAGGCGACCGCCGGCGGCGGCATGGTGACCGTCCAGATGAGCGGCCACAAAGCGCTCCTCGCCGTGACGATCGACCCCGAGGTGATGGACCCGTCCGACCCCGGAATGCTCGCGGATCTCGTGCTCGCGGCGGTCAACGAAGCGACGCGCAAAGTCGACGAAGCGATGCAGTCGAAGCTCGGGGCTTTCTCCGGCGGCCTGCCGGGAATGATGTAGCCCTTCCGCGGCCCGACTTCCCTCCGCCTACCGCCGCCGATTGCCGCCGACTTCCGCTCCCACCTCAAAACGACTAGCCCATGGCCGATCCCCTGTCGTCGTTGATCGCCGAGCTCGCCCGCTTGCCTGGGATCGGGCCGAAGACCGCCACCCGGCTCGCCCACCACCTCCTGCGCGTACCGCTCGAGCAGGCGAAGCGGCTCGCCGAGGCGGTGATCGAGGTCAAGGAAAAGCTCTTCCACTGCTCGCTCTGCAACGCCATCACCGCCGAAGAGCCGTGCCGCATCTGCAGCGATCCGACGCGCGACCGGAGCCGTATCTGCGTCGTCGAGGAGCCGTTCAACATCCAGCCGCTCGAGCGCACCAGCGAGTTTCACGGTCTCTACCATGTGCTCCTCGGCAGCCTCTCCCCGCAACGCGGCATCGGCCCCGGGGAGCTTCGAATCGACGGCCTCCTCACCCGGCTCGCCGGACCGCCGCAGGTCGTTGAAGTGATCGTCGCCACCAATCCCAACGTCGAAGGCGAAGCGACCGCGCTCTATCTCGCGCGCCTGCTCAAGGGTCGGGTGGAGCGCGTCACTCGGCTGGCTTTCGGCATGCCGGTCGGGGGAGATATCGAATACACCGATGAAGTCACCCTCGGCCGGTCGCTCGCCGGCCGGCGCGACATCTTTTAACATCCTCCAGATGCCACCGGAGCTGCTGCGCGGCGACCAGCTGCCCGAGGTCTCGACCGCCCTGCCCGGGCCCGGGAGCGTTGCGCTCTCGGCCGACCTCGCCCGCTTCGAGGCTCCCGGCATCAATACCCTGGGCGGCAACGGCGAGCCGGCGATCGTCTGGCGTGCCGCCCTGGGAGCGAACGTCCTCGATGTCGACGGCAATCGCTTCCTCGATCTCACCTCCGGCTTCGGTGCCGCCGCCATCGGCCATCGCCATCCGCAGGTCGTGGCGGCGGTCGCGCGGCAAGCCAGCGAGCTCGTGCACGGGCTGGGGGATGTAGCCGCGCATCCGGCGCGCATCGCTCTCGCGGCAAGACTCTGCCGGCTCGCCCCCGTCGACGAGCCGCTCGTTCACTTCGCGGTCTCCGGCGCCGACGCCGTCGAGATTGCCTGGAAAACCGCGATTCTCGCCACCGGCAGACAGCGACTCCTCACTTTCGAGCCCGGCTACCACGGGCTCACTTTCGGCGCCCTCGCCGCGACGTCGCGGCCGGAGTTTCGCGCCCCGTTCACGGCGCAGCTCTCGCCGCTGGTCGACCGGTTGCCGTTCGCCGCGCCGCTCGAGCTGGTCGCCAAGCACCTGGCCGAGGGCGCCGGCCGCGGCGACGGCGGCGGCGGCTCGAGCGTCGCCGCCGTCCTCGTCGAGCCGATCGTCGGCAGGGAGGGAATTCTCGTCCCGCCGCCAGGCTGGCTCAGCGGCCTCGAGGCGCTCTGCCGCGAGTCGGGCGCGCTGCTCGTACTCGACGAGATCCTCACCGGCTTCGCCCGCACCGGACGCACCTTCGCCTGCGATCACGAGGCGGTCCGTCCCGACCTCCTGTGTTGCGGCAAGGCACTCGGCGGCGGCCTGCCGCTCGCCGCGGTCGTCGGCAGGGCCACCTGGATGCGCGCCTGGCAGACCGGTGGCGAGGCTCTCCACACCGGAACCTTCGTCGCCCATCCGCTCGCCTGCGCCGCGGCGCTCGCGACGCTCGACGTCCTCGCCGGCGAGCGTCTCGCCGAGCGCGCCGCGACGCTCGGCGCGAGGATCGAGGCCGCGCTCGCGCCTGCGCTTCCGGCGGGCGTCACTTTGCGTGGACGCGGAGCCCTCTGGGGTCTCGAGCTGCCGAACGCCGCGAGGGCTGCGGAGCTGGCCGACCGGTTGCGCCGGCGGGGCCTCCTGCTGCTGCGCGGCGGGCCGTCGGGAAGGGTGGTCGAGCTCCTTCCACCGCTCATCCTGTCCGACCGGCAGCTCGACTTCGCGCTCGCCGCCATCCTCTCGGAGCTCGCGGAGCTCTCTCCGCTCTCTCACGCCACCGCCGGGAGCGCGGACCCGGCGAGATGAGCCTGACGAGTCTCAAGATCGCCTTCATCGGCAGCCACGGCGTCGGCAAGACGACTCTTTGCTACGGGCTCGCCGCCCGCTTGAAGCGCCGCGACGTGGCGCTCGACATCGTTCACGAAGTCGCGCGGCGCTCGCCGCTGCCGATCAACTCGGTGACCACGGCGGACGCGCAGCGCTGGATCCTCCACACCCAGATTGCCGAGGAGATCCTCGCCGCGGCGCGGTATCCGTGCGTCCTCTGCGACCGCAGCGTGCTCGATAACTACGTCTACTTCCTGCTCGCCGCAGCCCCCGACCCGGCGCTCGACCGCCTGGTCTCCGATTGGCTCGAGACCTACGACCTGTTGGTTCAGGTGCCGATTCTCGAAGCCCCCCAGGCGGATGGCATCCGCGCCGCCGATCCCGCGTTCCAGCGCGCCGTGGACGACCGCCTGCGGAGCGAGGTTCGCTCGCGCGGCATCGCGACGCTCGCCCTCGATCCGGAGCGCTCCGCCGACTGGATCGACGCGGTGGAAGAGGAGGCGCTCCGCCGCCTTCGCCCGGCCCAGCTCGAGCTTCTTTAGCCGGCCTGGAACCGCTGGGTCCGCGAGGCGCCGCGAGCTCCCGGCGCGGAATTCGCTAGCGGTCGATCGGCGTCGCCGGCCGCATCGCGCCGAGCGGAGCGTCGCCGGGATAGAGCACGCGTTCGAGGAACAGGCCCGATGGCGGCGCCGTGGTTTCGGCGGGCTGGAACTCGGTCGGTTTCGCCGGCCCCTTGGGGTCGAGGAGCGCTTCGAGTGCGGCGAGGGTCAGCGTGCCACCGCCCACCTCGACCAGCGCGCCGACGATCCGCCGCACCATCTTCCACAGGAAGTGCGACGCCACGACGCGCACCAGGATGAGCTCGCCCGCGGTCTCGACCTCGCAGCGCTCGACCACCACGATCGTCGAGGTCTGCTCGAGCGGCTTCTCGCAGAAGCGCGCGAAGTCGTGGCGCCCCGAGAGCAGGGCCGCACCGGCGCGCATGGCTCCGACGTCGAGCGGGCGCCGTACCCACCAGACGAAGCGCTTGGCGAGCGCCGTGCGGCGGCGCGAGATCTGGTAGACGTAGCTCCTCGAGGTGGCGGTGTGTCGGGCGTGAAAGCGTTCGCCGGCGGGCTCCAGGGAGAGCAGGTGGATATCGGCGGGGAGGGCTTCGTTGACCGCGCGCAGGACCTCTTCGCGGCGCAGCTTCCCGGCCGTCTTCAGATGTGCCACCTGCGCCAGGGCGTGTACCCCGGCATCCGTGCGCCCGGAACCCCCGAGCTCGACCTTCTCCCCCGCCGCCGCCTCGATCGCCTGTCGCACCTCGCCGGCGACCGTGCGTGCGTTCTTCTGTTCCTGCCACCCGCGGTAGCGAGTGCCTTCATATTCGATGGTCAGGCGATAGGTGGGCATTTGGACGCTAGAATAGCCGTACTTTGGGACTTGCTTCGAGGCTCTCTCAGATCGCGCTCTTCGCGCACTTCCGCGAGCCGGAGATCGAGGCGCTCGCTGCGTGTGCGGTCGGCCGTGCCTATGCCGCGCAAGCCCGCATCCTTTCGCAGGGTGAGCCGACGCTCGACATCTATGTCGTCGACCGCGGCCTGGTCGAGATCCAGCGCACCACACCCTACGGCCAGTTCACCATCGCCCAGCTGGGTAGCGGGCAGCTCTTCGGCGAGACCAGCTTCGTCGACTCGAGCCCGCGCTCCGGCGACGCCGTCGCGCGCACCGAAGCCTCTCTCGTGGCGCTTCTCTCGGCGCCGACTCGCGCGCTCCTCGATCGCGACCAGCGCGTCGCCGTGGCGCTCTACTGGGCGTTCTGGAAGAGTCTGTCGACCAAGCTCCGCAGTACCAACGAGCAGCTCGGGCGCTTCTTCTCGCAGGGTCCGCGGC
>JAYTAM010000264.1:0-16418 GCA_043737505.1 Thermoanaerobaculia bacterium
CCACAGAGCCCCGAAGCGGTACTCCCGGCTGCGGTGCGGCAGGCCGGAGCTCGAGCGCAGCGGCGAGCGCGCGCCGTCGGCGGCAAGGGCGAAGTCGAAATCGCCGCGAGGCTCACCCGCCGGACCGACGAGGGAGATGCCTGCCGGCGTCGATTCGGTGCGCGCGATCGGCGCTCCGGAATGGACGTTGACTCCCGCGTCGCGGCAAGCGTCGAGGAGAGTCGTGAACAGCAGGCCGCGCGCGACGCCGTAACCGGTCCAGGCCGGATCGGCGGCGGCGTAGGGCAACCGGATGAGGTTCCTGCCCGAGACCTGCTCCGCCCGCAGCTCGGCGATCGGCTCACTGGCGGCGGTGATGGAATCGAGCAGCCCCAGATCTCGCAGGATCTCCTGACCCGAAGCCTGCAGGAGGAGACCCGCCCCAACCGGCCCGAGAACCGGCGCGCGCTCGAAGAGCTCGACCCGGTGGCCGGCGCGGGCGAGATGGAGCGCCGCCGCCGTTCCCGCGATACCGGCGCCGACGACTGCGATGCGGAACATCCGCGAAGGTTATCTTAGGGGCGTAGCGGCGCAGGTGCGCAGGGGCTCCTCGTGAGCGGCGCGGCGAACGGCGGGAAATCGGGATAGCCTAGGTGGGCCGTGGCACCTCGGCTCGACACCATGCAACGCGGAGTGCGATCGGATTTCGTCCGCCGCTGCCGGTCGTTGCGCGGCGGTCTCTTTCCTGCCCTGGGCGGTCCATGACAGCCCCCGAGCGCCCGGAGCGAGAGGCCCAGCGCCTCGCGGCGCTGCGGAACTACGATGTCCTGGACACTCCTCCCGAGCGCGACCTGGACGACCTCGCGACCCTGGCGGCCCAGATCTGCGAGACGCCGATCGCGCTGATCTCCCTCGTCGACGAGGACCGCCAGTGGTTCAAGTCAAAAGTGGGCCTGGAGCTCAGCGAGACGTCGCGCGACGTCGCCTTCTGCGGCCACGCCATTCTCCAGCCGGATCTGCTGGTCGTCCCGGACGCCCAACTCGACCCGCGCTTCGTCGACAATCCCCTGGTCACTGGCGCGCCGAAGATCCGCTTCTACGTCGGAACTCCCCTGGTGACGCCGGAAGGGGATGCACTCGGCACGCTCTGTGTGTTCGACCGCGTGCCGCGAACTCTCGATGCCCGGCAGATGGAGGGGTTGCGGGTCCTCGGCCGGCAGGTGATGACGCAGCTCAACCTCCGCCGGCAGGCGCGCGACCTCGCTGAAAGCGAAGACCGGCTCCTCACCGTGCTCCGCTCCTGTCCGGTGCCCATCTCGATTCACCACCTGGCGAATCGCACTTTCGTGGATGTCAGCGACGCCTTCACGGCGCTCCTCGGCTGGACGCGCGAAGAGGTGGAGAATCGTACGACCGACGAAATGCAGATCGTCGACCCGTCCGCGGCGGCGGAGGTGCGCGCCCTGCTGATCTCCGAGGGGGGGCTCCGCGACGTCGAAGTACCGGTCCGGACGCGGCGCGGCGAGCCGCTGCAGGTCATCATGAGCACGGAGCTCGTCGACCTGCGGGGTGAGAAGCACGCCATCACTACGTTCGTCGACATCACCGCACGCAAGCGCGCCGAGTCGGCTTTGAAACAGAGCGAGTCGCGCTACCGCACGCTCTTCGAGTGCGCGCCGGACGGGATCGTCATTGCCGATGCCCGGAGCTACTACATCGACGCCAACGCCAGCGTCTGTCGGATGCTGGGCTACTCCCGCGAGGAGTTCATCCGCCTGCACGCCTCGGACATCGTCGCGCCGGCGGAGATCGAGCACATCGCACCCGCACTGGAGACGATCCACTCGGACGCCGACTACCACCGGGAATGGCAGTTTCGGCGCAAGGACGGCTCGCTTCTGGCGGCGGAGGTGATCGCGACACTCATGCCGGACGGCAACCTCCTGGGCATGATCCGCGACGTCACCGAACGGAAGCGCCTGGAGCAGCACTTCCTCCGCGCGCAGCGGATGGAGGGCATCGGTACGCTCGCCGGCGGGATCGCTCACGACTTGAACAACATTCTCGCTCCGATCCTGCTCTCGGTGGAGTTGCTGCGAGAGAGTACGGAGTTCGCGGAATCGCTCAGCCTTCTCGACACCGTGCAGGCCAGCGCCGAGCGCGGAGCGGAGCTCGTCCGTCAGGTACTCAGCTACGCCCGGGGCGTCGATGGCCAGCGACTTCAGGTGAACCCGCACGACCTCGTGGACAACATGCTCAAAGTCGTGCGAAATACCTTTCCCAAGGCGATTTCGGTACGCCTCGTCGCCGAGCCGCGGCTGTGGGCGGTCATCGGGGATCCGACTCAACTGCATCAGGTTTTTCTCAATCTCTGCGTCAACGCCCGCGACGCCATGCCCGGCGGCGGGGAGCTCAGAGTCAGCCTGCGCAACCTCGTCGTCGACGAGAGCTTCGCGGCGATGAACCCGGACCTGCGTCCGGCCGCCTACGTCGTGACGACGGTGGCCGACACCGGTACCGGCATCCCCCCCGCGATTCGCGACCGCATCTTCGAGCCGTTCTTCACCACCAAAGAGACCGGCCGCGGCACCGGCTTGGGGCTGTCGACGACGCAAGCGATCGTCAAGAGTCACGGTGGCGCCATTCTCCTCTACAGCGAGGTGGGGAGGGGCTCCGAGTTCAAGGTCCTGCTTCCCGCGTGCGTCTCGGACACTACCGTCACCGGTCTGACCGACGAGCGACCGGCATTGCCGCGCGGTGAGGGCGAGCTGATCCTGCTGGTGGATGACGAGCCGTCGATTCGCCGAATTGCGCAGCAGACGCTCGAACACTTCGGCTACCGGGTGCTGCTCGCCAGCGACGGCGCAGAGGCCGTGGACCTGTACCGCCAGAAAGGCCGCCAGATCGCCGCCGTGGTGACCGACATGGCGATGCCGGTCATGGACGGGCTGAAGACGATCGCCGCGCTCGTGGCTTTGAACCCCGGCATCCGGATCATCGCTTCGAGCGGTTTTGCCTCGAGCGGTGGCATGGCCGCAGCTTTGGCGGCTGGCGCTCTCGAGTTCGTCCCCAAGCCCTACTCCGCGGAGACACTTCTCCAGGCTCTGGACCGTACGCTCCGGGGAGCGGGATGAAGCAGCTCCTCGCGAGAGCCGGCCGATAGAGACGGCTGCGCACTTCCCGCTGGTGTTCCTCCTGCCTCGCTAGTCAGGATCGCCGGGCGAATCCGGCCACGGCACCCAGCCTCGCTCTAGCCTGTCGGTTCGGCGAGGAGCTCCTCGACGCGGCGCTCGAGCTCGGTCTCGCTCATTCGAGTCGGCGCGTAAAGACGCACGCGGCCGGCGCGGTCGACGAGGACGAGAGTCGGCGTGGCTGAGGCGCCGTAGCGCACCATCGCCGCCTCGCCGATCGGCACCGGTATCGCGCCGAAGCCGGGATAGGACTCGGCGAGCACCTCCGCGATGCGCGTTTTCTCGGCGCTCGGTGTGGCTGCCGCATCGTCCTTGCCGATGCCGTAGTACCGTGTCGGTGCGAGCACCGCGAGGCCGCGCGGGCCGTACTTGGCGGCCAGCCGGGCAATGACGGGCGCCTGAGATTTGCAGTCGCCGCACCAGTGGGCCCAGAAGAAGAGCAGCGCGGGCCGGCCACGCAGCTCGACAAGCGAGGGGGCCTTCGGACCCAGCGAATCGTCGGTGTCGATGGCGGAGTGGATCTCGGGAGCGGGGCTGCCCTCGAGGGCGACGAGGTTGATGTTCTTCGTAATGCGTGATCGCAGCGCCGTATCCCGCGCCCGCGCGAGCTCCTGCTCGTAGAAGGAGAGGGCTGCACCGCGCCCCTCGCGCGAGAGCCGCACTCGCCCCTCGACCTCGATCGCCGCGCCGAGAGGATTCGCGGTCGCCTCGGTTTCTGCGGAGATCCGCTGGCGCACGGCGCGCACGTAGTCGAGGGCGAGGTCGTCCCGGCCGAGGAGCTCGGCACCCCGGGCGAGCCAGGCGAGGCCTTCGAGGTACTCCGCATCCTCCCCGTGGAGCCGCTGCCAGTCCTCGAGCGCCGCTTCGCCGCTGGCGAGATCGCCAGCAGAGAGCTTCAGCCGGATGGCCCGTGTGAGCTCGCCGGCGGAGAGCGCACCGGCGAGAGCGATTCCGAGGCAGAGAGAGAGCCCCGCTGCGGCCGCAGGGATGGCGACGAACCTCCGGTCAGCTTGGCGCATGAGGCCGACCCCGTGCACGGCTCGTGCCGCAGGAAGCCGAAAAGACCGCTCTATGGTCTACCAGCCCTGGCAGAGCTGTCCCGCCGGCTCAGTGGCGCGCGGTCTCGCCATGGCGCTGCGCTATCGCGGCGCGGATCTCGGCGATGCGGTCGGCGGCGCGCGGGCGGCTGCCGCTCGCCAGATGCCGGGGGTTGATCGCCTCGGCGCGGGTGAACGCCGCCAGCGCTTCGTCCAGGCGGCCGGCGCGGGAGTGGATGAGACCCAGGTTGTAGAACAGCACGTCGTTGTCGGGCGACGCGGCGGCGGCGAGACGAAACTCCTGTGCTGCCAGTTGCGGGTCTCCCGGCTCCGCGGTGAGGCCGCGCATGTAGTGGAACTCGCCGATGAGATTCTGCGTCAGATAGTCCTTGGGCACGCGCGGGTCGCTCTCTCCCGCGAGCTCGTCCGACGCGGCGACGACCGGCGGAGGTGCCGCGCCGCCGCGGCGCGCCACCCGGAAGACCAGTCCTTCCGGTACGAGCTCGAGCTCGGGGAGATTCCAGTTCGGATGGTGGGTGAAGTAGAGCTGCTCGTCGTCGGGATCGAAGTGCAGCGGAGCCCGCGGGTTTTCACCGGAGCCTTGCGCGCCCTGGGCGACAAGATCGATGTCGGGGCGCAGGCCCTCGACGTAGCGCAGATAGAGCTGGACGAAGAGGATGTTGTCGTCGCTCGCCACCAGATGCGCGCCGGGCGGAATCTGCGCCAGTAGGCGGCGGCCGTAGTCCTCGGCGATGGCGTAGCGGCTGCGGTCGAACTGCGACCAGCCCGTCCACAGCCCGAAGAGCGGCAGGGCGAGGAGGAGCCAGGCGAGGCCGCGGGGGAGCCGGACGGTGATCGCCTGCGCGCCCGCGGCGGCGAAGAGAGCGGCGCAGAGGAAGGCCGGGATGTAGTAGCGGTGCCAGATGAAGAGATCGCTCCGGGAGCCGTGCAGGCCCATGGCGACGAGATTTCCGCCGGCCGCGAGCAGCAGGAGCGCGATGCGGAATCGGCGCCGCCCTCTGGGATCCCCGCGCTCGCCCTCGCCGGGAACCAGGATGCCGACGAGCGCGAGGGCGGCGCCGCCGGCGGTGAGCTCGACCGGAAAGCTCGCCAGAAAATCCGCGACGATCGCCCCCCAGTCGCGGAAGCTCTCGAGCCAGCGCCGCTCCCAGAAGTCGCGCCGCGCTACGACGGCGAGAAACCGGTCGAAGGTCTCGGGGTCGCCCCAGTCGAGCGCCGGATCGCGGCGCGAGGCGAGCGGCAGGTAGAGGTAAGGCAGGAGGCCGGCGGCGTAGGCCAGCGCCGCGACACCGAGCGCGCGTCCGCGGAGGATCAGGCGCGGCTCGACGGCGAGCGCCGCGGCGGCGAAGGCGGCGGTGAAGACGAGCATGTAGGTGTGGTTGGTGGCGCCGAGCGCAGAGACAAAGGCGACCAGGGCGAGGCGGCGCGTCGTCCGCTCGCGCTCCCAGGCGAAGGCTGCGAGCAGCGCCGCCACCAGGGCCAGCGCGCCTAGCGCGTAGACGCGTTGGATGTTGGCTTCCCCCCAAAAGCTCGGCGCGACGGCGAAGATCGCGGCGGCGAAGAGTGCCGCCGGCCGGCCGGCGTCGAGACGCCTCGCCAGAGAGTAAAGGAGCGCCACCGTCGTCGCCGCGCAGGCGGCCGAGAACAGGCTCATGCGAAAGGCGATCGAGCCCAGCGGCACCGCCAGCGTCCAGAGCTTGCCGAGCAGAACGTAGGCCGGATAGCCGCTCGGATGCGGAACGCCGAGCAGGAAGACCGCGGTGGTGAGCTCGCCGCTGTCGCCGGCGTAGATTGTTCGGCAGGCGCCGAAGGCGTAGACGGCGAAGCTCGCGAGGGCGAGCGCGATCGCCAGCCGGCGATCCGCGCTCACGGAGCCGACTTGAGGCGCGTCAGATTCTGCCGGAAGAGCGCATTGTCGGGCTCCAGGGCGAGGCAGCGCTCGAGGGAGCGGATGGCGCGCGGGCGGTCGCCGGCGAGATAGGCGACGTTCGATTCGTACTGGCAGACGACGGCGAGCCCGGGTGCGATCGCGCGGGCCTCCTCGAGAAGCGCCAGGGCCTCGGGATAGGCGCCTCGCCGAGCGGCGGCGGAGGCGCGATCGGCGAGCGCCATCGCCTGGACCTCGGCGGCGTCGGCGGCGACCCGATCGCCGGTGTTCCCGGTCAGACGAAGCATCGCCTGACGCGCAGGCTCGTAGTCCGGCTTGTAGCGCAGCGCCTGGCGGAAGCTGGCGATCGCCGCCTCCTGCCGGCCGAGGCGTTCGAACGCCAGGCCCTGGTTGTAGTGCCCTTCGGGGTTGAGCGGCTCGAGCTCGAGCGCTTGGGCGAGCTCGACGAGCGCCTCCTCGTAGAGCCCCTGGGCGCCCAGGGCTCCGGCGAGGCTCGTACGCAGCGCTGAATCCGCCGGGTCGCGTTCGACGAGTGCGCGGTACATCCGCACCGAGCGCTCGTACTCCTTCGCTTCGAAGGCGATCGCCGCGAGGTTCCGGTCGCTTTCGGGAGAGCTGGCGCCGGCGAGGTAGCCGAGACTCTGCAGATGCTCGACGAGCGCCTCGTCGACCTTGGCGTCGCGGGCGGGGGAAGGCGTCTGCGGACTTTGGTCCTTCGGGGAAGCGATCTCATAGGTCGGCACGCGCTCGAGCTGCGGGAGGTCGCGGAACGGCGTCCGGAGGACGTTGCCGGGCATGTCGGCGGCCGCCGCGAGGCCGCCCAGGGCGAGCACGGTCGGCGCGATATCGAGCAGGGTGGCGCCGTCGACGCGTACTCCGGGGCGGACACCGGCGCCGTAAAAGAAGAGCACGCCCTCCTCCTGGTGAAACTCCTCCGACACCCGCCTCATGTCGCGCAGTCGGCTCGGGTCTTCGGGTAGACGGCCGAGCTCGAAGCCGTGGTCGGAGATCACGATCAGGGTCGTGCGCGAATCGAGCGTGGCGAGGAACTCGCCCAGGATGCGGTCGGCGTATTCATAGACCGCTTCGACGGCGTGACCGTAGCGCTGCCGCTGCTCTTCGAGCTCGCCCGCCAGCCCCTCGGCGCGAAAGAGGTGGCCGAAGAGGTGGGCGGTCGAATCGGTGCCTTCGAAGTAGGCGAGCATGAGATCGGGGCGTTCGGTTCTCCAGAGCTCGAGACCGATCGCTTCGTGCGAGCGCATCGTGGCGAGGACCCAGCGGAAGTGCTGCAGATCGTCGCTGAGCGAGAACGGGCGGGCGATCTCCGCCGCCGTGACGTCGACGAACGGGGCGAGGTCGGCAGCGCCGATCTGCTGCGGTCGGACAATCAGTGGCTGCAGGCGCCGCTCGAGTTCTGGCGGGTAGGTCGCGCTGGGGCCGCTCTGCTCCTCGAAGCCCTGCGCGAAGAGAAAGTGCCAGGCGAGATGGTCGCTGGCGATGAACCCGTCCACCTTCTCCGGCGGCCAGGTCGCCCACCAGCCCAGAGTGCCGACGCGCCGGCCGGCGTCGGAGAAGAGATTCCACAGCGCCCGGACGCGCCGCAGATCGCTGGTCACCGGCGCGGTGCGATCCGTACCGGCCTCGTGGACGACGAAGTGGCCGATACCGTGCTGGTCGGGCCGCTTGCCGGTGGCGATGGTCGTCCAGAGGATCGGCGAGAGCATCGGCTTGAAGCTCTTCAGCCGGCCGTACGCCCCGCCGAGCCTGAGTTGAGCGAAGTGGGGGAGCTTGCCCTCGGCGAGCAGCATGTCGACCGTGTCGGGGTCGAGGCCGTCGAAGCCGAGCAAGAGGATGCGCGGCCGGCTCGGGCCGCAGGCGGTGAGCGAGCCCAGCAGGACGGCGAGCGCGGCGAGTAGCGCGACGCCGGCCGTGAACGGGCGCGGGGATGAAACCGGACCTCTCAAGGAACCGGGATGCTAGCAGCAGCTCGAGCGTGAGCTCTCACGAGCGGTGGAGAAGGTTGCGGTTAAAACACACGAACGATCGTGCTATTATGCCCCCGTGAACAAGGGAGAGACGACTCGCGAGGCCATCCTCCAGGAGGGGCTCGCTCTCGCCAGCCGGATCGGCTTCGAGCCGCTTTCGATCGGCGTGCTGGCCAAGAGCGTCGGCATGTCGAAGAGCGGGCTCTACGCCCACTTCCTGCACAAAGAGGATCTGCAGCTCGGCGTGCTGCGCAAGGCCGAGGAGCTCTTCACCGAGACCGTGATCCGTCCCGCGCTCGCAGCGCCGCGCGGCGAGGCCCGTCTGCGCGCCATCTTCGACGCCTGGCTTCAGTGGGCGGAGAACGACTGCATGCCGGGCGGCTGCGTCTTCATTTCGGCGGCGAACGAATTCGACGACCGTCCTGGGCCGGTACGCGACCACCTGGTCGGGAGCCAGTACCGCTGGCTGGAAGGTCTGGCCAGGAACGCCACGCAGGGAATCGAGGTCGGCGAGTTCCGCAGCGATCTCGACGCCCGGCAGTTCGCGCACGACTTCTACGCCATCGCTCTCGCCTACAACCACTTTCGCCGCCTGCTCGACGATCCCGGCGCTCAGAGCCGGGCGCGTTCGGCGTTCGAGTCGCTGCTCGCCGGCGCGCGCGCGCACCCCTGATCCCCGCACCCACGCCCTCTCCAGGAGACCTCATGTCCACTCTGTCGCCCGTAAAAAGCACGATCGGTCGTTCCATCCCGCTGGCGCCGCTTCCGCTGCGCTGGTTTTTCGGCGCGGCGAGTCGACTCTTTCCGGAGGCGACGTCGGTCTGGGCGGCACGGCAGTTTCTGCGGCCGCGCCGTCGGGCTGCGAGCCGTGCTCCGTCGGATGCCGCATTCGACGCCTCGTTCAGGGTGGGCGGAGTGACGGTTGCCGCGACGCACTGGGGCGCCCTCGGGGCGGCGCGGGGGGCCCTGCTGGTGCACGGATGGGAGGGTCACGGAGGTCAGCTCGCGCCGTTCGCCGACCTGCTCGCGAGCCACGGCTACCAGGGCCTGCTGTTCGACTTTCCGGCGCACGGCCGGTCGGGCGGCAGCAGCACGAACTTCCTCGAGATGGCGGCGGTCATGCGCGCCGCCGCTGACCGGCTCGGGGAGCTCCGCGAAGGACTGGACGGCGTGCCGAGACTGGATGCCGTCGTCGCCCACTCCGCCGGCTGCGTCGCGACCCTGGTGGCGCGCGAGCGCGGCCTCGACGTCGATCGTCTGGTCTTCATCGCGCCGCCCGCGGACCTGGGTGGCTTCGGCGACGTCTTCGCCAGCGTGCTCGGCCTCACCCCGGACGTCCGCCGGCGGCTCCAGGCGCGGATCGAGGGCCGGCTCGGCGTGACCTGGGAAGCCATCGCGCCCGAGCGCCTCGCACGCCAGCTGGTGCCGCGGCCGACGCTCGTGCTGCACGACGCCCTCGACCGCGAGGTCGCGCTCGAGCAAGGGCAGGCCCTCGCCTCGGCGCTCGCCGGCAGCGAGATCGTCGTCACCTCGGGCCTGGGCCACAACCGGATCCTGCGCGACGCCGACGTCTTGCGCCGGGCACTCGAGTTCCTCGAGCGGGATGGATCAGGCGGGCTTGGTCGCCGACTTGCCTGCGACGTAGAGGAAGCCGAGCACGGCAAGGATGACCGCGAGGGTCAGCAGCTCGCCGGCGAGGCCGCCGACGCGCGGGTCGGCGCTCTTCGGGATCCACTTGAGCGCCGTGGCAGCGGCAATGGCGATGCCGGCGAGGCCCTCTCCCGCGACCAGGCCTGACGCCGCGAGGATGCCCGGGTCGCTGTCGCCCGCGCCCTTGTTGCCGGACTCAGCCGCTTTCTTCTCGAACCGCTTGCGCACCAGCCCGCCGACGTAAAGGCAGGCCATCGAGGAGAGCGGCAGATAGACGCCAATGGCGAACGCGAGCCCGGAGACGCCGCAGAGCATCGCCGAGATCGCCACACCGGCGCCGGTGGCCACCAGGTCCCAGGGAAGGTTGCCCGACAGCACCCCTTCGATGATCGTCTTCATCAGCGTCGCCTGCGGCGCCGCCAGCTCCTTGGTGCCGAAGGTGTAGGTGTTGCCGAGCAGGAGCACCGTACCGGCGACCGCCCAGCAGGCGACGGAGGCGCCGATCAGCTGACCGAGTTGTTGCTTGGCCGGCGTCGCTCCGACGAGATAGCCGGTCTTCAGGTCCTGGGCGATGTCGCCCGCCTTCGAGGCGGCGATGGCGACGATCGTGCCGACGGTGAGGACGGCGGCCCGCGCGCCGTCGTCGATCCATCCGGCGGCGGCGAACGCGGAGGCCACGCCGAGAAGCGTGACCAGAGCGATACCGGAGGTGGGCTGCGACGAGACGCCGACGATGCCGACGATGCGCGCTGCGACGGCGACGAAGAGGACACCGAAGATGCCGACTCCGGCGGCACAAACGGCTCGCTGGGTCAGGTCCATGCCCCCCGCGAAGATTCCCGGCACCAACCACGAGACGCTGACCACCAGGGCGATGCCGCCGAAGACGAAGCTTCCAGGCAGATCTTGATCGGTCGCCGGGACGGTGGCGGGAAAGCCTGCGCTGCCGGTCGTGCTGACTGCGCCGCTGGCGGCCTTCTTCTTCTTCAATCCCTGCGCGACGGCGGTGAAAGAGGCGATCATCGTCGGCAGGTTGCGCACGACGGTAAGGATGCCCGCCGTCGCCACCGCACCGGCGCCGATGTAGCGCACATAGCGCGACCAGATGTCGTTGACGCTCATGTCGGTCACGAGCCGGACGGTCTCGGGATAGAGCGGTGCGCCGAGGTGGGCCCCCATCCAGGCGAGGAGCGGAATGAGCACCATCGACGAGACGATCGAGCCGGCCACGCAGACGGCGGCCTGGCGGTAGCCGAGGATGAAGCCGACGGCGAAGAGCGCCGGCGAGAGCTCGAGAGCGAGCTCGGCCTTCGGCAGCACCGGCAACAGGAACGCGATCTCGTTCGGAAACAGGTAGGCGACCGAGATCAGGATCTTCACTCCCGCGCCGACCGCCATGCCGCGGAAGATCCAGACGCCGGCGCTGGTGCCGCTCTCCGAGGCGCGCAGGACCTCGGCGCAGGCGCGGCCCTCCGGGTAGGGCAGCTCGTCGTGGGCATCGACGATGAGGAGCCGCCGCAGTGGGATCATCGCCGCGATGCCGAGCAGCCCGCCGAGGAAGCAGAGCGCGACCACCTGCATGTAAGGAGGAATCATTCCCCACAGAAAGAGCGCCGGAATGGTGAAGATGGTGCCGGTGGCGAGCGCCGTCGAGGCCGAGCCGATGGTCTGGGCGAGGTTCGCCTCGAGAATCGTCGAGCGCAGCTTGAGCGTCTTGAAGATGACCACCGCCATGACCGCGGCCGGAATCGACGCCGACACCGTCATGCCGACCCGGAGCCCGAGATAGGCGTTGGCGGCGCCGAACAGGACACCGAGAACGACTCCGGCGGCGACCGCCTTGAAAGTGAACTCGGCGACGCTCTCGGAGCGCAGGGCGAGGGGGTCGCTTGTCATATCGATCTCCGCAGAGTGGTTGGAGTGGTCGGGATACTACACGAGCGAATTCGGCCGCGGCAGGATAGTTTCCCGGGATGTTCCCGGCCGTTTCGAAGGAGAGCTGGCGCGAAGCCCGCCGTCTGACCGCGCTTGCCGCGCCGGTCGCGCTCACCCAGCTCTCCTCGATGCTGCTTTGGACGATCGACCTGTTGATGGTCGGGCGCATCGACGTACTGTCGCTGAACGCGGTCTCCCTGGGCCGTATCTGGGTGTTGGGGACGTCGATCTGCGCCATGGGTCTGATCTTCGGGCTGGACGCGATCGCATCGCAGGCGCACGGTGCGCGCGACCGACGGCGTCTGGGCGACGTGCTGCTGCACGCCGGAGTGGTGGCGCTCGGCGTCAGCCTGCCGCTAGCGCTGCTCTGGCTGAGCACCGGGCGCATCCTCCTCGCCCTGGGCCAGGATCCGGCGACGGTGGAGCTCGCTCACCGCTTCGTCGTGGTGCAGATTCCGGGCATGCCGTTCTTCCTGCTGTTCGTCGCTCTCAAACAGTACCTGCAGGCGCGCGGCATCGTGCGGCCGGCGATGTGGGTGAGCTTCGGGGCGTGCGGGCTCAACGCGTTTCTCAACTGGCTGCTGGTCTATGGCCACTGGGGACTGCCGCGGATGGGGGCGGTCGGCGCGGGAATCTCCACCGCGATCACCGAAGTCGCGATGTTCCTGTCGCTCGTCGCCGCGATCCGGATCTACCGCCTGCAACGAGGCTCGGCGACGTTTCTCGACTTCGCCCGACTGCGCATGAAGGGCCTGTTGGAGATCGTCGGGCTGGGCCTGCCGGTGTCGTTGATGCTGGCGCTCGAGTACTGGGCCTTCGCCATCTCATCGCTCTGGGCCGGCTGGCTCGGCGAGACCGAGCTCGCGGCGCACTCGATCGCGCTCAACGTCGCTTCGGTCACCTACATGGTACCGCTCGGGATCGGCCTGGGAGCTTCGGCGCGGGTGGGAAATCTCATCGGAGCCGGCGAGCCGCGCGCAGCGCAGCGCGCCGCCTGGGTCGCTCTCACTCTCGGCGGCGCAGTGATGGTCTGTTTCGCGCTCCTGTTCATCGCCGGCCGCTGGGTTCTTCCCCAGGCGTTCACAGTGGATCCCGCGGTCATCGCCCTGGCGGCGACCTTGTTGCCGATCGCCGCCGCGTTCGAGCTCTTCGACGGATTGCAGGTGGTCGGGAGCGGTGTGCTTCGCGGCATGGGAAGGACCCGGCCGGCGACGGTGTTCAATTTCATCGGCTACTACGTGCTCGGCCTGCCGCTCGCATACTGGCTGGGCCGCCCGGAGCGGCTGGGGCTGGTCGGGATCTGGTGGGGCCTCGCCCTCGGCCTCGCCGTCGTCGCCGCCCTGACCGTCGCCTGGGTCGCCCTGCGCGGCCCAGCGAGGGCGACCGCAATTCTCTGATCCGCCTCATCGGCTAGCAGGCCGCGGAAAACTCCGCGGTTTCCGCACTTTGACCGTTCGAGCGGCCCTGCAGGAGCAGCAGGGTTTCCTGGCGGAGCCCGGCGTCGTCGCGCAAGCGGCCGCGGGCCGCCAGCGTTTTCATCACCGGTTGCTGCTTGCGGACGCCGCGCATCTTCATGCACATGTGTTCGGCCTCGACGACGACCAGGACGCCCTCCGGTTCGAGATGCTCCATCAGAGCGTCGGCGATCTGTGCGGTCATCCGTTCCTGGAGCTGAGGCCGACGGGCGAAGACCTCTACCGTGCGGGCCAGCTTCGATAGTCCGACCACCCGCCGCCGAGAAGGCAGATAGGCGATGTGGGCGCGGCCGAAGACCGGCAGCAGATGGTGCTCGCAAAAGCTCGTGAACTCGATGTCCGACAGGCTGACCAGATCCTCCGATTCCTGCTCGAAGGTGCGGGCGAGGTGAATTCCCGCCTCTTCGTGGAGACCCGCGAAGAGCTCCTGCCAGGCCCGCGCGACTCTGGCTGGAGTTTCGACGAGCCCCTCGCGAGCCGGGTCCTCGCCGATGGCGATCAGCATCTCGCGCACCGCCCTTTCAAGACGGAGGCGATCGACCGCCGGCGCCGGCGGAAGAGCCGGGGGCGTCAGCAGGGAGAATGCGGTCTGGGTGGGCATGTTTTGAATTCCTCCGTTCGCACTACGCGCCGGAGCCCGCGAACAGATGAACCCCGGCCGCGATCACGCCGGCGGAAAGGAAAAGGGACCGGCGATCGCTCGCCGGTCCCCGGTCCCAATTTCCGCCACGGGTCGAAGTATCAGAAGGTGTACTTCGCTCCGATGCGGTAGGTTCTCGGCGAGTTCGTCGAGAGTCCGGTCTCGAAAGCGCTTCCAGCGCGGGTCTCGACGGTGGTGAAGCGCGCCTGGTTCGTGACGTTGAAGACGTCGAGGAAGACGCCGAACCGGCCGTCGGCCTGACCGAAGTCCATGTACCACTCAGCGCGCAGGTCGAGCTCGCTCTTGTCGTCGAGCCGCCGGCTGCCGCGCGGTTCGCCGAAGACGCGATTCGTCCCCTGGTTGAAGCGGTAGCACGAGCCGTCGACCAGAAGGCAAGTGGTGCGTATGGTGTAATTGTCGCCGGTGTTGAAGGTGTAGTTGCCCGAGAACAGGAGGTTCAGCTTCGGAATCGCGTAGGAGCCCTGGAGCTTGACCTGGTGCGTCGGATCGAAAGTCGGCTTGCCGTCGGCGAAGACCAGCGAGTTGGGGGTATTGAGCCAACTGCCGGCGTTGTCGGAGCCGAGGCTCGAGCTGAAGCTCCGGTTGTCGATGTTGCCCTTCGATTCCGAGTAGATGTACGACAGCATCATCTGCCAATCGTCACGCAGCCGCCGGTTGAGCACCAGCATGTAACCTTCGTACTTGCGATAGAGCTCCGGCACGTTCCTGTAGACGAGGACGTCGCTCTCCGGGTTCTCGTAGTCGAAGAGCGTCGCCGTTCTGCCGGTCTCACGAATGACTCCGGTGACCGGAGTGAAGATGCCGTCGCGGCTCACCGTCTCGATAAAGTCCTTCTTCTCGCGGTTGATGTAGGTGAAGGATAGCGTCATGCCCCCCGGCAGTTCGCGATCGATGCCGAGCGTGTACTGATCCATGTAGGGCTGGTCGAGCTTGCCTTCGAGAACTACGTTGCTGGCAGTGCTTTCCCCGAGGCTCTCTACGTAGCCGCTGGGATAGATGATCCGGAGCTCAAGCGGCGTAAAGCCGCCCTCCTGTGCATAGTAGAACTCGGTGGCGACGAACTTCTCGAAGTACCGGCCGTAGTGCCCCTTGAAGACCGTCTTGCCGTCCTTGGTGAGATCCCAGGCAAAGCCGAGGCGGGGGGCGAGGGCGTTGTTGTCCATTACCTTGCCTTGTCCGGGCACCTTCCCCTGGTCGAACTCGGCGCGCAGGCCGGCGTTGACCGTGAAGTTCGGCGTGATCCGCCAGCTGTCCTGGGCGAAGAGGCTGGCCCGCTCGACGGTGCCGCTCAGGTCGTAGCCGTAGTTGTAGTAGCCCTGGGTGACGTAGGAGGCCGGGTCGTAGTCCGCCGTTCCCGGGTCGTCGTAGCCCCAGTAGTAGTTGTCGTAGAACCAGGCGCCGGTGGTGTAGCCATAGCGGCTGCGCAGGGTCGAGCGCTCGAGCTCCATGCCGAACTTGAAGTCGTGGTCGCCCTTGATGAAGTCGTCGGCGAAGTGCGAGACCGAAGCGACGACCTGATTGCGCGTGCGATCGGCGAGGTAGAAGTAGTACGAGTTGGTGTTGTAGAGCCCGGTCGCGCCGTCGTAGCGGCCGGCGACGTCGTACCCACCCTGCGGATCGAGATAGTAGTAGCCGTCATAGCCGCCGTACGAGATGTTCATGATCGTGTTCTCGGAGAGGATCGAACGCCAGGAGACGTTCCCGACGTACTCGGGGGCGTCCTCGGTGACGGTCGCCTCGAGCGGGGTGACCGCGTCAGCGCCGCGGCCGATGATGTCGTAGCGGTCCCACTCGATCCAGCCATCGACGTTGTTCTGCTCGTTGACCTGCCAGGAGAGCTTGCCGAAAAGACGCGGTGACTCCTCACTGACGATCGGGCCGCCGTTCGAGCTCTCTTCCTTGTAGTACTGGGCGGAGACGAAGAACCAGAGCTTGTCTTGCGAAATCGGGCCGCCGATCTGCGCCGTGGTGTCGGTGAAGAGCTCGTTGGTCGCGTTCAGGCCGGCGAACTCTTCGCCGGAGAAGCTGTCCGAGAGGCTCGAGTTGGAGTAGTAGGTGTCGATCAGACCCTTGAACTCGTTGCCACCCGACTTGGTGACGCTGTTGAAGACCACGCCGGTGAAGCTGCCGTACTCGGCGGCGGCACCCAGGCCGACGAGCTGCACCTCCTCGATGATGTTGTAGTTCACGAACGACCAGGCGGTGCCGCCCTCGGGGTCGGAGGTGTCGACGCCGTCGATCTGATAGGCGAGGCCAGAGGGGGCCGAACCGTACGCGACGGATTGGTTGATGCCCGGGGCGAGGTTCAGCACCGCGGGCTGGAAGCGGGCGGTCGGCAGGTTTTGCAGGTAGTCGCTGTCGAGGTTGGTGTTGGTCGCGGAGCTGGCGGTATCTACGGTAGCGGCGTCCGCGGTCACCACGAGAGTCTCGGTGATCGTCGCGACGCCCAGTTTGACGTTGATGTCTTGGGTGCCGCCGGTCACCAGGGTCACACCCTCGACCCGCACCGGCTGGAAGCCGTCGAGTGCGACGGCAACGGAGTAGATGCCGGGGGCGATCTCGGGGAAGCGGAAGCGGCCGTTCGACTCGGTCGTCG
>JAYTAM010000265.1:0-7192 GCA_043737505.1 Thermoanaerobaculia bacterium
CCGTCGAGCTTCGAAGTGATGATCAAGATCATCGACGGCTGCTCGCTGAACAACCGCTACTGGGTCTTCTTCGCGGCGCTCACCAACGTCGAGTTCCACATCACCGTCTACGATACGTGGACGGACACGACGAAGCGCTACGACAACACCCTCGGAGTTTCGGCTGCCGCGATCACCGATTCCAGCGCCTTCATGACCTGCCCCTGACCCGGCTTGAGCGCGGGAACCCCAGCGTCTCCGCCGCCGGTCACCCGCCGCGAGATTCTCTCGTGGGCGATGTTCGACTTCGCCAATTCGAGCTACACCACGGTCGTGGTGACGGTGGCGTTCAGCGTCTATTTCACCCGCCTCGTCGCCGCCGGTCCCGACGCCGACGCCTGGTGGGGAGGCGGGATTTTCGTCGCCAACCTCATCGTCCTGCTGCTCTCGCCGATCGTCGGCGCGATGGCCGACGAGTCGGGCCGCAAAAAAGTCTTCCTCTTCGTCACCTACCTGTTCTGCGTCGGCGGCACGGCCGCCCTCTGGTTCGTGACGCCGGGAGCGATCCAGCTGGCGTTGATCCTGTTCGTCATCTCCAACATCGCCTTC
Source organism: Thermoanaerobaculia bacterium (assembly GCA_043737505.1). Lineage (GTDB taxonomy): Bacteria > Acidobacteriota > Thermoanaerobaculia > Multivoradales > JAGPDF01 > JAGPDF01. The sequence continues at coordinate 589 of JAYTAM010000265.1, forward strand.
TCGTTCGGAGAGAACCTGACGGCCGCATTCCTGCCCGAGCTTTCGACTCCGGCGACGGTCGGGCGGATCTCGGGCTTCGGGTGGGGGCTGGGCTACTTCGGCGGGCTCGCATCGCTCCTGCTCATCAAGCCGATGATCGACGGCGGCTTCACGCTCGAGAACCTCCCGCGCCTGCGCCTGGTCTGGCCCTTGACGGCGCTATTCTTCCTGATCGCGGCCCTGCCCACATTCCTGTTCCTGCGCGAACGTGCGCCGCGACGCAGCGAGCCGCTCCTCTACTACGCCCGCCAGGGCTTCGGCCGGCTGGCGACGACGGTGCGCTCGATCGGGCACTTCCGTGAGCTCGCCAAGTTCCTCGGCGTCTTCTTCGTCTACTCGTCGGGGTTGATGAGCATCATCGCCTTCGTCGGTGTCTACGCCGAGCGCACGGTCGGCTTCACCTCGAGCGAGCTCATCTTCCTCTTCCTGGTGGTGCAGGTCTCCTCGGCCGGCGGCGCCTTCGCCTTCGGCGGTATCCAGGACAAGCTGGGGGCGCGGCGGACGATCCAGGTGTCTCTGCTGCTCTGGATCGCCACCTGTCTCGCGGCCTACTTCACCTCGACCAAGCTGGCTTTCTGGGTGATCGCGGTCACCGCCGGACTCGGCATCGGCTCCCTGCAGTCTGCGTCGCGGGCTCTCGTCGGCATGTTCGCGCCGGTGGCGAAGAGCGGCGAGTTCTTCGGCCTCTGGGGTCTCTTCGGCAAGGCCGCTTACGCCTTCGGCCCACCGGTTTTCGGCCTCATCTCGTCGGCGACCCAGTCGCAGCGGGTGGCGATCCTGTGCACCGGCATCTTCTTCGTGCTCGGCCTGTTCGGCATGTTCCTGGTCGACGAGCGCCGGGGAGTGGCAGCGGCCGCCTCCTGGCGCGAGCCGGCCTAGCCTTGAACGAGCCCGCCCCCTCGGCTCCGTCTGGGATCCGCAGGGGGGTCGATCGGCTGATCGGTCTCCTCTGCCGTCTCATCCTGGCGGTTTTCTTTCGCCGCATCGAGATCGTCGGCGGACGGAGACTGCCTCGCGTACCTCTGGTCGTGGTGGCCAATCACGTCAACGGTCTGGTCGATCCGCTGTTCCTCCTCGGACCGCTCGGCCTGCCGGCGCGCATGCTCGGCAAGAGCACGCTGTGGAAGATCCCGGTGCTGTCGTGGATCCTCGACCTCGCCGGAGTGATCCCGGTCTACCGGCGGCATGACGAAGGCGTCGACCCGGCGAAGAACCTCGAAACCTTCTCCCGTTGCCACGAAGAGCTCGCCGGCGGCGGCATCATCGCCATCTTTCCGGAGGGAATCAGCCACGACGAGCCGCAGCTGCAGCCGTTGAAGACCGGAGCGGCGCGCATCCTGCTCGAGGCCGAACGGCGGTTCGGACCGCTGGGGAGCCGGATCGTTCCGGTGGGGCTGTTGTTCGAGGACCGGGGCCGCTTCCGCTCCCGTGCCCTGGTCGTCGTCGGCCCGCCGATCGACCCGGCGGACGAGCTCGAGCTCGCAGCGCGCGACGAGGCGACCGCGGTGCGCCTGCTCACCCAGCGGGTCACCGAGGCCCTCGAGCGCGTGACCCTCAACTACCGCAGCTGGGAGGAGTCGCGCCTGGTCGAGCGCGGTGCGCGGATCCTCGAGATCGACTCGCTGGAGTTGCCGAGCGAGCGGCGGCTGGCGGCGGAGTTCGACGCGCGCCGCTCGCTGCTCGACGGCCTCGACGCGCTGCGTCGAAGTCATCCTCGCGAGGTCGCGGAGGCGGCAGCGGCGGCGCGGAGCTACGACCAGCTCCTGCGGCTCTCGGGTCTGCGCGACGAGCAGGTGATCTCGAGCTACCCTCTCGACCGCCTGCTCGCGACGCTGGCCCGGATCGCGTTCAGCGCCGTGGTCACGCTGCCGGTCGCGCTCGTCGGAGCGCTGTTGAACTTCGTCCCCTTCCTGGCGGTGGAGCTCATCTCACGGCGCTTTGACGACGAAGAGAACCAGATCGCGACCTACAAGGTCTTCCCGGGAATCGTCGCCTATCCGCTCACCTGGGGGATCGAGGCGGCCGTCGCCTGGGGGCTCTGGGGCTTTGTTCCGGGCTTGGCGACGGTCGCAGTGGCGGCCCTCTCGGGCTACATCGCGGTGCGTTTCCTCGAACGGCAGGAGTCGCTCTGGCGGGAGAGCCGCGCCTTCCTGCTCCTCCGCCGGCGGAGCCGGATCGCGGAGGAGCTGAGGCTCCGCCGCGCCGAAACCGGCCGCCGGATCGAGACCCTCGTCGAGCTCTGGGTGGACGCTCAGGCCTTCTCGCCCGACAGCAGGCGGTCGTAGTCGACAGCGTCGTCGACGTCGATCGCCGCCCCAAGGAACTCCACAAGGCGGAGTCGGGCGCGCTCCGCGCGCAGAATACTTTTTGCTCCCTGGTCGCCGTGAAGCTCCTTCAAGGAAGAAAAAAAGGACCGGTAAAGGAAGGCTGGCGGACCGAACGCGTTTGGCCAGCTCGTGGCGGCGAGGCCGGTCGCGGCGCCGGCCGCGAGAATCGCGTTGAGATGTTCGGCCGTCACCAGGGGCTGATCGACCAGGGTGATCAGTACCCCCTGGACGAGCCTGCCGGTTTCGGCCTCGTTCGTCTCGATGCAACGCAGCGCCGCGCGGATCGAGCTCGACATCCCTCTGGAGTGATCCGGATTCACCACCAACGCGACGCCCTCAGCGTCCCTTAGCCAGCAGCTTTTCTCAACTTCCGGGCTGACGACGACGATGCGTGGGCTACACGGAGTGGCGCAGAGAGTCTGCACCGCGTGGTGGAGAAGTGTCTGACCGCGGTAGGGGAGAAGAGCTTTTGGCCGTCCCATTCTGCCGGAGGCGCCCGCGGCGAGCAGAACGCCCGCGACGGTCACGGCGTTTCTTCGAAGCTTGGGGCTTTGGCGCTCGCCGTGTACTCGGCGAGCGCTGCCTGCACGCGCGGTGCGCCGATCATCGTGGCCTGGATCTCGGCGACGATGGCGAGCGCCACCTCTTCCGGCGACCGGCCACCCAGGACGAGGCCGGCGGGGCTGTGGAGGCGCGCGCGCATCGCTTCGTCGAGTCCCAGGCCCTGCATGGCGAGATCGCCGAGCAGGCGGTCGCGGCGCTCGGGCGGCCCCAGGAGACCGACGTACGGGGTGGCGCTCGGCAGCAGCGCCCCGAGCCAGGCGAGGTCGTCGAGGTAGTTGTGGGTCAGGACGACGGCGGCGGTGAACGGGTCGATCGTCACCGCGGTGGCGAGCTCGCACGGCCGGGCGCCGAGAAAGCGCGCGAGCTCCACGAAGCGCGCGGCGGCGGCTTCGGTCGGTCGGGCGTCCAGCACGACCGCCTCCCAGCCGAGCTCGCCGGCGAGGCGGGCGAGCGGCGCGGCGTCACGGCCGGCGCCCGCCAGCACCAGTTGCACCGGCGGGTCGATCCGCTCGCGCAGCAAGACCTCTCCGCCGAGCCGCGTCTCGACCGATACGGGCGTGCGGCGGTCGAGCAGCTCTTCGAACGGATCGAGCGGCGAAGGCGCATCCGCCGCGACGGGGAGGCATTCGAGAAGCAGGGTGATCTTGCCGCCGCAGCCCAGCCCGAGCCCCCAGAGCACCTCGTCGGGGGCGCGCAGGTCGTAGATCGCGAGCGCGGCCACTCCGGTGGCGAGCACCTCCGCGGCGCGCGACTCGAGGTCGCGCTCGAGGCAGCCGCCCGAAAGAACGCCGGTGAGCGCTCCGTTGCCCTCGATGAGCATGCGCGTGCCTTCGCGCCGGTAGGCCGAGCCCTCGACGGCGACGATCGTCGCCAGCACGGCACGCTCGCCGCGCCGGCGGAGCTCCCCGGCGCGGAGGAGAATCTGTCGCAGCTCTTTCAACGGTTCACTTCCGGTGCGTTCCTGCCAGGGCTCTCGGCCGGACCTCAGGGAAACTGGGAAGGGGAGAGGCCGAGATCGACGATGCTGCAGCCGTCGATGACGGCGATACCGAGCCGCCGGGCCTCGTCGAGTACGGCGGCGTCGGCGGCGCCGGGGTTGAACCAGACCTCGCGCGCGCCGGCGCTTGCGATCTCGGGCAGGAGCCTGAGTGTGACCGGCGGCGGCAGGTAGACGCTGATCCGCTCCACCGGGCGGGGCAGGGCGGCGAGCGACGGGAAGACCGCGAGCCCCTCGACCTCGGACTCCGTCGGATGGATCGGAAAGACTTCGTAGCCGGAGGCGAGGTGAGCGCGCACCGACTTGTTGCCGAACTTGCTGCGGACTCCGGAGGCTCCGAGGATGGCGACGCTCTTCATGAGCCGATTATCCTCCTCCTCGGCCGGCGGAGGAAAGGTGAGCGAGGGCGGCGCGCGCTTCGGCCGCGCGCGGGTCGCCGGCCGGCGCCCGGGCGAGGAAGCGGCGCAGGTGCTCCGCTGCCTCGCTGCGCCGCGCCGGCTGGCCGGCGAGGAGCTGGGCGAGGTTGAGCTCACTGCGGTAGAGCGCCGGGTCGAGCCTCAGGGCAGCGCGATAGGCGGCCTCCGCCTCGGCGGGCCTTTCCAGGTCGTCGAGAGCGATGGCGAGGGTGTTCCAGGCGAGGGCACTCCCCGGCTCGAGCTCGACCGCGGCGCGTGCCAGGCGCTCGGCATCGCCGAAGCGCCGCTCGCCCAGGGCGAGGGTGGCCAGGCTCAGGTTTGCCAGCGAGCGCGTCGCCGGCGTGCCGGCCGGGTTCGCGGCGAGCTCGAGGAGCTCCCGAGCCTCGTCGCGCCGGCCACCCAGGGCGAGGAGTTGGGCGAGACGGATCTGCAAGGCGGCCGTCGTCGCCGCGTCGGTCGCTTCGGTCGCTTCGGTCGCTGCGGTCGCTTCGAGATGGGCGATCGCGCCGCGCAGCTGGCGCTCGACGACCTCCTGCAGCAGGCGGTTGCCGGGATCGGCGGCGAACAGCGTATCGAGCGCGAGCTCGGCCGCGCCCACCTCGCCTCGGCGCCACTGCGCGTCGACCGCGCGCAGCCCCTCGTGGACGGCGATGCGGTGGCGTGGATCGGCGGTGGCCTCCTGCTCCCGCATGGCACTGCCGCCGGCGATGTAGCCGAGGCTCCGCAGGCTCTCCGCCAACTCGGCGTCGACCTGGCCGCTGGCCCCGCTGCGTCCGCTCTCGCTCGCCCGGAGCCCGGCGAGCGCCCGGGCGAGCGCGCCGGCCTCCGCCGGCAGGGCGTTGGCCAGATTCCGCGTCTCTCCGGGGTCGACGATGAAATCGAACAGCTCACCGTGCAGCCCCTCGACCCACTTGTAGCTCGCGCGCCGCGCCGAGCGCAGCGGTGCCCAGCCGTAGAGGACATTCGCATAGACGGACTCGGCGTAAAGCGTGCGCGTGCGATCGGCAGCGGCCCCGCGCAGCTCGCCCCCCAGGTCGATGCCGTCGATGCCGCCCTTGCCGCCCATCCCGCCAGACACAGCGAGTGCCGGCAGGCGAGTGAGCGCGAGAAGCGTCGGCGCGAGATCGACCTGGCTCACCGCCGTCTCGACGCGCAGCGCTGCCAGCTCCGGAGCGGCGAGGATCCACGGCACGCGCAGCGTAGCGTCATGCAGGAGGATGCCGTGGGTCGCTTCGCCATGCTCGCCCAACCCCTCACCGTGGTCGCCGATCACGCTGACGATCGCCGGGGCCCCAGGTCGGAAGCGGCTCTCGGCGAGCAGGATGCCTACGGCGTCGTCGGCCGCGGCAATCTCTCCGGAGTAGGGATCGTCAGCGAAGCGCGCGGCGAACGGCGCCGGTGGCAGGTAGGGATCGTGGGGATCGAAGAGATGCACCCACAGGAAGACCGGGCGCTCGGCCGGCTGCGTCGCCAGCCAGGAGAGGGCGCGCGCGACGGTCTGGCTCGCCGGGCGCTCGGTTTTCCAGCGATCGGCGGGCGAGCGGCTGCGTTCCCCGGGGTGATCGCCGTCGTCGTAGAGCTCGAAGCCGCGATCCAGGCCGAAGGCGCGATCGAGAACGGCGGCGGAGACGAACGCGGCCGTTGCATAGCCGGCGGCGCGGAAGCGCTCCGCCAGGGTCGGCATCTCGGCCGGAGAGTCGGCCAGCCGCTGCTCGCCGTTCCATCGCAGGCCGGTGCGGGTCGGAAGCTGCCCGGTGAGGATCGATGCGTGCGCCGGCAGGGTCATCGGCGCGACGGCGAAAGCCTGCTCGAAGAGGACGCCGCGCGACGCCAGCCCGTCGAGGTGGGGGGTCGCGCCGATGGCGCTGCCGTAGGCGCCGAGCCGATCGGCGCGCGTCGTATCGAGCGTGACCAGAAGCACCGAGGGCCCAGGATCCACGGCCCGGGGTTTCGCGCCGTCGCTGCACGAGATCGTCAGAACGGTGGCGGTCAGGCTCCAGGCGACGGCGCCGAGCCGCTTCATGGCCGTGAGGACCCGGCCGGGGTCCCGCCAAGGCTCTGAAGGTCGGCGTCAGCGTCCCGATCCTGCGGGTCGATCGCCAGCACCTCGGCGAGAAGACGTCGTGCCTCCGCGTCGTCTCCCTGCGCGTGCCGCAGCATGGCGAGCGCTTTCCGGGCTTCGATGTGCCGGCCGTCGAGGGCGGCGGCGGTGACCAGGTCGTCGATCGCCGCCACGCCATCCTTGCGGGCGAGCGCCACCA
>JAYTAM010000266.1:0-32923 GCA_043737505.1 Thermoanaerobaculia bacterium
CGAGGGAGTGGGCCATGCTGGCGCGGTCGACTTTGGTGAGCACCTGCTCGCACATGAACGCCTTGATGTCGAGCCATTGGACGCGTTGGAGCGGCGGCAGCTCGGGCCGCACCAGGCTGCGGTAGAACCAAGCCGGGTCGTCCGGCAAGTGGGCGTGGAGATCGGGATGGAGAAGCCCGGCGAGCCGCGGGCGATCGAAGCCTCCCATCGACATCGCCCCGGCGTAGAAGGCCGTAAGGTCACCGGCCGCGGGATCGCCGGCCTCGCGCGCCAGCATGAACTCGCGCTGCCAGGTGTAGCCGCAGAAGATCTCGTCGGCGCCTTCGCCGGAGAGCACCGCCTTGACGCTCTGCGCGGCGAGGTGCGAGACGGCGAACGTGGGCACGGTCGAGATGTCGGCGAGCGGCTCGTCGAAGGTCCAGGCCAGACGGTGGGTGAGCTCGAGGCTTTCGCTGCCGAGCACGCGGCTGCGATGCTCGAAGCCCAGATGCTGCGCCACCAACTCGGCGTAGCGGTGCTCGCTCTGCGGCCAGTTCTCGAAACCGATCGCGAAGGTCTCTGCGCGGTAGCCGATGCGCTCGAGATAGAGGACGAGAGCCGAGGAGTCGTAGCCGCCGCTCAGAAAAGAGCCGAGGGCGACGTCGCTCTCGAGATGCTGACGCACCGCCGACTCGAGATACGCATCCACCTCGGCAGCGGCTACGGCCAGCGTCGCCTGACGAGCGCCCGGGGAGAGCGTCCAGTACTCGCCGGTCGTGAGTGCGCCGTCGCTGCCGTAACGCAGCCAGGTAGCCGGAGGAAGCTTGGCCAGCCCCTTCCAGATGCACTTCGGGCTCGGCACGTAGCGGTAGACGAGGTAGTCGCAGAGCGCCGACCAGTCGACTTCGCGCGGTACCGCCGGATGGGCCAGGAGGCCTTTCGCTTCGGAGGCGAAGAGCAGCCGGTCGGCGCCGTCGGCGTAGTAGAAGAGCGGCTTGATCCCGAATCGGTCACGAGCGAGGAAGAGCTCCTGTTCGCGTTCGTCCCAGAGTCCGAAGGCGAACATGCCCTTGAGGCGCGGGAGAACTCCAAGCCCCCACTCCTCGAACCCGTGCAGCACGACCTCGGCGTCGCAGCCGGAGCGGAAGCGGTGGCCGCGAGCCTGGAGATCGGCGCGGAGCTCGCGATGGTTGTAGATCTCGCCGTTGAGCGTCAGCCAGAGGCGCTCGTCTTCGGATGGCATTGGCTGATGCCCGGCGGCGGAAAGGTCGAGAAACGACAGCCGGCGATGACCGAGCCCCGCCCGGGCGTCGCGCGCCAGCCAGAGTCCGGCATCATCCGGACCGCGGTGCGCGAGCTTGTCGCGCATGGCGGCGAGAAGAGTGGCGTCGACGGTCCCCCGACGCTCGACCTGCCCGACGATGCCGCACATGGAGGTCTGCTCTCCGGCCTGTCGGTCAGAAGTCGCCGGCGGTGGCGAAGTTCGCGCGCAGCACGGCGAGGTGGCGGGGGATCTTCGCCAGCCCTTTGGGAAAGAGGGCGAAGTGCAGCGGCAGGAGCGGCCAGAGCTCGACGTGGCGCCCGACCGCGATCGCCAGCACGGTCGGCGGCAACCACTCCTCGTAGAAGTCGTTCAAGAAGTAGAGGAACTTGAATCGCAGTTGCCGCCTGGGGAGATAGGGGAACTTCCAGGCGGAGAACATGAGCGCGGTGAAGGCGAGGAAGAGGACAAATCCGACCCAGACCGGTGCCGCCGGGGCGAGCAGCACGAGCAGGCCGGCGAGGGCGCCGAACTCGAGCGGCAGGAGAAGACGATTGATCAGGGCGAGTGCCGGGAGGGGACCGACGGCCAGGACGAAAGTGCGCAGGCCGGCGCGGCGATCGTTGAACCGGTCGCCGAGCTGGTGGAGCAGGATGTTCCGCAGCCCCTTGCAGAGCAGAACGAGGCCGACGAGGAGCGCCGCCGCCCAGGCGCTCCCGCTGCGGCCGAACGCCGTCGTGAGCTCCGGGAAGAAGGTGAAGAGGGCGATCGCCACCGGCAGGAGGTGGCCGTAGAGCGCGTCGGCCACGACGCCCCAGGCGCCGCGCTCCTTGAGACGGAACGGTCGCGCCGAGTAGAGCGCGAGGACGGCGATCTGCAGCCCGAGCAGGGCGAGATTGAAACGGTTGACGGGCAGCCGGGCCCAGGGAGCGAGTCCGGCAGCCAGCAGGACGAACAGGATCGCGACCCGCATCGCCGGTGTTGTTCCGGCCGCCGCGTTGGCCTTGCCGGCCGTCCGGTCGGCGGCGATGTCGCAGACGTCGTTGAGGAAGTACCCGAAACCGGCGATGCCGACGACGCTGGCGAGGAAGAGCGGCAGGCTGAAGAGCAGATCGCCGGGAGCGAGCGCACCGAGGGCGGCGGCGAGATAGACGGTGGCGAGAATCGGCGGCACGATGTGATGCCACCACATCGAAAAACGCAGGGGCCGGAGGCCGGGCATCGTCGCGCTGAAGTCTACGCCGGTTCGCGGTCGCTCGCGGACGCTTCCGTTCGCGGTGCGGCGCACCGGCTGCGGTGCGTGCGGTAGCATCGGAGGTCTTCACCGAGGAGTCGAGCCCTGAAACCTGAGACTTCTACGAGCCGTTCCGGCTCTGCCCGCTCACCGGTCCGGAAAGCGCTCTGGGCGGCCGCTCTGCTGCTGCTCGCGCTCGGTGGCGCCGAGCTCGCTCTGCGTCCCTTCGTGGCACCCTGGACTCTGACGGCGGTCTTCCGTTTCGACGCCGGCCGGAACCCCTGCTACGCGCTCGAGCCGGGAAGCAAGGCGATCTATGAAGGTTGGTTCACCCCGGTCCGGCCCACCCGCCTGGTGATCAACAGCAAGGGCTACCGCGACCGCGAGTATCCGCCTGAAGCCCCGGCCGGAACGCTGCGCATCGCCCTCCTCGGCGACAGCCATGCGTTCGGCCTCGGCACCCAGCTCGAGGAGGGCCTCGCCCGACGCCTCGAGGGGGATCTCGCCCAGCGCCTCGGGCGGCAGGTCGAGGTCGTGAACGCCGGCGTCCCGGGCTACGACCTGCCGAAGGAGGTGTCGCGCGCGGCAGCGGTCCTCGACGACTACTCCCCGGAGCTGTTGCTCTTCCTGGTCGGGCATCAGGACCTCGAAGATCGCCCTTGCTCCTACTGGAAGGCACCGGTCTGGCCGCTCCTCTCCCGTTCGCGGCTCGCAGTGGCCGCCTTCGTGAGCCTGGTCGTCCGACGCCAGGGGCTGCAGCCGATGCCGGACGATGCCCGCCACGCGCTGGTGATGGCACAGGTGGCCGAAGTTCAGCGGCTCGCTCGCGACGCCCCCGCTTCTCGATCGCGCGGGCCGGTGCGCGTCGCTTTCGCCCAGACCTCGGCCTTTCTGCCGGAGTCGCCCGCCAACGACGCGGCCCTGCTCTCCGCCGTCGCGACTGCGGGGGTGCGAGTGGTCCCGCTGCTCGAGCCGTGGAAAGCGATCTTCGAGAATCAGGAGCGCTACGTCGTCGCGGGCGAGGGACATCCGAACGCCGCCGGGATGGCGCTTCTGGCGCCGGCGCTGGGCGCGGCTCTGGTGGCGGGCGGTGTCGTCGAGCGGGAGGGAGCCGGCTCGTGACCGCGCCCGGCCCGACCCCGAAGACCTTCGTTCTGCCCACCGTCGCGCCCACCCAATCGACGTTGCCGAAGGTCTTTCGCGACCCCGCCCTGCAAGCTCGCTACGAGCGCGACGGCTACGTCGTCGTTCCGTTTCTCTCACCGGACGAGGTGGGGGAGCTGCGTGCGCGGTATGAAGCGCTGCCCAAGGTCGACGACGCAGGGTTCTTCGCCAGCCTCTACACGACGAGCGGCGAGTACAAGCGGCAAGCGCATGCAGCTCTCGCCGATCTCGGCCAGAGTCTCTGCGCGACCTTCCTCGAGGGCTACGAAACGCTGATCGCCAACTTCGTCACCAAGAAGACCGGCGAGCGGAGCCTCATGCCGCCGCACCAGGACTGGAGCTTCGTCGACGAGTCGCGCTTCGCGTCGATGAACCTATGGCTGCCGCTGGTCGACGTCGACGAGTCGAACGGCGCGATCTACCTCCTTCCCGGTGGTCATCGCCTGCCGTTCACCGTTCGCGGCACGCTGGTCCCCAACGCCTTCGCGGAGGTCAAGGGCCTCACCTGGGAGAACCTCACCTATCTGCCGATGCGGGCCGGAGAGGCGCTGCTCTACGATCACCGGCTCATCCACGCCTCGCCGCCCAACACGACGGGCGGGGTGAGGGTCGCCGCCGCCATGGCGGCGATTCCGAGTGCCGGTTCGCCGGTGCACTATTTCGCCAATCCGGCGACCCGCCGCCTCGAGATGTACGACGCCAGCCACGAGTTCTTCATGGACTATGTCTTCGGCGAGAACCGCATGCCGGAAGTAGCGAGCCTGGCGGCGGTCTGCGAGGGGCCGGTGCGCGCATTCGCCGAGGAGGAGATCGCCCCGCTCTACGGATCGCGCCCGCTCTTCCGCCAGCCCGAGCTTCAGCAGCGCTTCGAGCGCGACGGCTATGTTGTGGTGCCCTTCCTGCCCCCCGAGACCTGCGCCCGCATCCTGGCCCTGTTCGAGCGCCTCGACTCGGGAATCGTCTCCGGCTTCTATTCGAGTCTGTTCAGCGCCAGCCGCGATTACAAGGAGTCGGTCGATCGCGAAATCCGCGCCCTGGTGGGCGAGGCCCCGGCTGCCTGGCTCGATGCCTATCGTCCGCTGGTGGCGAACTTCGTCGTCAAGCTGCCCGGGCCGGCGAGCGATCTGCCGGTGCATCAGGACTGGAACATCGTCGACGAACGCCGCTTCCGTTCGCTCAACTGCTGGTTCCCGCTCACCGAGGTTGGCGAAGCTGAAGGGCAGCTGCGCGTGATGCCGGGCAGTCATCGGCTTTTCGGCGGCCTGCGCGGCAGTCCGGCCTTTCCGTCCGAGGTCGATCTGGTGCGAGACGCGATCCGCGAGCGCCACCTCGTCCCGCTCTCCGTGAAGGTGGGCGAGGCGGTGATCCATGACAATCGCCTGGTGCACGCCTCGGCGGCCAACCTGTCGCAGGCACCGCGGGTCGCCGTCTGCCTCAACATGATTCCGGAGGCGGCGCAGCCGCTGCACTGGTACCGCGCGCCCGACGGCACCGTCGAGTGCTTCCACGTCGACGACGGCTTCTTCACTTCGTTCCAGATCGGCGAACGCCCGACCGGCACGCCGGTGGCAGCGCTCGCCGACTATCGCCCGGCGCCGCTGTCGGCCGCAAGGCTCGAGGCCTGGGTGGAGGAGCAGCGCGGCGAGCGGGCGCCTTTTTCGGCGACGGCTTCGGAACCGGCGCCGCGCTCCGAAGGGGGCCTCCTGCGCCGGCTGCTGCGCCGTCTCAGCCGGCGGAGCGGGGACGCGGCTTCCGCGCCTTGAGCTCGAGCCAGTCGAGGAAAGTCACTGGCGGACCCTCGTAGATATCGATTTCGTTGTCCGCCACGAAGGCGTTGCCGAGCTCGTGCTGGGTGGCCAGCGGTGGTTCGCGCAGCCATTCGAGCGTCAGGCCAGCGCGCTCGAGCGCGCGGAGAAACGGACGCTGCTCCTTGACGTCGAGACTGAAATGCCGGTTGACGTTGGCGATCGCCCGCGCGACCCGGGCGCGCTCGGCACGCTCGGGGATCCGGGCGCGCTGGAAGAGATCCTTGACGTAGAGCACGCCGCCGGGCTTGAGGACGCGGCAAGCGGCGGCGAGCGCCACTTGCGGATGCTCCGAGTGCACGAGGGACTCGAGAAACAGCACCGCGTCGAAGCTGTCGCGGGCGTAGAGCTCGTCGAGGCGATGATAGTCGCCCAGCTTGACCTCCACCCGGTCCGTCGCGTCGGAGCGCGAGATCCGTAGCTGGGCCTCAGCCACCTGCTTCGGCGAGATGTTGAGCGCTTGAACGTGCACCCCGCGATGACGCGCCAGCCAGAGCGCCGGCCCGGCAATCCCGCAGCCGGCGTCGAGAACCCGCATGCCGGGGGCGAGCTCCGCCTGGTCGGCAATGTGGGTGAAGAGCTCTCGCAGGTCCACCGTGCGCTGCGACTGGAAGGTGTCGCCAAAGGCCGCCATGTAGCGCTCGTGCCAATCGTCGTAGTAGCGCGCGACGCGCGCGGAGCTCCACTCGACGGGGCTGTGACCCCGGGAGTCGCCGGCGTCGTCGGTGTCCCGCAGGCGCCGTAGCCGGTCGATCCATTTCGAGAACAAGAGCTCTCCTCGGGACTAGAATGCCGACCGTGGACTCCGCAGACCCCGCAGACCTCGCAGACCCCGGAGATCGATGAGCTCGCCGGCGCTGGTCAGCGTCGAGGCGGTGTCGAAGAAGTACTGCCGCGACCTCGACAGGTCCCTGCGCTATGGGCTGCAGGATATCGCGCGCGCTCTCGTCGGCCGCGGCGCCGATCCGGGGCGGCTGCGGCAGGGCGAGTTCTGGGCGTTGCGCGAAGTCTCGCTCGAGCTGGGTGGCGGCGAGTGCGTCGGCGTCATCGGACCCAACGGCGCCGGCAAGAGCACGCTGCTCAAACTCATCCACGGTCGCCTGCCGCCGGATCGCGGACGGATCCGGCTGCGCGGGAAGCTGGCGGCGATCTCCGAGCTCGGCATCGGATTCAACCCGGTGCTCTCCGGCCGCGAGAACATCTTTCACAACGCTGCACTCCTCGGGCTATCGCGCAACGCGACGGAGGAGCTGCTGGACGAGATCATCGCGTTCTCGGAACTCGAGGAGTTCATCGACGCGCCGGTGTTCACCTACAGCTCCGGCATGCGCGCGCGCCTCGGGTACTCCGTGGCGGCCCACCTCGAGCCGGACGCCCTGCTGATCGACGAGGTCCTGACGGTCGGTGACCTCGCCTTCCGGCGCAAGTGCGTGCAGCACATGCAGCGCTTTCTGGCGCGTGGCAAGTCGGTTCTGCTGGTTTCGCACGACATGTACACCGTACAGACTCTCTGTGCGCGGGCCATCTACCTCGAACGAGGCGAAGTGGCCTTCGCCGGAACGAGCGCGGAAGCGGTCAACCGCTACCTCAAGGCGAGACGGGAGTTCGAGCCCGCCGGGGCGCCACGGCCGGGAACCGGACCCGACGCGCGCCCGGTCGGCCTGTCCGACGAGACCCCGGAGACGGTGGGCGGGGACGGCGGGCGCTGGCGGGCCGAAGGGATTCGGCCGCCTAGTGCGCGCGAGCCGGTCGTGCTGACAGAAGTCGCGATCGAGGCGGTCGATGGGGGGGAGCTCCGGAGCGGCTGCGCCGCCCGCGTGAGCGTGCGCTATCGCGCTCTGGAAGCGCGGGCGGAACTGTTCTGGGCCTTCCGCATTGCGACCGCGGATCTGCTGGTGCAGGTGACTTCGGGCATCCTGCCGGCCGAGAGTTTTCCCGGCAATCGCCTCGCGGCGGGCGAAGGCACGCTCTCCTGTGTCGTTCCCCGCCTGACGCTCACCGCCGGCACCTACGCCATGCGAGTGGTGTTCGCCGAGCCCGGCGGCGGACTGCTGGTGATGTTCGGCTTCGAGGAGGCGCCGCTCTACTTCAGCGTCGCCTCCGGTGCGAACGCGGTCGACAACCTGCACGAGATGTCCGGCGATCTGGTCACCCTCGTGGTCGAGGGCGAGAGCTCCGCGACGGGCTAGAGCCCGGAGAAGCCAGTCAGGGGCCCTTCGGCTTACGATCGAGCTCCGGAATCACCTCACCGCGGGCGTGGCACTCGACGAGCTGGGTGAGCCGGCGCAGCCGGGTCGCCTCCTGTTTGGCGGAGACGATCTTCCAGACCGCGGTCTTGCGGTACCAGGCGGGGCGGGAATCGAAGTCGGCTGCTGCCTTCGCATTGCGGTCGAGCCGCGCGCGGTAGTCGGGCGGCAGTTCCTGCGGGCGTTGCTCGTAGGCGTAGATGCCGGAGCGGTTCTCCTGACGCCGGGCGAAAGCGGCGCGTCCGGCGTCGGTCATCCGGCCGCTCTTCTCGAGCGTATCGACCTTGGCGATGTTGACGGCGCTCCAGACGCTGCCGGCTTTGCGCGGCGTGAAGCGGATCGAGTAGGCGGTGTCGTCGACCCGCCGCCGCACGCCGTCGATCCAGCCGAAACAGAGCGCTTCGTCGACCGACTCCGGCCAGGTGAGGCTGGGCTTGCCGCTGTCGCGCTTGTAGAAGCCGACCAGGAGCTCGCTCGCGTCGGCGTGATGCTGCTCGAGCCAGCTGCGGAAGGCGGCGGGAGTGGGGAAGAATCGCGGCACCATGGAGCTAGCGTACCTCCGCGGCGGCGACGCGCGAAAAGTGCGGGTGTCGTAGAGCGCGACCGTGCTAACTTCGGCCGAACTTTCCTTCAAGGGTGATGCATGGATGGCTGTCTGCCGGTGCTGGCCGTACTGGGTTTCATCTGCGTTGCCGCCTTTCTGCTGCGATTCTCCGGAAAGATCTCGGCGCTCGAGACCTGGGCGAACGAAACCAACGCCTGGCAGACGAGTGTCCTGGCCAAGCTGAAGGCACTCGAGGCCGAGGTCGCCCGTCTGCGCGAGGCCGCGGCGAAGCCGGCCGCGATCCTCGGCGCGGCGACGACAACCGTCGAAGCTCCGCCGATCTCCGCCGCACCGTCTCCCTCAGCCAGCTCGCCTGCGCTCGCAACGGCCGTTCCGCCCGCCGCGCCGCCAGCGGTGCCGGCCATGCCGCCAAGACCCGCCGCGCCGCTCGCTCGCGCCGCAGCTCCGCCGGCGCCGCCGAAGCCCGCTTCGCCGAGTCCGCCGTTTGCGAGCGGTGCCGCTGCGCAGCAAGCGGCGGCCAAGCCGCCGTTTGACTGGGAGGCGCTCGTCGGCGTGCGTCTGTTCTCGTGGATCGCCGGTGTCGCGCTGGTTCTCGCCGCGCTCTTCTTCCTCCGCTACTCGGTCGAGCAGGGCTGGCTCGGACCGGCGGTGCGCATGGCGATGGGTATCGCCACCGGTGTGGCGCTGCTCGTCGTCTGTGAGCTCAAGGCGGCGCGGCGGTACGCCGTCACCGCGAACGCCATGGATGCCGCCGGCATCGCCATCCTCTTCGCTTCGTTCTACGCCGGGCACGCGCTCTGGCACCTCATCGGCGCCGCCCTGACCTTCGCCCTGCTCGCTCTGGTGGCGGCGGTCGCCGTCCTGCTCGCGATTCGCCGCGACTCGATCTTCATTGCGCTGCTCGGCCTGCTCGGCGGCTTCGCCACACCGGCGCTCCTCGCCACTGGCGAAGATCGACCGATCGGGCTGTTTACCTATCTCCTGCTGCTCAACGTCGGACTCACCTGGGTCGCCTATCGCAAGCGCTGGGCGGTGCTGCAGACGCTGGCGCTGGCCTTCACCGCGATCTACCAGGTCGGCTGGGCGGCGAAGTTCCTGACCGAGGCGAAGCTGCCGCTGGCGCTCGGAATCTTCGCCCTGTTCTCGCTGGTCGCCTTCGTCGCCCTGCTGGTGGCCGAGCGCGGGCGAAAGCGAGCGGCCGGGGCGTCCGACGCGGTTCGCCGTGCGAGCGACGACGACGAACCGACGCTCTTCGAAGGGGCGACCTACCTGAGCGCCGGCGTGCCCCTGCTCTTCGCCGCCTATTTCGCCGCGGTGCCGGCTTACGGCGCGCACGCCGGCCTTCTCTTCGGCTTCCTCGCCCTGCTCGTCGCCGGGCTGTTCACCATCGCGACCTTTCGCGGGCCGGAAATGCTGCACCTGCTGGGCGGCGGAACGGCGATGCTGGTCGTCGGTCTCTGGCTCGGGCGCTCGTACAGCAGCAGCTTCTGGCCGCTGGTGCTCCTCCCGCTCGCCGGTTTCGCCGCCTTCTTCCTCGTTTCGCCGCTTCTGGCGCGGGCACTCGGGCGCCCGTTCTCCGGCTCCGGGCGGGCCGGCGCGCTCGCCGGCGCGGCGCTCCTCTTCGGCTTTCCGATGCTGCTCGCGCGCGAGCCGGCGACCGCCGATCCGCTGCTCGCGTTCGGGGTACTGCTCGGTCTGCTGTGCCTCGCCGCCTGGGCGGCGATCGCGCTCGAGGAGGGCCGGGTCTATCTCGTCGCCGCCTTCTTCGGCATCGCCAGCGAGGCCGTCTGGTCGGCGCTGCGGCTCACGCCGGAGCGCCGGCTCGAGGCTTACGCGCTCTACGGAGGTCTGGCGCTGTTCTATCTCGGCGTGCCGTTTCTCGCTCGGCGGCGCGGTAGGCGCCTGGCCCCCGAAGGGGGCGGAGCGCTACTGATGTTCGCCAGTATCCTGCTGCTCTTCTTCCTCGCCAGCGGCCCGACCGCGTCTGGAAATCTCGTGGGGCTCACCCTCCTGCTGGCGCTGCTGAACCTCGGGCTCTTCCTCGAAGGGCGCGGCGGGCGGATGCCGCTCGTCGCCGTCGTCGGGTCGGTGGTGTCGTGGCTCGTGCTCGCCAAATGGTGGAGCGCGGTGCCGCTTGCGGAGCACGCCGTCGGCGCGCTTGCCGCGGTCGGCGGCTTCGGCGTGCTCACCGTCGTCGGCAGCGCAGTCCTCCTGGCGCGCCGCGCCACGGCGGAGCGCGGCGACGAAGCGCTCGGCATCCCCGACCAGGCGATCTGGGTCGGGCTGGTGGGCCACGCCTTCCTGCTCTTCGCCGCCAGCCGGACGGAGCTCTCGCTGCCGCCCTGGCCGCTCTTGGCCATCCTCGTGTTGCTCGACATCGCGCTGGCTCTGGCCGCGCTCAAGGCGAGGCGGGGACCGCTGCTCCTGGGAGCGCTCGCCGCCTCGCAGGCAGTCCTCGGCGTCTGGCTGGGCAGCGTGGACGGCGCCCCCTGGCCGCTCGTCGCCTTCGCCTCCGCGATCGGCATCGCCGCGCTCGGGCTCGGGGCGCTCGCGCTCGCGCCGCGTCTCGCCCAGGCGAACGAGACGACCGAACGCTTCGCGGTCGCAGCGGCGGTCGGTCTGTTCGGCGCCCAGGCGGTGGCGATCCTCGCGACACTGTCGGCCGGCGCGCCGGGGTTCCTCTGGCTCGCCGCCGGGACGGTCGCGCTGCTGGTCGCCGAACTCCGGCTGGGCGCCCGGCGCGACTGGGAAGGGCTCGCTCTCCTAGCCGTGGTGCCCGCCGTAGCGGCCGCTGCGGCCTTCGGGCGATTGCGCGCTCCGACCGATGTCGATCCCGGGGTGGTGCTCTGGTGGCAGAACCTTCAGTTCTCCTCTCTCTGGTGGCAGAACCTGCTCTTCGCGGCGCTCGTCTGGCTGCCGTTCCTCGGCGATGCGCTCGCGGTGGACCTGCGCTCGCGCCGTGCGAACCGCTCGTTTCTCGCCGTGGTGCTGGCTGGCGGGGGCCTCTTCGTGGTCGCCCGCGAGGCGATGCTGCGCGGAGGGCTCGGTGGAGTGATCGGCATCCTGCCGGTCGTGCAGGCGCTGCTGCTCGCACCGCTCCTGGTGCGTCTCGTACGCCGCACCAGCTTCGCCGACATCCGGCAGCGGCAGAGCGGCGACGAGAGCGGGCGGCTGGCCCTGGTCGCCGGGGCGATGCTCGCTTTCGTCACGGTCGCCATTCCGATGCAGCTCGAGAAGCAGTGGATCACGCTGGGCTGGGCGCTCCTGGGGGCGGCCCTCGCCTGGCTGCATCGCCGCGTACCGCATCCCGGGCCCGTCCTCTGGGCGGTCGCTCTCGAGCTTGCGGCCTTCGTGCGCCTGGCGTTGAACCCGGCGGTCCTCGCGTACCATCCGCGCCAGGGACCGCCGGTCCTCAACTGGTTCCTCTACTCCTATCTCGTGACGGCGCTCGCCATGTTCGCCGCCGCCTGGTGGCTGCGCGAGGCGCGCGTCGAAGGGTCGCCGTTCAAGATCGCGCCGGGCCTCGCCACCGGCGGAACGATCCTCCTCTTCCTGCTGTTGAACATCGAGATCGCCGACTTCTTCTCGACCGGCGAAACGCTGACGTTCGGATTCCTCGGCGGCAGGGCGGGCCTGCCCGAAGACCTCGCCTACACGATCGGCTGGGCGCTCTTCGCCATCGCCCTCCTCGTCGCCGGCCTTGTCGGCCGCCAGAAATCGGTGCGGATCTGCGCCATCGCGCTGCTAGCAGTGACCGTGATCAAGGCGTTCCTGCACGACACCTGGCGGCTCGGCGGCCTCTACAGGGTCGGCTCGCTCGTCGGGCTCGCGGTGAGTCTGGCGCTGGTTGCGCTGGTGCTGCAGAAGTTCGTCTTCCGCGCCGGCCTCGAAGAGCGCGAGAAGTAGCGTGCGCTGCCGCAACGCCAAGGGCTACTTGCTTCTCGCCGTCGGGCTCGCTGCCGGCGCTGTAGCGCGACCGGCTGGCGCGGCCGGCGACGGGTTCGCGTACGAGCGTGGGCTGCAACCGGGAGGCCGCGGGCCGAATCGGATCGCGCTCGACGAGCCGATGCTCACGCGCGCCATGCCGGTGCGTTACGCGGCCGGCTCCGCCCATGCCGCCGATGCCGCAGACGCCGCGCCGATCGGCGGACTCGAAGATCTGCGGCTCTTCGACGGCGCCGGTCGGGAGCTGCCGTATCTCCTCATGCTGCCGGCCGCGGCGCGCGAGCGCAGCCTGGAGGGGGCGCTCCTCGAGATCCCCCTTTCGAAGAGCGAGAGCGGGTTCGAAGCCGACCTGGGACAGGTCGAAAACGTCGATCGTCTGACCCTGCAGGGGCTTCCCTCACCGCTTCTCAAGCGCTACAGGTTGGAAGGAAGCGGCGACCGCAAACACTGGGTCACGTTGATCGCCGAGGGAACACTCTTCGATCTGCCGGCGGAGGGGCTGCGGCTCCTGGCGGCAGATTTTCCCGCCGGCGCCTATCGCTATCTGCGCTGGACCTGGAACGATGCCTCCAGCGGGCGGGTGGCGCCGCCCACGTCGGCGCGCGCACGGCTGCTCGAACGCGCCGAACCGCCGCAGCCGACGACCGTTCGCCTGGAGGTAACGCGCCGTCCGAGCGAGCCGCGCGTCAGCCGGTTCCATCTGCGCCTGCCGGGTCGCGGCCTGCCGGTCGCGGCGCTGCTGCTCGAGGTCGGCCCCGGCGACCTGCTCCGTCGCGCCCGGGTCAGCGAACCGCGCCTCGTTGGCGCTGGGGGCTCCGGCGCCAGTGGCTCCAGTGGCTCCATTGGCTCCAGTGCCTCCGGCACCGTCGAGCCGGCGCCGCTCGGCGAGGCGGTGCTGCGGCGCTCCTCGCACGCCGGAGAGGTGGCAGCGGCGCTCACCATCGCGATCGAACCGCCACGCGAGACCGGTCTCGACCTCACCGTCGAGGACGGCGACAGCGGTTCGCTGCGCCTCGACGGGGTCGTTGCGCGCCTGCGGCCGCTGCCGTGGATCTACTTCGAGAGTCCCGACGGCGGGCCGGTCACGGCACGTTACGGCAGGCCTGGCGCAGCGGGACCCCGCTACGATCTCGAGGCGTCGCGCAGCGCTGCGGCGGTCGGGGTCGCCGCCTCCGCCCGCTGGGGTGAGCCCAGGATCACGAGCGGCGCGCAGCCGACAGCCCCGGGCGCCGCGGCGACACTCGGGACGCCCCAGCCGCCCGCAGGGGGGGCGCTGGCCACGGCCGGTTTCCGCTACGTGCGGAGGCTCGCGACGGTCGGCGAAGGACTGCAGCAGCTGCCGCTCGATGCGGCCGTGCTGGCGCATGCGCACGCGCTGGCCGATCTGCGGCTGGCGACAGCCGAAGATCGCCAGGTGCCGTATCTGCTCGAACGCCGCGCCGAGCCGCTGGAGCTCCGGCTCGAAATCCGGCCCGCAATGGCGCCCGCTCCGGCCACCGGCGGGAGCGGCGATGCTCCGGCCGGGAGGACGATTTCGCGCTACACGATCCAGCTCCCGGTCGCTGGGCTTCCGGAGTCGCGTCTCGCGATCCTGACCTCGGCGCGAGTCTTCGCGCGCGACGTCGTGGTGCGCACGGCAACTGCCAATCGAGCGACGGGCGCTGAGCGCTGGGCGACCGTGGCGCATCTCGCCTGGCGCCACGCCGATCCCGAGCGCGAAGCGCCCGAGCTGGCGATCGATCTGCCGGCCCTCACCAGCGACCGGCTTCTTCTGGAAGTGGAGGAGGGAGACAACAGCCCGCTGCCGCTGGCGGGTGCCCGCCTCCTGCTGCCGTCGTGGCAGCTGCGCTTCTTCGGCACCGGGCAGGCGCTGCGCCTTCTCTACGGCGATTCCCGGCTCGCACCGCCCCGCTACGACCTGGCGCTGCTCGCGCCGCGCCTGGTCGGCGTCGAGGGCAGCGAGCTCGCTTTGCCGGAAGAGCAGAGGCTTTCGGCCGCAGTGGAGGCCGTGCGCTCGGGGATGTGGTTCTGGCTCGGGCTGGCCGGAGCGGTGCTCGTGCTTCTGGCCCTGCTGGTCCGCCTCTTGCGCGGCGAGCCGCCAGCGGCTGCGGCCTCGTAGCTCCCGCGCCGTCCCTATCCCCCGGCGATGGCGCCGACGACGAGGAGGGGTTCGGTGCCCGCGGCGATCGCCGCCGGGAGCGGCAGGTCGGTCGGCTCGTTGGAGAGGTCCTCCATGCAGGCGAAGAAGCGCAGGAAGGGGCGGCGACGGCGGCTGTCGTGATCCCGGATGGTGCCGCGCAGTACCGGAAATCGAGCCTCGAGGCTGTCGAGCACCGAGTCGACGGTGACCGGTTCAGCGACCACGAGCTCGACCTCGCCGCCCACCTTCGCCAGAGTGCGCAAGTGGGCGGGGATGGCGACCCGGACTTTTCGCTCGACCCCGTTCACGGCAGCGTCTGGACTTCGACCGAGAGCACCGCCGGCAGATCGCGGGCGATCGCCGTCCAGTGGTCGCCGGAATCGGCGGAGGCATAGACCTGTCCGCCGGTGGTGCCGAAATAGATGCCACAGCTGTCGAGCTGGTCGACCGCCATCGCCTCGCGTAGCACGTTGACGTAGCAGTCACGCTGCGGCAGGCCCTGGGTGAGCGCCTCCCACTCGTTGCCGCCGCTGCGGCTACGGTAGACGCGGAGCTTGCCCTCCGGAGGGTAGTGCAGCGAATCGCTCTCGATCGGCACGACGTAGATCGTCTCTGGCTCGTGGGCATGGACGTCGATCGGGAAGCCGAAGTCGCTCGGCAGGTTGCCGCTCACCTCGCGCCAGGAGCCGCCGCCGTCGTCGCTCCGCATGACGTCCCAGTGCTTCTGCATGAACAGAACCTCCGGCCGTGTCGGATGCATGGCGATGCGGTGCACGCAGTGGCCGACCTCCGCCGTCGGATCGGGCATGAACTCCGACTTCAGGCCCCGGTTCATCGGCCGCCAGGTCGCCCCGGCGTCGTCGCTCCGGAAGACCCCGGCGGCGGAGATGGCGATGTGGATCCGGCCGGGGTTCTGCCGGTCGAGAAGGATGGTGTGCAGGCCCATTCCGCCGGCACCAGGTTGCCATCGCGGACCGGAGTCGTGGCAACGGAGGCCCTCGAGCTCGGTCCAGCTCCTGCCGCCATCTCGGGTGCGAAAGATGGCGGCGTCCTCGACACCGGCGTAGACGGTATCGGGGTCGTCGAGCGAGGGCTCGAGATGCCAGACGCGCTTGAATTCCCACGGATGCTGCGTGCCGTCGTACCAGAGGTGGGTCCCGGGGGTGCCGGCGTATCTGAACTTGTTGTCGACCGCGTCCCAGGTCTTGCCGCCGTCGTCCGAGCGCTGAATCATCTGCCCGAACCAGCCGCTCGACTGCGAAGCGTAGAGACGATTCGGGTCGGCCGGCGAACCCTTGAGATGGTAGATCTCCCAGCCGCCGAAGAAGGGACCGGAGACCTCCCACTTGTCGCGCGTGCCATCGGACGTCAGCACGAATGCGCCCTTCTTCGTCCCCACCAGCACCCGCACTCCGCTCATGCCGCTCCCTTCCTCTGCTGCCTGGTCGATGTTCCGTTGCGCATAGTACGAAATCGCCGGTCCCGAGTTCATCTCCCCTCCTTACCAGGCGACGGCGACCGTCTCCCGAAGGTGGCGCTTTTCGACCAGCTCGTCGAGCAGGAACCGGGCGACGTCGGCGCGCGCGATGCGTACGGTCCACAGCGGATTGCCGATACCTTCACCCGCGCGCCACCGGCCGCGCGCCCGCCCGTTCGTGAGCGCCCCGGGGCGGACGATCGTCCAGTCGAGGCCGCTCGCGCGCACGATCCGCTCCTGCCTCAGCTTGTCCCAGAAGTAGAACTGCAGGATGACCGGGAGGACGAAGAGCGTGTAATAGAGGCCCATCCGCCACCAGGAAGCGCCCACGCCGAGCGCGGTCACACCGAGGTATCTCTGCACGCCATGTTGCGCCATCGCTGTCAGGAGATTCTCGGTGCCGCGGGAGAGGATGCGGGTCGGGATCATCCAGCGCTTGTGGCCGAGGCAGGAAAGGACCGCCTCCTGGCTGGCGACCGCAGCGTCGACGGCGCCGGGGTCGAGGACATCCCCACCCATCACACGCAGCGCTTCGTGCTGAATGCTGAACTTCTCGGGGCGCCGCACGAGCGCCGTCACCCGGTGTCCGCGGGCCAGCGCCTGCGCCACCAGCTCCCGGCCCAGCGCTCCACTCGCTCCGACGATCAGAACTCTCATGCCGCGAGCTTACGGAGGAACGGACGCCCCGGCGTCCGGTTGCCGGTCAACCGCAGCCGGCCACCGGCGAACGGCACGCACCGCCCTCGGTCGGCGCTGGCGGCGGTGGCACGATCCGTGAAGTCCCTCGTACTCGGAGCGTGGGGGCGCCTGGGCGCCTCCTGATTTCGGGAGATCGCTCCCGAAATCGAGTTTCTTCCCGCTGTACGCTGGCGAAAAAGGAGTCTGCCGTGGCCGGTTTCAGGAGAAGGCTTGCTGGTAAAGGGTGTGGCTCACGCTACGCCGTCGTGCTCTGCCTTGCGTCGGTGCTTCTGGCTGCGAACAGCGCATCGGCGCAGACGACAAGCGGGTCTTTTCCCTCGGGGCCGCTCGGCGAGCGCGGGCGGGCGGTGGCGGGAATCTTCAGCGCGGCGTCGCCGGAGGCGCGGAGCGCGGCGGGGATCGAAGCCGTCGTGGCGGCGCACTGGTCGCGCGCGGCGCTTGCCGAGAGCCCGGCGGTGGAGCGCGCGCAGCGACTCGCTGGAGCGCTGGACGATCTGGGTCCTGCCGAGCTCGTGAGCGTGGCGCCCCAGGGCGACAACGAGCTTCGGATGGTGCTGCACGCGGCGGCGAAAGGGCTCTGGCTGACCCTCGACATGAAGCTCGAGAGCGCGGCTCCGCGCGGCGTCGCGGGGGTGCGGCTCAACTTGAACTCGGAACCGCCCGCTGGCGGTCCGCGCCCCGGCTCGCCGGGAAACCCGCCGGGTGCCTCACCGGCTCCGGCCGGGCCGCTGCTTTCGCAAAGCGAGGCGCTCGCCCGCGTGGCGGAGCGGGTCGAAACTCTGGTGGCGAAGGAAGAGTTCTCCGGCGTCGTGCTGCTCGCTCGGGACGGCAAGGTACTGTACGAACGAGCGGCAGGTTTCGCCGACCGCGAGCATAGCGTGGCCAATACGGCGTCGACGCTCTTCAACATCGGCTCGATCGGCAAGGCGTTCACCCAGGTGGCGATCGCGCAACTCGCGGCCGCCGGCAAACTCTCTCCCGAGGACAAGCTGATCCGCGCCCTGCCCGACTATCCTGACCGCGAGATCGCCGAGCAGGTGACGCTGCAGCAACTCCTGGCGCACCGTTCGGGCCTCGGTGACATCTTCAACGAGCGCTTCACGCCGGAGGCGCGGGCGAGTCTCCGCACTCTCGCCGACCACCTCCCTCTCTTCACCGGCAAGCCGCTCGAGTTCTCTCCCGGCACCGGGCAGCGCTACTCGAACGCCGGCTACGTCGTCCTCGGGCTGGTCGTCGAACGGCTTTCGGGACAGACCTTTCCGGACTACGTCCGCGACCACATCTTCGCGCCCGCCGGGATGAGCGGTTCGACTTGGCTGCGACGCGACGCGCTCCCTGCCGGAGCGGCCGTAGGCTACACGCGGGATGGATGGCAGGAGGGCCGCGCAGCCGCCGCGGACGGACGCCCGTCGCCGCGCCCCGCGCCCACGGTTCGTCCGGTCATCGGCCCTCGCCGGTCGAACAGCGGCGACCTACCGGCGATCGGCAGCTCCGCCGGTGGCAGCTACTCCACGGCGCGCGACCTGCTGGCCTTCGATCGCGCGCTCGCCGCGAACCGGCTGGGAGGGCCCGAGCGCTATGCGCAGCAGGGAGGACTCGGCGTCGCCGGCGGCACTGTCGGAGCCAATGCGACCTTGGAGAGCGACTGGGAGAGCGGGTGGACAATCATCGTGCTGGCGAACTTCGACCCTCCCGCTGCCGAGTCCCTGACGCGGGAGCTCCGAGAACTCCTCGCCCGGCTCGCGCCGGAGTCCGCGAACCAAGCCAACTCAGCCAGCGCCACTAGAGGTAGTCGAAGGCCTTGAGCTCACGCTGGGCCGGGCGCAGCGAGCGTCCGGCGAACTGTCCGGGGGAGAACGGCACGCCGGTCAGCTACCGGCGGCCGGACTCTCGGGTTTCGCGGACAACGCCTCCTGAGCGAGCCGGCGCAGCTCGTCGATCGTCATTCCGCCGAGGCTGGCCAGGCGGTCGCCCTCGAACGTGGTCGAGAAGCGCATCGTCGCCGGATTGCCCATCATGAACACCAGAGAGTGCTGGGTGAGCGTGCGGTCGCCGCAGCCGCCGCCCGGGTAGTGGCTGAGCTCGTCGTATTCGTCGCCGGCTTTGTAGTAGAGGCGGACGCCCGGTTTCACCTTGAGGACCTCCTGCACGATCGCCTTGTGCACGCCGGCCTCGTCCTTCATCTCCAGGAGCAGAATCGCGCTCGCCAACCGGATCTTGTCCCGGATCGGACGGGCGCTGAAGTCGTTGTCGAATGCGGACTCAGAATCGTCCATCGCCCCGGCCGGCGTTCCGAAGGAGGAAACCGATCGGCTCGTCCGCTCCGTCGTTCCTCCGCTGGAATAACGCCACAAATTCCAATAGGAGGCGCCGTAGGTGAGCACCTGTAGGCCGAAGAAGCACCAGATTGCGATCGTGAGTCCGCGAATCGCCCGCGCGAGCTTGTCGCCGTTGTCCATCCTGCGACGCTAGCACTCGCCGTCCCGGCAGCAGCGATTCCCGTTGCCGGCCCTGCCTCGGACGGTGCGGGGCAGGCTGATAGGATCCTGCGCGTGCGCAGATGGGCTTGGCTCGCGGTAGCGATCGTCGTGACCTTCGTCGGCGCGACGTTCGTCGATGACTGCGCGGCGGACGGCCCGTCGGAATGTCCGCCGGCCTGCCACTTCGCCTGCATCGACGGCTGCGCCGTCGCGCCGATAGAGACCGCGCGGCTCGTGCCGAGTGCAACTGAAGTGCGCAAGGAGCCCCCGGTGGAGGCCGCTTCGCGGCCCCTGGAGCTCGATTTCCCCCCCAAGCTGATCCCTCCCCGAGCCTGACCCCCGCTCCGGCTTCCGCCGGAGTTCGCTGGATGGCTGCCCTGCGCGCGTGTGGCGCGCGGGGCGCTCGGCCGATCGTGTCTACCTTGGGGGATGTATGCGCCTTCCTGTGTTGATTTTTCTCGTCGCCGAGGCGACTGCGGCGACTGCCGCGCCCGCGGCGGCTGCCGAACTGACACTTGAAACGGTCGTCGCCGCCGCAAGACCGTCCGCCGAGCGGCTCGCGGCGGAGAGTTTCCTCACCGCCGCGGCGCGCGAGCTCTCGCTCTCCCGCGGCATCCTGCTCGAGGGCATGGCGGTGTCCGCCGAGGCGGGCCCGCGCCGCTCGCCCGACGGAGACGGCTCGGATTTCGCGCTCGGTCTCGAGCTGCCTCTGGCCGGCGACCGTACCGAGCGCGAAGCCGCGCTCGACTTCTTCGCCGAGGCGGAGAAAGTGCTCCCGGCCGCGGCCGACCTCGAAGCTGGCCTGGCGCTCTCGCTCGCCTACGTCGATGCCTGGGAGGCGACGGAGGGGCTGGTGCTCGCGCGGCGGCAGGAGACCAGCGTCGCGGACTGGCTCCAGGTGGTGGAGGCGCGAGTCGCTGCCGGGGCCGAAGCGCCCTATGAGACCTCACTCGTCGGCGCCGAGCTGGGGCTCGCTCGCCTGGCACTCGCCGAGGCGCTCGTGCAGGAGCAGATCGCCTGGAGCGAGCTCGCGGCGCGCGCGGCGGTGGGAGCGACGCCCGAGCGTCTCGCTGAACCGCTTTCGGCGAGCTCCGGGCGAAAAGCCGTAGAGGCCGGGAAGGCCGTCGAAAGCGTCCACCCTGTCTGGGCGCTCACGCGCGCCAGCGAGCTGCGGTCCGCACTCAGGCAGGCGCTCATCCGTCTCGATGTCGCGCGCGGCGGGAGCCGCTGGTCGTTGCAAGCCACCGCGGCGCAGGAGGGCGAAGAGGACGTGGCGCGGCTCGGGCTCGGCTATCGTCTGCCGTTCGCCGGGCAGAATGCGGCGCGGGTGACGGCCCGGGATGCCGCCCTCGCCGAAGAGAGGCGCGGCGCCGAGCTCGAACGCGCCCGACTCGAAGGCCGGTTGCGCGGCGCCGAAGCGCGCGCCGGTGCGCTCGCCGCGGGGGTCGCCCCAGGAGTTGGGGCGCCTGCGACCCTCTCGCCGCTGGAGATCGAAGAGGCTCTCGTCGCGCTCGAGGCGCGGGTCACGGCCGGCCGCGATCGGCCTTCGGCGGTCCTGCCGCTCCGCCGTCAGCTGGTCGGCGCCCTCCTCACCGAGCTCGCAGCGCGCGCCGCGGAGGCGCGAGCCGTATTCCTGATCCAGACCCTGAAAGCGGAGATTTCGCAATGACTTCGAGCTCCTTTCGTTTCCTGTCCCTGATCGCGCTTCTATGCACCACGCTCGCCTGCGGCGCCAAGCAGGACGAACACGCCCATGCCGAGGAAGGCGAAGAGCATCACGATGAGGCCGGCGGTGAAGCCACCGCCCCGGCGAAGGAAGGCGCCCCGGAAGGCGCAGGGCACGAGGAATCCGGGCACGAAGAAGCCGGGCACGAGGAGGGCGAAGGCGCGGCGGGGGAAGTCCGTGTGCCGCTCGAGGGTGTCCGCGGCCTGGCGTTCGTGCGCGTCGGCGAGCCGCAGGAAGAGGGCGTCTGGGCTCCGGCCGAGGCGGTCTCGGATTCGGCTGCCGTCGCCATCGTGACGGCACCGGCTGCGGGGATCGTCCGCCGGTTGCTGGTGCGCCCAGGAGAGACCGTACGGGAAGGGCAGGCCGTCGCGGAACTGGCGAGCGCCGAGATCGCCGACCTCGCGGCGCGACACCGTTCGGCCCAGGCGCAAGCGGCGCGGACGCAGGTCGAGCTCGAGCGGGAACGGACGCTGCTCGCCGCCCGCGCGACCTCCCGGCACGAGCTCGAAGCCGCTGAGGCTGCCCATGCTGCCGCGGGCGCCGAGGTGGTGGCGGCGCGCCAGTCGCTTGCCGCGCGCGGCGTGAATCCCGGCACGTTCGCCGGCACCGCCCTCCTCAGGGCGCCGGTCGCCGGCACGCTCGAGCGCTGGGAGATCGCGCTCGGGCAGGGAGTCGAAGCGGGGACCTCTCTCGCCACGATCCGCGATCGCCTGGCGTCGCGCGTGCGAGTCGAGCTCGCGCCACCCGGGCCGACGGAGTGGATAGTCGGCTCGGCGAGTGAGGTCCGCCGCGGCGACGGCACCCGATGGCCGGCGACGGTCGAAGGGCTGCCCGCAGGTCTGACCTCCGAGACCCGGCGCTACCCCTACATTCTGCGGCTCGAAGGCGAGCCGCTTCCGGCCCCAGGCACTCCCCTCGAGGTGCGTGTACCGCTGACGCGCGGCATCGTGTTGCCGCAGGAGGCGCTGCAGCTCGTCGAGGGGGACTGGGGCGTCTTCGTCCGCGAGGGGGGCGAGGCCGTCTTCAGAAAAGTTCGACGCGGAGCCGAGCTGGGAGGAGACGTTCTGGTTCTGGAGGGGATCGAACCGGGTGTCGAAGTGGCGACGGCCGGCGCCTACCTCCTGCGCCCCCTGTGGATGAAGCGCATGGGCGGGGGCGAGCAGCATGCGCACTGAGGCGCAGCACGACCAGCACTTGGTGGATGTCGAGGGCGGCCGGCCCTCGATCTTTTTTCGCTGGTTCCGGCGCATCCTGCCGCTGCGCGGATGGGTCATCGGGCTTTCGCTGGTCTTCGGCATCGTCGGAATGGTGGTCTACGGCGGTCTGCGCCGCGACCTGTTCCCCGACCTGACGCTGCCGACGTTGCAGCTCCTGATTCAGAGTCCCGGCCGCTCGGCGCCGGAGATCGAGCTCGCGGTCGCTCAGCCCGTCGAGCAGGCGATGCTGGGGCTGCCCGGTGTACGGCGCGTAACCTCGACGCTGCAGCCCGGCATCGCCCAGATCGTTATCGCCTTCGAGAGCGACAGCGATCCGTGGCGCGCCCGCCAGCTGGTGGGGGAGAAGCTCGCGACACTGTTGGGCGGCTTCCCCGAAGGCACCGAGGCGCCCCTGGTGACCAGCGCCGCCGGGCGCTTGCAGGAGATTCAGGAGCTGGTGCTCGAAGGGCCGGCGATCGATCCGATGACGCTCCGGGATCAGGCGGTGCGGGTATTGGTCCCGCGCCTTCAGTCGGTCCCCGGGGTGGCGCGCATCGAGCTTCTGGGCGGCGCGGAGCGGACGGTCGAGATCAGCCTGGTTGCCGAGCGCCTGCGGCTGGCTGGAGCCTCGCTCGCCCAGGTGCTCGAAGCGCTCGAAGGCAGCGAGCGCGACTCCGGCGCAGGCCTGCTCGAGGTGCGCGACAAGATGTGGCTGGTCAGCGTCGCGACGCTCGCTGCGACCAACGAGGACCTCCGGCGGATCCCGGTGCACACGGCGCACGGGCTGGTGACCCTGGGCGACCTCGCGGAGATTCGGGACGCGCCGGGATTCCGCCTCGGCTTGGCCCGCTATGGCGGGTTCGAGGCGGTGTCGATGCGGGTGGTGAAGCAGCCCGCCGCGGAGACGCTGTCGACGGCACGGCGGGTGCGCGCGCTGCTGCCGGAGCTGCAGAAGGGGCTGCCTCAGGGCATGAAGCTCGACCTCTTCTACGACCAGGGCGAGCTCGTCGACCACGCCCTCTCGGGGGTCACCACGGCGCTCCTCATCGGTGCGGCTTTCGTCGCCGTCGTCCTCGTGCTGCTGCTGGGAAGCCTGCGCGGGGCGCTGGTCGTACTCGCCGTCCTGCCGCTGTCGACCGTCGGCGCGGCGATACCGTTGATGCTCCTCGGGCACGGGCTGAATGCGATGACCCTCGGAGGCCTGGCGATCGCCGTCGGCATCTTGGTCGATGCCAGTGTGATCATGGTCGAGAACCTCGTCCATCGGCTCGAATCCCATCCCCACGAGGCCGGCGACCAGCGCGCCCGGCGTTCGATCCTCTCGGCGGCCGCGGCCGAGGTGGCGGTTCCCATCGTCACCGCAGTCGCCGTCATCCTGGCGGTTTTCGTTCCGCTCCTGGCGCTGCCCGGAGTCGCCGGCCGGCTTTACGCGCCGCTCGCCGTCGCGGTGGCGTCGGCGATGACGATCAGCCTCGCCCTCTCCTTCACGCTGGTTCCGGTGCTGGTCGATCGCTTTCTCCCGCCGGGGACTGCGCTCGCCGAACCGCGATTCGTCACCTGGATCAAGGAGGTCTACCGGCCGGGTCTCGATTGGGCGCTCCGCCACGGCCTGGCGGTCCAGGTCATCGCCTTGCTCGTCGCCCTGCCTTCGTTCTGGCTCGCGACCCGTCTCGACACTCAGTTCCTGCCCGAGCTCGACGAGGGGGCGTTGATGGTGCAGACGCTCCTGCCCTCCGACCTCAGCGTTGCGGCGGTGGACGAAGCCAACGTCGGCTTCGAAGCGAGCCTGGTGGAGATCGAGGGAGTGTGCTCGGTCTATCGCCGCAGCGGGCGGGGCGAGATCACCGAAGACCCGATGCCGCATTCGATATCGGACATCCTGATCGTCCTCGAACCGGGAACCGACTCGGACGCGGTGGGTGCCGAGATCGAAGAGATCGGCGAAGCGGCTCCGTTCGGGGTCGAAGTGACGACGCCGATGGGGATGCGGATCGCCGAGGGGATCGGCGGCAGTCCGGCCGACATCGAAGTCGAGCTCTACGCTGCCGACCTCGAGCCTCTGCGCGCGCGCGAGGCGGAGATCCGGCGCGAGATCGCCGAGCTCGAGGGCGTCGTATCGGTGATTGTCGACTCCGGCACTGCGCTCCCGGCCTGGCGCATCGTGCCCGACGAGGATGCTTTGCGCCGCCTCGATGTGCCGCGAGCGCTGCTGGCTCTGACTGCCCGCGCCGCGTTGCAGGGGATCCCACTCGCGCCCCGCTTCGAGGGGATCCAGCGCATCGATCGCGTCGTGCGGTTTCCCAACGACGGACGGCTGACCGGCGCGGCGCTCGCGCGCCTGCCCCTGATCGTGGAAGAGGGGCGGGTCATCGAGCTCGGACAGGTCGCGCGGGTGGAGGAGAGCTCCTCGCCCGGGCTGTTGCGGCGCAAGAACGCGCAACGGCGGCTCGGCTTCCGGGTCCAGACGGCCGGGGATCTCGGGGGCACGGCGAAACGGATCGAGCAGAGGCTCGCGGCGATGAAGCTGCCAAGCGGGACGACCGTGGGGCTATCGGGCCAGATCGAGGAAGCACGCGCCACGCAACGTCGCCTTCTCGTCGCCTCGACTGTGGCACTCGGTCTGGTCTTCTTCCTTCTGCTGCTCGCTCTCGGCTCCGTGCGCGAGGTGGCCATCGTGTTCGCGACGCTGCCGCTCGCGTTCGCGGGCGGACTGGTGGCGCTGGCGCTCGCCGGCGAGAGCTGGAATGCGAGCTCGATCGTCGGGGTGATCGGTCTGTTCGGCGTCGCGGTGCAGAACAGTCTGGTCCTGATCACCCAGACGAAGGGGTTTCTCGGCCACGGTCTACCGCTCGAGGCTGCGGTGCGCGAAGCCTCGCTCGGACGGGTGCGCCCCAAGCTGATGACCGCCGGCGCGGCGATCCTCGGACTGACACCGATGCTCTTCGGCCTCGGAGGCTCGGAGCTCGAGCGCCCGCTCGCCGTCGTCATGGTCGGCGGACTGGTCACTTCGACCATTTTCACGCTGCTGGTTCTGCCGGCGGTCTACGCTCATTTCGGCGCTCCGGCGCGGAAGGCGCGACAGCAGGATGCCTCACCCGCAGGAGCGCGGTGAGGGCAGGTTCATGATCCGCGAGGGAGAATCGCGATGGCTGTAGAGCCAACTCGGGCGTTCCGCGTCGCCGGCATGGATTGCGCCGAGGAGATCGCTCTTCTCCGGCGCGGGGTGGGGCCGATCGTCGGCGGTGAAGAAAATCTCGGCTTCGATCTGCTGCGCGGCAAGATGACCGTCGCGGCGGCGACCCGTCCGGTCTCCGACGCGGCGATCCTGGCGGCGGTAAAAAGTACGGGCCTCTCGGCGGAGGTCTGGCGCGCCGAAGGGGACGGCGGCGCCACCGAACGTCTGCGGCGGCGACGCCTCGTCGCGACCGTCGTCTCCGGATCCGCGACGCTCAGCGGATTTCTGCTCCATGCAGCGCTCGCCGGCGGTTTCGGCGCCGCGCTCGGCAGCGAAGGCATGGGCGGCTCGGCGCCGGTGCCGCTCGCCGTGCGGTGGATCTATGCCGTCGGCATCGTGGCGGGCCTGATCACTGTCGCGCCGAAGGCGTGGCAGTCGTTGCGCCGGCTGCGACCGGACATGAACCTTCTGATGACGATCGCGGTCTCCGGCGCCGTCGTGATCGGCGAATGGTTCGAAGCCGGGACGGTCGCCTTCCTGTTCTCCTTCTCGCTCGCCCTCGAGGCCTGGAGCATCGGCCGCGCGCGCAAGGCCATCGCCAAGCTCCTCGACCTCGCGCCGCCAACCGCACGGCTCGTGGAGGCGGGCGGGGAGCGCGAAGTACACCCTTCGGAGGTCGAGGTGGGGGCGCGGATCGCCATTCGGCCCGGCGAGCGCATCCCGCTCGACGGACGGATCGTCGCCGGCAGCTCCTCCCTCAATCAGGCACCGATCACCGGCGAGAGCCGGCCGGTCGACAAGGGGGTCGGGGACGACGTGTTCGCAGGTTCGATCAACGGCTCGGGGGCGCTCGAGTTCGAGACCACCGCCCGGGCCGAAGCGACGATGCTGGCGAAAATCCTGCGCCTCGTCGAAGAGGCGCAGGCGCGGCGCTCGCCCTCCGAACGCTGGGTGGACAGGTTCGCCGCCATCTATACGCCGTGCGTCTTCGGCGCGGCGATCGCCGTGGCCATTCTGCCGCCCCTGTTGACCGGAGCGAGCTTCGCCGAGTGGGGCTATCAGGCGCTGGTCCTGCTGGTCATCGGCTGCCCGTGTGCGCTCGTCGTCTCGACGCCGGTAGCGATCGTCGCCGGGCTTTCCGCTGCGGCGCGCCATGGCGTCCTGGTGAAGGGCGGGGCCTTCCTCGAGGCTCCCGCGCGACTGCGCGCCTTCGCTTTCGACAAAACCGGCACGCTGACTCACGGTCGGCCAGCGGTCGTCGAAGTCGTCGCCCTCTCGGGCCACGACGACCGGGAGGTTCTCGAGCGGCTGGCGGCGCTCGAGGCGAACAGCGAGCACCCGCTCGCCGCGGCCATCCGCGAGTACGCCGCGGAGAAGGGCATCTCGGTCGCGGCGGCGACCGATTTTCAGGCGATCCAGGGGAAGGGCGCCGTCGGGCTCATCGCAGGGCGGCAGTTCTGGGTCGGCTCGCACCGCTTCCTCGAAGAGCGCGGGCAGGAGACGCCCGAGGTCCACGCGAAGCTCGAGTCGATCTCGACCTCGGGACGGTCCGCCGTAGTCCTCGGCAACGAGAGTCACGTTTGCGGCATCGTCGCGGTCGCCGACAGCGTGCGCCCGAATGCGAAGGCCGCGCTCGAAGAGCTGCGCCGGCTGGGGATCGAAACCACCATCATGTTGACCGGCGACAATCAGGGAACCGCGGAGGCAATCGGCCGGGAGGCCGGGGTCACCGAGGTCCGAGCCGAGCTGCTGCCGGACGAGAAAGTCGCTGCGATCGAGGCTCTGGTCGCGAAGTACGGCAAGGTTGCCATGGTCGGCGACGGCATCAACGACGCGCCGGCCCTCGCCAGCGCGAGCCTGGGTATCGCGATGGGCGGCGGAGGCTCGGACGCCGCCATCGAGACCGCCGATGTGGCGCTGCTTTCGGACGATCTCTCGCGCCTCCCGTGGCTGGTGCGCCACTCGCGCAAGACCCTGGCGATCATCCGTCAGAACATCGCCTTCTCGCTGGCGATCAAGGCGACGTTCGTCGTACTGACCTTTCTCGGCTTGGCCTCGCTCTGGGGCGCGATCGCCGCCGACATGGGCGCCACCCTGCTGGTCGTCGCCAACTCGCTGCGGCTGCTTCGTCTATGATGGTGAGGATGATTTCCCGCTCCTGGTTGCGACTTTCAGTTCGTCGAATTCTGGCCTTCGTCGCCGGAGCGATTGTGGCTTGCGGAGCTTTCGCGGCCACCGGCGGCGACTCCAGTGATTCCAGTGACTCCAGTGACTCCAACGCAGAGGTCTGGATCACGCTCGGAAGCGACGCCTACGCCCTCGCCGCGGGCGGGCGGCTGGCGCGAGAGGCGGGCCTGGTGCGGGTCGAGGAGACGGGCGGAGTCGTCCTCGCCCGGATCTCTCGCTCGGGTCTGGATTCGCTCGGCGAACGGATCCACCACGAGCTGCAGCGCTGTGGCGGGTTCATCGCCCACGAAAGTCTCGCCGAGGCCAACGCTGCGCTGCCGCGCTCCGGCGCTGACCCACGCACGCCGCTCGGCCTCGGATTCACGATCGATCAGCCGAACTGGGTCGCAGAGGTGGCTGGGTCGGTGAATGAGGCGAACATTCTCGGCACCATTACGACCCTTTCGACGAGCTTCGCCAATCGCTACCATGCACATCCCACGGGGACGGCGGCGGCGACGTGGATCCGCGACCTCTGGCTGTCGTACGCCGCGAGTCGTCCCGAGGTGACCGTCGCGCTCGTCTCGCACACCACGACCGTGCAACCTTCCGTCGTTCTGACCATTCCAGGTACCTTGCTGCCCGACGAAGTGGTGGTGCTCGGCGCCCACCTCGACTCGACGGCTCCCGGAACGAGCAATCCGAATTTTTCCGCCCCCGGCGCCGACGATGACGCCTCGGGCATCGCGACCCTGTCGGAGGTGGTCCGCGCGACGCTTTCCGCCGGTTTTCGACCCCAGCGCACGATCCGGGTCATGGCGTATGCCGCCGAGGAGGTCGGCCTTCGCGGCTCGAATGCGATCGCGCAGAGCTACCTCGCCGCCGGCTCCAATGTGCTGGCGGTCCTGCAGCAGGACATGACCGGCTTCAACGGGTCGAATGAAGACATCGTCTTCATCTCGGACTTCACCAACGCAGCGCTCAACGCCTTCCTCGTCGACCTGCTCGAGGCCTACCAGCCGGCGCTCACCTGGACGACGACCGCCTGCGGGTACGCCTGCTCGGATCATGCTGCGTGGCACAACCGTGGCTTCCCCGCGGCGTTCGCCTTCGAGGCGAGCTTCGGCGACCACAACTCGGCCATCCATTCGACCAGCGACACGGTCGCTACCCTCGGTGGGAGTGCTTCCCACGCGGCCAAGTTCGCCCGCCTCGCCGCAGCCTTCCTCGTCGAAACCGGTCTCGATGGGCCCGATGTGATCTTTGCCGACGGCTTCGAAGACGAGAACTCGGACGCCTGGAGCCTCACCGTCCCCTAGCCCGAGCTTCTCACCCTTGCCGGTAGAATGCTCCAGCGCCTGAACTTCTCCCTGGAGAAATCGAATGTCGAACGAAGCGCAGTGGTACGTCGCGGTCAACGGAAAGCAGGAGGGGCCGATCTCGGCGACCGAAGTGACGGAGCGGATTCGTGCCGGCCGGCTCGACCGCAACGCCCACGTCTTCGGTCCGGGGATGAAGACCTGGGCGCCGATCGGCACGGTGGCGGAGTTCGCCGCCGGCTTCGGTGCTTCTCCCGCGCCGCCGCCTCCCCCGCCCACGGGGATTTCGGGCAAGGGTCGCATGCACGAGATCGATTTCGAGATCTTCGGCGAGGAGATGCAGTACGTCGAGATCACCCTCGATCCGCAAGAGGCCTGCGTCGCCGAGGCGGGCGCCTTCTTCTACATGGATCCGGCGATCCAGATGGAGACCATCTTCGGCGACGGCTCGCAGCAGAGCGAGGGCGGCGATTTCTTCGGCAAGCTCCTCTCCGCCGGCAAGCGGGTCCTGACCGGCGAGTCGCTGTTCACAACCGTCTTCTCCAACGCGGGATCGGCGAGGCAGAAGGTCGCCTTTGCCGCGCCCTATCCGGGCAAGATCATCGCTCTCGACCTCGAGCAGCACGGCGGACAGATGCTCTGCCAGAAGGACGCCTTTCTCTGCGCGGCGAAGGGGGTTTCGCTCGGCATCGCCTTCCAGAAACGGCTCGGTGCCGGCCTCTTCGGCGGTGAGGGTTTCATTCTTCAGAAGCTCGACGGCGACGGACTCGCCTTCTTTCATGCCTGCGGCACGATCCACGAGCGGACGCTCGCCGCCGGAGAGACCCTGCGTGTCGACACCGGTTGCCTGGTCGCCTTCGAGCCCCAGGTGCAGTACGACATCCAGATGGTCAAGGGAGTGAAGACGTTCCTGTTCGGCGGAGAAGGGCTCTTCTTCGCCACCGTCACCGGCCCGGGGAAGGTCTGGCTGCAGTCGCTGCCGTTCTCGCGCCTCGCGGCGCGTGTCATCGCCGCGTCGGGCATCGCCCGCGGTCGCCGCGAAGAGGGTTCCGTCCTCGGCCCGCTGGGGAATCTGCTCGACGGCGACAGCTGAGACCGCTTCGCGCGACAGCGCTCTTGCTTCAGGCAGCGCGAGTGTCGGGCCCGAGGCCGGAGACGGAAATCTCGAGCTCGCCGTCCTTCAGGGTCGCGCTCGCTTCGCCGCCCCAGCCGCGTGCCAGGTCGCGGACGAGGCCAAGGCCCAGTCCGGCATGGTCCCCGGCGGAGCGGGCGGCGCTCTTGCGCCAGAAGCGGACGAACAGCTGTTCCAGATCGGCCGTTTCCAGGTCCGGCGCAGAGTTGGCCCAGATGAGCGTTCCGGTGGGAGCATCGAAGCGAATCCGGACTCCGCTCGCCGGCGGGGCGTGCAGCGCAGAATTCGCAGCCAGGTTCGAGAGCACCAGGTCCAGAGCTTCGGGAGGGGCGAGCACGACCCGGTCGCTGGCGACGCCGTTCTCGACCGAGATTGAGCGCGCATTGAATCTGCGTTGACTGGCCCCCACCGCTCGCTCGACGGCAGCGTAAAGGTCGACGGACTGCGGCAGGCTCAACCTCTCATCGGCGCCGGAGCGCGCCAGGGCGAGAAGGTTGACGATCAACCCCTGCATCTGGCTCTGGATCGCTCCCGCCTCCTGCAGCGCCAGCGCCAGCTCGCGCGGATCGTCCGGCCAACGGAGGGCGACATCCACCAGGGCGCGGAGCTCAGCGAGGGGCGTTCGCAACTCGTGAGCGAGATGCATGGAGAAGGCGCGCTCGCGCGCGAAAGATGCGTGCAGGCGGTGGAGCAGCTCTTCCACCCGCGCGGCGATGGGAGCGAGCTCCGCCGGCAGCGCGGCCGGCGCCAGCGGAGTATCGAGGTTCTCGGCGTCGATCCGGGCGATCTGCGCCGCCAATGACCGCACCGGAGCCAGCTCGCGACGCAGCGTCCAGGCGATGATCGCCGCGCTGGCGGCCAGCAGGATCAGGACGAGGAACGCGGCAGCCGAACGCACCCGGGTGACGAACGAGTCGAGCGATTCACGTTCGCGCGCGACCACGAGTTCGACCGTCAGCGGCTTCTCGGGGGCCTCCTCCGTCGAAGGGCTCGTGGTTTCCGGCCGAGGCGTCGACGGGGCGTCGTCGTCATCCGGAGTTTCGAGTCTGGGCTGAAAGCGAAGGACGAAGGCGCGACCTCGCCGCCCGTCGGGCAGGAGCAGATTCTGGCTGCCGACGTGCTTCGCTCGCTC
The DNA here is from genome assembly GCA_043737505.1 of Thermoanaerobaculia bacterium. Classification (GTDB taxonomy): domain Bacteria; phylum Acidobacteriota; class Thermoanaerobaculia; order Multivoradales; family JAGPDF01; genus JAGPDF01. Next base: position 30,842 of record JAYTAM010000266.1, read on the forward strand.
TGACGCGGCTTTGGAGAACAGCGGCTTGCCTGCCGCGGAGTCGGAGAGGAAGAGCGTCCTGCCCTCGAGTGTTCGAGCTTCGAAATAGTCGGCGGCACTCTGGCGAAAAAACTCCGGATATTCGGTGGGATCGAACTCGAAGAGGATTCTTCCCTCCTCCTGTTCGAGCATTCCCGCCAGCGCCCGCGTTCGTTCCTCGAGGGCGCGGTCGAAATCGCTCAACGTCCGGCGTTCGATCTCCTGGTCGACCAGGAGCCCGGCGACCAATAGGAGCGCCCCGACCCCAACGAGGAGCCCCCGGTTGAGGCGACCCTGGAGCGATTTCAAGCCGTGCCGCCGGGTTCCAGAATGTAGCCCTCTCCGCGTCGGGTGCGGATCAGCTCCGGCAGGCCAGCGTGGGAGAGCTTCCGCCGCAGCGAGTAGATCATCACGTCGAGGACGTTGCTTTCGGCGCCACTCTCGAATTCGTACATCTTCTCCCACAACTCTCGACGGGTGACGAGCTCGCCGGCCCGCCTCGTGAGCAGCTCCAGCAGCGCGTATTCGCGAGGAGAGACGGCGATCTCCCGGGCTTCCGCGTAGACGCGGCGTGCCGCTGTTTCGAGGCGCAGGCCGCCGCAGCTGAGAATTGGATTCTTCTGCGAGAAACCTCGGCGCACCAGGGCGCGGATGCGGGCCAGAAGCTCTTCGAAGGAGAACGGCTTCACCAGGTAGTCATCGGCACCCAGGTCGAGACCGTGAATTCGGTCCTCCACCAGATCGCGCGCCGAGAGAATGAGGACGTGCTGCTGGTTCCCTCGCTCACGCAGTTTCTGCAGAACCGAGAAGCCGTCGATCCCGGGCAGCATCACGTCGAGGAGCACGACGTCGTATTCGTTCTGGGTTGCCAGCCAGAACCCCTCTTCGCCATCGGTCGCCGCATCGATCACGAAGCCGAGCTTGCGAAAACCTCGCTGCAGCGAGCGTTGCAGTTTTTCCGAGTCCTCGATCAACAATAGCTTCACCCGCCAATTGTAGCCCCCGAATATGAAGCCCGGATGAACGAAGCGCCGCGCTCGGCTTCGAGCTCTTCACCCTGCATTCATGGAGCAGCGCGTAACTTCCGCTTGTCTGCTCCTTCGGGGAGCGGGCCTGTCGGCGAGAGGAAGAGCGCTATGGCATCGGATTCGTTGGGCGGCGAGATGGCGCCGGTGTTGCTGGCGCGCTTTCGCGTGGTGACTGCGCTGGGTCTGGTCTATCTCGGGCTCTGCACGCTGACCCGCCTGGCGCTGCTGGCTTTCCATCCGGACTGGCTGGCCACTTCGGCCGCGGCTGTCGCCCGCAGTCTCCTGAGCGGTCTCGCCTTCGACCTGCTGGCGGCGGGATGGTGGCTGCTACCCTGGGCGGTCTATCTCGCGCTCCTGCCGCAGCGCTGGTTCGCTGCCGCCTGGCACCGGCGTCTGCTGGCGATCGTGGCGAGCGCGCTGGTCTTCGCCTGGCTCTTCATCGCCACGGCCGAGCTCTTCTTCTTCTCCGAGTTCGACGGCCGCTTCAATTTCGTCGCTGCCGACTACCTGCTCTATCCGACCGAGGTCGGAGAGAACATCTGGCAGAGCTATCCGACGGGGCTGATTCTTCTCGCCCTGGGCGTAGCGACCTGGCTGGTGGCGAGGCGGCTGCGCCGACCGCTGGCCCTGGCGTGGGAGCGACCGGATGCGGGCCGGCGCCGCCTGGCCGGCTTGATCGTCTACGTCGCGACGCTCGGAGCGCTCGCTTTCGCCGTGCGGCCGGGACTCGCGCACGTCTCCGAGGATCGAGCCCTCAACGAGGTGGCGAGCAACGGTTCGTACAGCTTCTGGCGCGCCCTGCTCGGCAGGGACGCTCCGTACGACGGCCTGTATCCGACCTTGGCGCCATCCGAGATCGAGCGGCGGCTCGAGAACCTGTTCAGTGCTTCGGAGAGCCGTCGCGTCGACCTCTCGGGGGGCTCGACACTGCGTCACATCGTCAATCCGGGAACACCGAGGCGGCTCAATGTCGTCGTCGTGCTCGAAGAGAGTCTCGGCTCCGAGTTCAGCGGCCTGCTGTCGCGGCGGGAGCCGA
>JAYTAM010000267.1:0-3129 GCA_043737505.1 Thermoanaerobaculia bacterium
CTTCGAAGGACCGCCGTGGGTGCGGAGACCCCACCGCCGAGAGTCGTCAGAGCCGTTCGAGAACGCTTGGCGCGTCGGCGAGGCCAGGCGCCAGCCAGCCGTAGCAACCGACGCCGGTGAGACCGGCGGACGAAAAAAGCTTCTGGTAAAGGGAGGGCGGGCGCAGCTTCAGCGCCCGCTGGTCGCCCTCCACCTCCTCCTGGTCCGTCAGCAGCTCCAGGTAGGCCAGGCCTCCGGTCACCGTGACGAGCGCCGGCAGTCCTCTTTCGAGCTCATCGACTTCGAGATAGTGCAGGACATCGGCGCAGATCACCAGATCGAACGGACCCTCCAAGTCGAGTCCGTGCAGGTCGGTCAGGCCGCCCTGCACGATGTTGCGCCGCGCGCCGAACCGCTTCACTACGTAGGGCGACGGTTCGACTCCCTGGTAGCGGAGCTTCGGCCGCAGGCGCAGGAGCTCGGCGCGCCACCTTCCTTCACCGCAGCCGACGTCGAGCGCACTGCGGATCGGGCGCTCGAGGAAGCGCTCCGCTATCGCCACCGCAAGCGCCACTCTGCGGCGCAGGGCCGACGGCCCTTCGATGCGACTAGCGCCGCGCCGGTACCAGCGCTCGAAGTAGGCACGGTCGTAGGACTTCTCTTTTTCCTCTACCGAGCTTCTTGTCTTTGCTTTCTTCCGATTTCGAACCGTGTCTGAAGACTTCACGTGCGGCTCACCGATCGAGGAAGACCAGCGTCAGCCAGGGAACGTAGGTGATGACCAGGACGCCGACGGCGAGAATCAGCAGGAACGGCAGCACCGAGCGGATGATCTCGGACATCGGCCGTTCGAAGCGGTACGAAGCCAGGAAGAGGTTGACCCCGACCGGCGGGGTGAGAAATCCGAGCTCCAGATTGGCGATGAAGATGATTCCGAGATGGATCGGATCGACGCCGAAGGCGAGCGCCAGCGGCAGGATCAGCGGCACCACCACGGCGATCGCCGAGAAGATATCCATCAGGCAGCCGACGATGAGCAGCAGGAGGTTGAGCGCCAGGAGAAAGACCCAGGGCGAGCTGATGTTCGCCTGCGCCCACGCCAGGAGGTGCATGGGCACCTCGGCGTCCACCAGGTAGCTGGTCAGACCCAGCGCGACACCGAGGATGAGCAGCACCCCGCCGACGACCAGCACGCATTCGCGCAGCACATGCGGCAGGCGGCGCCAGGCGATGTCGCGATGAATCACCAGTCCGACGAGCGCAGCGTAGAGGACGCTAGCGCCCGCCGCTTCGACCGTGGTGGCACGGCCGCTGAGCATCAGGACGATAATGAAGACTGGCAGCCCGATCTCCCACTTCGCCTCCCAGACGGCGCGGGCGAACGCCTTGCCGACGAACGGCTGCCCGCCGATGCCGGAGCGCCGCCCCTCGCGCAGGCCCCAGGCCGCCACTGCAAGGACCATCAGCGTGCCGGGAAGGATGCCAGCCTTGAACAGGTCGGGGATCGGCACCGAAGCAACGATGCCGTAGAAGATCAGCGGCAGCGCCGGCGGATAGAGCAGACCGAGCGCCCCCGACGAAGTCAGCAGACCGAGCGAGAAGCGCTCGCGATAGCGCTCGGCCTGGAGAGTCTGAAAGAGCAACGCCCCCAGCGCCAGGATCGTCACTCCCGAGCCGCCGGTGAAGGTGGTGAAGAAGGCGCACAGGACCGCGGTGACGACGGCGGTGCCGCCGGGCAGCCAGCCCACTGCGGAGCGAAAGAGCGCCAGCAGGCGGGTCGCGGCCTTGCCCTCGGCGAGCAGGAAGCCGGTGAGGGTGAAGAGCGGGATCGACGGCAGGGTGGGATGCACCGCCAGGCGGTAGCTCTCGATCGGCACGGCGGTGATCGGCACCCCGTCGGTGAGGAAAAGCCAGACGGCGGCGCCGCCGAGGAGCACGAAGAGCGGCGCGCCGGCAATCGCTCCCAGCAGGAGGACGACGAGCCCGAGGAGCTTGGGCGCCCCTTCGGTCCAGATCGGATACTGACTGAGGAGGAGGCCTGCCAGCAGCCCGAGTGCGGCGAGGCTCCTGCCACTCCAGCGCGGCGAGGCCATCCAGGCCAGCCGCAGCGCCAGAATCGAAAAGGCGACGGGCAAGACCAGCTCCGCTACCCAGATCGGGATTCCGAGCGCGACGACCCCGCCCGCCTCGCGGTCGAGGCGGACCATCTCGATCGACGCACGAGCGAGTAACACCGACACCGCCGCGCCGACCGCGCCGGAGAAGATGGCCGCCGCCTCTCGCCAGCGGCCTTCGGGGAAAAGTCCCGCCGAGGCGATGGCGAGGAGCTTGCCTTCGCGCGCCGCGTAAGCCGCACCGAGGAATCCGAGCCAGAGCGTGAGGTGCTGGAGAATGGGCAGCGCCCCCGGAACTCCGGTCCCGCCCACCTGCCGCACCAGGAGCTCGCTGGCGACGAGGAGCGCCATCGCCGCCAGCGGCAGGATGGCGACGGTGTCTTCGGTGCGCGAGACGAAGCTCAGCGGCGCGCTCCGCTCTTGGATCCGGAACCGGCGGCAGGCGATGCGGGCGTCCCGGACGGCGCGCGGGCGCGGAACTTCGCCACCGCCGCCTCGGTCGCTTCGAGGATCTCCGGCGGAACCCGGCCGTCGCGGGCGGCGACGGCGAAGCGCTTCGCCTCGTCGTGCCAGCCTTTCTGCTGTTCGGCGGTGACCTCGACGACGGTCAGGCCGCGCTGGCGCATCTGCTCGATGGCGCTCTTGTCCTGCTTCGGAACCTCTGCCTCGAGCCCCTTCTCGGTCGCACGGGCCGCTGCCAGGATCAGCTCGCGGTCGGCCGGCGTCACCTTCTCCCAGGCGCTCTTGGTCAGCACGACCCCTCCGACCAGCGGTGCGAGCCCCAGGCCCATCATGTTCGGCGTCTGGCGATACCACTGCAACGAGAGGGCGGCGATCGGCGTCGTCGGGACGACGTCGATCATCTTGGTCTGGAAGCCGAGCAGGATGTCGGTCGCAGCGAGCGGCACGGGCTGGTAGCCGTTCTTCTTCCACGCCTGCACGGCGGCTGGATCCACCTCTTCTCGCGCCAGCCGATCCGGACGATCGCGGATCTGAAGCAGCAGAAGCTCTTCGTCTGGGCGGGAGATGACAGCGC
>JAYTAM010000268.1:0-7111 GCA_043737505.1 Thermoanaerobaculia bacterium
CCGCTGGCGCTCGAGATCGCGATCACCCGACCCCAACGCCGGGCGAGCATGCCTTTGATGACCGCCTTGGTGAGCCGGAACGCCGCATGGAGATTCACCTCCAGCACCTCGTTCCAATCCTCTTCACCCAGGAAAGGCAGCAGCGCGTCGCGCGTCGTGCCGGCGTTCAGAACGAGAATCTGGATCTCTCCGAGATCAGAACGGACCTCGGCGACCAGGGCCGGAATCGCCGCCCGCTCTCGCACATCGAGCGGGTAGGCGAAGCCCCCGACCTCCGCGGCGAGCGCTTCGGCCGCCTCCCGATTGCGAAAATAAGTCAGCGCGACCCGCTCTCCGCGAGCTGCGAGCGCCCGCACCGAGGCGGCTCCAATTCCGCCGCTCGCTCCGGTGACCAGGGCGATCCGGCCCGAGCTCACAGCCGCACCTCGCGCAGTGGGGGCTCCGGCTCCGCTGCCGGGCGCGGCAGGATCGCGAAGCCGGGATCGGCCAGACGCTCGGTGCGCTCGGAAGACCCATCCCATCCTGCTGCCGCGACGGTCCTCCATGGAAGACCGGCGAGAGTCGTGCGAAAGCGGTCGGGAAACTCCTCGCGGGCGGCCTCGTGAAAGAAGCGGGCAAAGCCGGACAGGTGGCCGGGCACGGCGCGCCTGGCGAGCTCCCAAGGATGCACCACCAGGAGGGGCAGTCCGCCGCTGCGCAGGTCGCTGCGGGCGGCACCGAGAATCCACCGCGGCGCGGCCGCCCGGCCGCACCAGCCCCCGGCCGGCAGACGCAGGGCTCCTCCCCAGGTGAGCGGCGGAATCTCCACGATCGACAGCCCTCCGGACCAGGTCAGGCGGACGGGCCGACGGGGATTGGACGACGAACCGGCGCCCGCCGAAGGGACCAGCGAGCTGTCGTAGGTGAAGCCCGCTTCGGCGACGACGCGCAAGCGCGGGTTGGCGACATCGCGCAACGACCATTCAGGGGCGCGGAAACCCCGCACTTCGGCGCCGATGCACTGCTCGAGCAGCGCCTTGGCGCGGAGCAGCTCCGACCGAAACGACGCGACACCGAGGCTGTTCGCCCGCCGGTGATGGAAGGAGTGGCAGGCGATCTCGTGTCCTGCAGCCGCGAGCTCTCGCAGGCGCGGAGCCGTACGATTCGCCACCTCTCCGAGGACGAAGAAGGTCGCCTTGGCGCCCGTTCGGCCGAGCTCTTCGGCGAGTTGCGGCAGCAGTCGGTCGAGCTCCTCCGGCAGGCGAGGCCGCAACTCCGGATCGATGTACTCCGGCACCCAGCAGTTGTGGTACCACTCCTCCACGTCCACCGAGAGCGCCGGAGCGAAGCGGCCGACGAGCGGGGTGACCTCAGGAAGGCTGGTCTTCGACTGTGAACTGGATGGCGGCAAGGGCGATCCGGAGGGTATCGATCAAGGGCCGAAAATGGCTTTCCTCGTCATTATAGATAGTGCGGACCGCGACGTGTTCCAGGCGGGCGCCGGCCTTCCCCGCCTTGATGAGCATCTCGGATTCGATGGCGTAGCCGGCCGAGCGCAGCTTCAGGCGGCGAACCAGCGAGCTCGACAACACGCGGTAGCCCGATTGCGAGTCCTCGAGCTCGAGCTCCGTCATCCAGGTGAGGATTCGCGTGCCGATGTAGTTCGTCCAGTACCGGGAGGGCGGAATACGGCGCGCGTCCTGAAGGCGCGCCCCGACGACCAGGTCTACCTTTCCGCCGTCCCAGGCCGCGAGGAGGGCGGGAATGTCTGCGGGATCGTGCTGGCCGTCGCCGTCCAGGAGCACAAGCGCCTGGGGCCCGCGCTCGAGCGCCAGGTCGATTCCGCGCCGCAAGGCGCAGCCCTTGCCGCGGTTTTCGGGCAGGACTTCGACGCGGGCACCGGCCGCGAGCGCTCTTTCCGCCGTGTCGTCCCGGCTGCCGTCGCTCACCACCACGACGTCGGCCAGATAGCGCCGCGTCCCGGTGACGACGTCACCGATCGTCGCCCCGCAATTGAAGGCAGGAATCACCGCAGTGACGTCATCTCGAATCACGAATCGGCAACTTATAACACAGCATTTCCCGACCTTCACCTCTTGTTCTCGCCGCCGCGCATGTGAAAGGCTTCGCAGGTGCCAGAGGCCTATTTCCCGGTCATCGTCGCCTTTACCGCGGCCTTCGCATTGGCCTGCCTGCTGATGTCCATTTCCTGGTTCGCGGGCCGCCGGACCGGCGGGCGAATCAAGCTTTCGACCTACGAATCCGGTCTCCCTCTTCTCGATCGCTCGCGGAAGCGGCTTTCGATCGCCTTTTTCCTCATCGCCATCGACTTCGTGGTCTTCGACGTCGAGGCCGCTTTCCTCTTCCCCTGGGTGGTCGTTCTCCGCGAAGGCGGCTGGCCGCTCTTCGCCGCGGTGATGGGCTTCATCGGCCTGATTCTCGTCGGCTACGCCTACGTCTGGCGGAAAGGCGGACTCGACGTCGTGGCGAAGGCCCTGCGCCCGCAGAGGGGCCACTAAGTGAGCTCCGGCCGGCCCGCAGCGGCTTCGATCCTGCCGGAGAGCGCCATCGCGGAGATTCTCGAGCTACGCCCGAAGTATCCGACCCTCGAAGCGCTGACCCTGCCGGCCCTCCACATCGCGCAACGAGCCTCCGGCGGCTGGTTGCCGGAGGCCGCGATCGAGGCCGTGGCCGAGCTCCTCGAACTGCCGGTCGCCCGGGTAGCCGGAGTGGTGTCGTTCTACGACATGTACCACGTGCGCCCCGTGGGCCGGCATCGAATTCGCGTCTGCACCAACCTCTCCTGCCAGCTGCGCGGCTCCGGGGAGATTCTCGACACCATCGCGCAGGAGCTCGGTGTCGACGAAGCCCAAGTCACGGCGGACGGCCGGTGCTCCTACGTCCAGTTCGAGTGTCTCGGCTCCTGCGATACCGCGCCGATGATCATGGTCGACGACGACTACCACGAGAACCTGACTCCGGAGCGCGCTCGGCAGATCGTGCGCGACCTCAAGTAGCCATGACGACCGAAAGAGTCCTCACCCGCAACGTCGGCCGACCCGAAGCCCTCACCGTGCGTGGCTACCGCGAAGGCGGCGGCTATGACGCCCTCGCCAAGGCTCTGCGCATGCAGCCGGAGGAGGTCATCGACGAGGTCAAGCGCTCGGGCCTGCGCGGCCGCGGCGGCGCCGGATTCCCGTGCGGACTCAAATGGTCGTTCGTGCCGCGTCAGATTCCGGCACCCAAGTACATCGTCTGCAACGCCGACGAGTCGGAGCCCGGGACCTTCAAGGACCGCCTCCTGATGGAGCACGACCCGCATCAGCTCATCGAGGGCTGCATCATCGCCGGCTGGGCGGTCGGTGCCGGTACGACGTACATCTACATTCGCGGCGAGTACACGAAGGCGACGGCGATCCTCGAGGCGGCGGTGCGCGACGCCTACGAGAGCGGCATCCTGGGCACCAACGTCATGGGCAGTGGCTTCCACCACGACATGGTCGTCCATCGCGGCGCCGGCGCCTACATCTGCGGCGAAGAGACCGGCATGCTCGAGTCGCTGGAGGGCAAGCGGGGTCAACCGCGCGTCAAGCCGCCGTTCCCGGCCGTCGTCGGCGCGTTCGGACGCCCGACCGTGATCAACAACGTCGAGACCCTGTGCTGCGCGACTCACATCCTGCTGCGCGGCGCCGACTGGTTCAAGTCGATCGGCACCGACGAGCGCAACACCGGCCCCAAGCTCTACGCCATCTCGGGCCACGTCGAGCGTCCCGGCACCTACGAGTATCCGCTCGGCGTCACGTTCCAGACCCTGCTCGACGGCTGCGGTGGAATGTACCGCGGGCGCGAGCTCAAGGCTTTCATTCCCGGCGGCGCATCGGCGCCGATCATGCTGGCCTCCGATCGCGACATCAAGATGGACTTCGACACTCTGGCGAAGGCCGGCAGCATGCTGGGTTCGGCAGCCGTCATCGTCATGGACGACAGCACCTGCATGGTCCGGGCGATCCTGCGCCTCGCCAAGTTCTTCGCCCACGAGTCCTGCGGTCAGTGCACCCCCTGCCGCGAAGGCACGAACTGGATGCAGCTCCTCCTGCAGCGCATCCACAGCGGCCAGGGTTCGGAGGCCGACATCGATCTCCTCGCCCGCATCGTGCCGAACGTCGGCGGAATTTCGCTTTGCGCCCTGGGTGACGCCGCCCAGGGTCCGGTGCGCTCGCTGATCGAGAAGTTCGGCGACGAGATCCGGGACAACCTGCGCGCCGGCCGTTACCCGATTCCGTCGCCGCGCTACTTCGACCAGGGAGCGGCCGCCTGATGCCTACCTTGACCATCGATGGACGCACGGTCGAGGTGCCGGCCGGGACCAATCTGATCGAGGCCGGACTCAAGGTCGGCGTCCAGATCCCGCACTATTGCTATCACCCGCGGCTTTCGATCGTCGGCCAGTGCCGCATGTGCATGGTGGAGATCGAAGGCATGGGGAAGCTCCAGGCCGCCTGCTCCACCCAGGTGATGAAGGACGGCATGGTCGTCAAGACGACCTCGCCCAACGCTGACGAAGCGCAGCGGGCGATCATGGAGTTCCTGCTCATCAACCACCCTCTCGACTGCCCGATCTGCGACCAGGCCGGTGAGTGCGGACTGCAGGACTACTCCTACAAGCACGGTCAAGCCTTTTCCCGCTTCCGCTTCGAGGAGAAGCGCACCTATCCCGAGAAGGAACGCATTCCGCTCGGACCGACGGTGATGCTCAACATGAACCGGTGCATCCAGTGCACCCGGTGCGTGCGCTTCACCGAGGAGATCTCGAAGACCAGCGAGCTCGGGTTCTTCGATCGTGGAGCGCACGCGGAGATCGGCACCTTTCCGGGGAAGCCGCTCGACAACCCGCTCTCCACCTGCGTCGTCGACATCTGTCCGGTCGGCGCCCTGACTTCGACCCGCTTCCGCTTCGCCGAACGCGTCTGGTACCTCGACAAGAATCCGTCGATCTGCACCGGATGCGATATCGGCTGCAACATCACGCTCGAGCACAAGAACGGCTCGATCAAGCGTTACAAGCCGCGGCAGAATCCGCAGGTCAACGACTACTGGATGTGCGACTACGGGCGCGCGACGCACGAGCGCTACCGAGAGATCCCCCGCCTCGCCTTTCCGCAGATCCGGCGCAACGGCGCCCTTGCGGCCACCGGCTGGAAGGAGGCGCTCGACCACATCGCGCACAATCTGCGCTCCCGCCGCAGCGAAGGCGCGATCGCCTTTCTCGGCTCGGGCTTCCTGTCGACGGAAGAGGCTTTCCTGCTCTCCAAGCTCGCGGCTCTCGCCGAATCAGCGCACCGCTCGATCTGGGTGGACAGCGGACCGACCCGCCAGATCCCCAACCCGCAGGGCGGCCTCACCGGGCACGACGCGGCACCGAACCGCCGTGGCGCCGAGCTCGCCGGGCTCGTCCCCACTGTCGGCGCCATCGGCAGCGAGGACCTGCTGCTCGAAGGCGCCGCCGCGAAGTGCGGTGCGATCTTCATCGCCGACAGTGACTTCGGGCGCGCCGCCCACGACCCGAAGGTCGTGGAGAGACTGCGCGAGGCCAAGTTCCTGGCGGTGATGGGATGGGCGGACTCCCCGCTCGCCCGGGTCGCGGACGTCGTCCTGCCGGTCGCTACCCATGCCGAACGCGCCGGCACATTCGTCAACGCCGACTGGCGGGTGCAGCGGTTCGAGCAGGCCTTCCCGGCGCCCCCCCAGGTCCGGCCAGGAGTCGAAGCTCTGGCGGATCTCCTGTCGCGTTTCGATCCCAAGTGGTCGACGGTGACGCCAGCGACGGTTTTCGATCTGATGGCCGAAGAGCTTCCCGCCTTCAATGGCCTGCGCTACCGTGAGATCGGAGCCGAGGGCTCGAAGCTCCCCAGGGTGCCAGAAAAGGCGCCCGCCCCCTCTCCCTCTCCCTCTCCCTCTCCCTCCCCCTCCGAAGCAGGGGTCTGACGACCGTGGTGTTCACCCCGACCGTCATCGCGGCCCTGGCCATGACAGGGCTCTGGCTTTTCACCCTGATCAACGTCACGCCGATCATGCTCTGGCTGGAACGCCGTGCGCCGGCCTACATGCAGGACCGGCTGGGACCGAACCGGCTCGGCCCGCTGGGGCTCTTCCAGGCGATCGCCGACGTCCTCAAGTTCATCTTCAAAGAGGACGTGAATCCGGCCGGCATCGACAAGGGACTCTTTCTTCTCGCGCCGACGATCGGCTTCGTCGCCTCGCTACTGACTTTCCTGGTGATTCCCTTCGGCCCCGAGGTCACCGTGGCGGGACACACCTTCCCGCTGGTGGTCATCGACAGCGATGCCGGAATGCTCATGTTCCTCGCGCTCTCGAGCCTCGGCGTCTACGGCCTGGTCCTCGCCGGCTACAGCTCGAACAACAAGTGGTCGTTGATGGGCGGCATCCGGGCGTCCGCGCAGATGGTGAGCTACGAGCTGGCGCTGACGATCGCAGTTCTGGCGGCGCTCATTCCCGCCGGGTCGCTCAACCTCTCCCGGGTGGTCGATCACCAGATCGCCGGCAGCCTCCTGGGCTTCCTACCGGCATGGAACATCTTCACCCAACCCCTCGGCTTCCTCGTCTTCCTCGTCGCGGCCTTCGCCGAGACCAACCGCACCCCGTTCGACCTGCCGGAGGCGGAGTCGGAGCTGGTCGCGGGCTACCACACCGAGTACGGCGGCCTGCGCATGGCGCTCTTCTACATGGGCGAGTACCAGTCGATGGCGATCCTCTCGGCGCTCGGGGCGACGCTCTACTTCGGCGGCTGGTCGGTGCCCGGAGTCGACGCCACCGCGGTGGGCGCCTGGATCGCCGGCCTGCCGGTGGTCGGAGGCCTGCTCGGGCCCGGTCTGGGGACCGCGCTGTTCGGCTTCTCCGTGCTGCTCGTCAAGACCTACCTGGCGCTCTTCTTCTTCATCTGGGTGCGGTGGACCGTTCCGCGCTTCCGCTACGATCAGCTCATGCGCCTGGGATGGAAGGTCCTCCTGCCGCTCGCGCTGGTCAACTTCGTCGTCGTGGCCGCGCTCGCCGTCGCCGGAAAGATCTGACGATGCTGCTCACTGTTTTCGTGATCCTGGCCACCGCGGCGATC